>CAZJBA010000196.1:0-5161 GCA_964544065.1 uncultured Anaerolineales bacterium | reverse complement strand
TAAGGCAGAGGTCTGCAAAACCTTTATCATGGGTTCGAATCCCATCGTCGCCTCTCCCCCCGACAAACGCATCAAGGTTGAGGGGGTTTTTCTTTTTCCCCGAGTATTTTCTCAAAAGACTGGAGAGATGTAAGGTAGATTTTCGCGTAGCATCCCTGAAGAGGGACTGCGCTTTGCGTCCCCGTTGGGGATATCTGCCGCCTTTTCGGCATGTAAGGATACCTGCCCTACACAGCTCTCCCCATTTGTATCCGCGAAAAATCGGGATGGTTCATAACTTGACAATGTCATATTTTCGTATAAAACACAGCAGAGCCGCCGATTGAGTAGCGCAGCGTATCGAAATCTAGGCGGAGCGGTTCTGATCAGCCCGTTCTGGGTTTCGATACGGCAAAAAACGCCTACTTCCCCCTGCGGGGACGCATGCGAAGCACGCAGAGCGAGCGAACCGGCGAACTACCTACACTTTGTTAGAACAAACGTTTAATGTGACATTGTAAAAATAACTATGTAGACTCTTTTTTTGCTTTGCATGCCCTCGGCAGAAACACCTCAGCGCTGGTCGAGTGTTGCGAAGCACGCACGGCGGTCGCCTGTCGTTTGACGAAAACGAAGTACTCTGTTGAGACATGTGATTTTGTCTTGCTCAATCCCATTTTCTAGCATATCATGACTGGGTTTAGATGAGTCACGCTTCGGGAAACAAACGGTGGATCAAGGGGAGCAACTCGACCCCAAAATCATTCTTGTGCAAAAAGCCATCGGCGCGATATTTCTCGGCTTCAGAACGGTAAATAGAGGTGTCATACAACGTTAGAATAATCACCTTGGGCGGATCTTCCAACTGGTGAATCTGTTTGAGCGCATCCAAACCGCCCACACCGGGCATGGAAAGATCTAAAAGCACCAAATCGGGTTGGAGAGTCTCAATCTTTTCCAAGGCTTGGGCGCCGTCAAGGACACTATCCAAGACTTCGACGCGCGGGTCTGTGCCCAGAAAACGATCCGCCGCTTCGAGAAATTCATGACTGTCGTCCACCAAGAGCGTTCGAATTGTGTTCATAGGGTATTTCTCCTCGTACTGATACGCGCATGTGCTGAGTGTAAATGTCTAATGAAGTTTTGTCTCGCTCGCTTAAGGAGTTCCTATAGCTAATGCGTTTATTTAGCCTGCCGCTACTGATTCTGCGGGGATTGGGTGAGCGGGATACGGGCTTCCACCTTGGCGCCGTTTCCCGGACTGGAGTGGATCAACAAGCTGCCTCCAAGCTGCTCGGCCCGGTCGCGCATGCTCAACAGCCCCAGGCTCTCTCCCTCCGAGGCGCGCTGCCAGGCTCCTTCGGTATCGAAACCGCCGCCATCATCCGCGATGGACAACAAGATCGTTTGATCTGACTCCATCTGAACACTGACATAGACACGATCAGCCCCGGAATGACGGGCGACATTGGTCAGAGCAGACTGGGTAATGCGGAAACAGGTGGTCTCGATTTCCGAGGCCAAACGTTCGACGGGCAAATCAAAATCGATAAAGATGGAAATTTCAAACCATTTGGATTGTCGCTCAAGATACCATCGCAAGGCCGCCTCAAGGCCAAAATCATCCAGCACGGTGGGGCGCAAGTCAAGAGAGAGGTCACGGACCCGTTGCAAGGCTCGATCGGCAATTCTAACGGTATCTTCCAAATCATCAGCCAATTTGGTGTCTGCAGCCAAACGTTGCAATGCTTGCAAGTTGATTTTCACCGCTGTCAAGTTTTGCCCGATCTGATCATGCAATTCTTGCGCCAAGGTGCGGCGCTCGCTTTCTTGCGCTTGCACCAATTGACGCGAAAGTGATTCCAGGCGCATTTGGTTTTCGCTCACCTGCTCAAACAATATAGCGTTATCGATGGCTTGAGCGACATGCTGCACCAAAACCTGAACCGTTTCCAAATCGGTTTGACCATAGAAATCGGTCTCAACGCTATCCAGCATCAAAACGCCGACCAACCGCCCGCGAGCAATCAGTGGAATACCCATAAAGGAACGTACATGTTCCGCTCCGGGAATCCAAATCCAATCGTCACATTGGCGAACATCAGGAATGATAACAGGTTGAAAATCAGTTGCCATTTGTTCCAAAATGGGGCTCTTGAGAGTCAAGTTTTTAGCTTCTTGAATCACCAAGGCTTCATCATCATAACCGCGGCTGACGGCCATTTCCCATTGATCGCGATTACTCGTCACCAACACCGAGACAGTGTCATACGCGACTACGTTTTCCAATTGTTCCAACAGAGTCGTCAAAATGACCTCTATTTCCAGGCTGGCGCTGACAACCTGAGCGATTTGGCGCGTGGTTTCAGCCATCTGACGACGGTGGATTTCTTGCCTATAGAGTCTGGCATTTTGAATAGCGGCAGCAGCCTGGTTAGCGAAAGCTTGGGCTAATTTTGCCTCCTGTTCTCCAAAAACGGATGGCTGTTGGCTATCAAAGGTAAGATAACCAATCACGTCTCCACGAACCATCAAAGGCGTCGCCATCCAGGCGCGAATGCTGTTCGTGCCGCCCCAACCACGAAAGTGAGAGACTTCTTGAACATCACTCAGAATCAAGGCCTGACCCGTTCGCTGCATCTCCCGAAAAAGAGCATCATCGACGGGATAACGCTTTCCACGCACATCGTCAGGATTCGGGAGATTCTTCGAGGCGACCACTTCAAGGCCATCTCTTTCTACCAGCATGACACTGGCGCTGTCGAAAGGGATGAGATTTTCTAATTTTGTCAAGATATTCTCTAACATGGCATCTAGCTCGAGCGTTGACACCAAGACCGAGGTTGCTTCACTGAGCGTTTCGGCTTCTTGACGGCGCCGGGACTCGGCTTCAAACAAGCGAGCGCGCCCCAGGGCTTCGGCAGCGCTGTTGGCAATCAGCGTCAACAAACGAACCTCGTTATCCGCCCATCGATGGGGCTGGTACTGATTAACAGTCAGGCAGCCAATCGCCTCTTCTTCATATAACACCGGCACAAGCAGGCGAGCTCTGACGCCGGCCTCCTGGACAAATGCAGGGGCAGGGAAGTCATCTTGTCGTAAATCCGTGATACAGAGAGCTTGCTTCTCTCGGGCGACAAACCCCACCGCGCTCTCAGGATCAAAAGAAATTTGTTGGTTTTGGGTCTCTTCTGGCCATCCGAATGTAGCTTGAGGGGTATACGTCTCTCGAGCAGAATCAACCAGGAGCAAAGCGGCAAGTTCAACCCCCAGCACATCAGCGGCACTCGAGACAACCCGATCCGCGATAGATTCTATCTCATACTCCCCCAACAAGGCTTGCGAGAGATTCAATAGAGCGGTTTGTTCAGCGATGTGCTCGTCAGCGAGCTGCCGATTAGCTTCTGCAAGCTGTTGGCTGGTTTGTTGCAAACGGGTATTGGCCTTTTGCAAGTCGGATAGCAAATTAACCATGGCCTGGTTGAGCCGTTCGACCTCTTCAACGCGCTCTTGCAATTGAACCGTGCGGGCCTGGACGCGTTGCTCCAACTGCTCAGAATAGGCTTTCAACTGTTCTTCCGCACGTTGACGTTCTTTGATCTCTTTTTGGGCTTGTTGATACAAGCGAGCGTTGGCCATGGCAGTAGCGATTTGGGGGGAGAGCGCCTCCAAGAAGTTGAGATCATCTTGGGTGAAAGCATCCAACTCCATACTAAAAACCTGGATGACACCGAGAATCCGGTTTTCTAGCTTGAGGGGCACTACCAGAGCGGATTGGGGTACGCGACCGTCCTCGGGTTGTTCCCCTTGTTCGACAAGCTCGTTACCCAGTTTGAGGTAGTACTTCTGTTCGGATGTTTGGCGTTGTTTCTGATAATCAGAGAAATAAAACGACTCGCCCGTGGAAATCACCTTGCTCTGAACCCCTTCCCCGTCAGGATCCAAAGGTAAAGGGGGCAATTTAGAGACATCCATCAGTCCATTTGGTCCAATACTCCAATCACAACGAATTAACTCTTCCTCCTCATCATAGGAAGAAACGACCATGCTATCACAAGGCAGGGCTTCTGCCATGATTTGATAAACATTTTCAAATATCTTTTCTATCTCTAGCGTGCGGCCCATTTGCCAACTAGCCAGATAAAGCGATTGGATGCGCCGGTTGCGCTTCCGGAGAGTCAGCTCCGTTTGTTTGCGCTTGGTGATATCGATTAACGACCCACGCAAGCCCACAATTTGGCCATCTTCCCGGATCAACCGGCTGGAACTGCGTGCCCAATGAATCTGGCCTGATTTGTCCACGACCCGATATTCAAACGGTTCAAGCTGACCGGTGATGGTTTTCTGGAAGCTCTCCATCAGGTCAGGCAAATCATCTGGGTAGACAAAGTCTGTCAAGGGGCGTCCGATAAGTTCGGAGGGAGCGTAGCCGCCCAGCGACTCCACAATCGGGCTAATATAGGTAACGATTCCGTTCACATCAACGGTGTAGATAACCTCGTTGATGTTCTCGACCAAATCGCGGTACTTTTCCTCGCTGGCCTGCAAAGCCACTCCAGCTTGATAGTGTTCTATGCCCCGGCGGATTGTCAATAACAATTGATCGGGGTCATACGGTTTCTCAAAAAAACTATAGGCGCCCAAATTGATGGCCGCAATAGCGACTTCTCGAGCTGCATATGCTGTCAACATAATGCAGATTGTGTCAGGCTTCCAATTTTTTATCGCTTGCAGCACCTCGATTCCGGACACTTCTTCCATCTTGATATCAATTAGCGCGACGGAAGGATCAAGTTCATCCAGCTTCTCAAGAGCAGCCTCGCCCGAGGGCAAAGCTATTGGTTCGTAATCGTTTTTTTGCAACAATTCCGCCAGCATTTCGAGCAAGGACGGATCATCATCAACGACGAGAATTGTGCGGTTCTCCATTGGTTTCTTCATGCGCTGCACCTTGATTCAACAGCATCGTGATCGGACTTCCAATATGAGGTCATCAGCAAAGAGCCCCAGTCTCCTCTTAGGATTCTTAAAACTTACCCTCTCTGTCAACCACTGCCCCATTGTACCAAAAAGGCAAAAGAAGACCTATCCCCCATTGGTAGTAGTAATGCACTGTGGCGTTTTGACGGTACTTCGCTGCGCTGCGTGCCTGACTACGAACTTACTGGTAGTAAGCCACGCA
>CAZJBA010000195.1:0-5200 GCA_964544065.1 uncultured Anaerolineales bacterium | reverse complement strand
GGCAAGAAATTCCAGGGGTTGACTTTTGTGCCGCCATAGGCCATCACAAAGTGGAGATGTGGGCCGGATGAACTGCCCGTGACCCCCATGGTACCAATTGTGGCGCCTTGATAAACACTCTCGCCGCAACCTACATAGACCTGATCCAAATGGGCATAGAGGGTCTGCCAATCGTTGCCGTGATCGAGCACAATCAGGTTGCCATAGCCAAGATTGCTCCAACCGGCATAGACAACGACGCCATCATCGGCGGCAAAGATAGGATGGCCCGTATTGCCCGCAATGTCGATGGCAGGGTGGTTCGCGGCAGGATCGTAATCATACCCCCCAACATAATGCTCCGGGGTTGGCCAGATGAACAAGCCATCGCCAATAACGCCCTCGGTCAGTTCGCCACAATGGCCGGGTCCGTAGGTGCGGGCAACAGCGGGGTTGCTCCGGGGGATGCGCGGCGGGCCGTAGTCGATCAACTCGCGGCTGCCGCCAGGAATGATCAACATGGTGCCAGGCTCGATGGTCAACGTGTCGATGTCATTATTGAAAAGATCGAAATGATTCCCCGGCCATTCGACCACCGCCTGGGGGTCAACGCCATAATACTCTGCCACCTTGCGTAAATCTTCCCCTTGCCGCCATTTGTGATAGGTGCCATCCACGGGCATGATGGCTAATTCCTGGCCAACCTGAATGCGGTGAGGGTTGTCATTGAGGATTTCGGTGTTGGCCCATAAGACCGTCTCCGGCCGGATGTTGAATTGATCGGCAATGCCGAAGATCGAATCACCCGCCTGGACCGTGTAGATGGTCACATCGACGCGCGCCCGGGTGGGGATATTGGTACCCATACCGGAAACACGCCGCACCCCCTCTTGTTGCTCCTGCAATTGGAGCGGGGGCAAACCGGAAAGCTCGCCGATAGGCGTCGGTTTGGCCTCGGCAGCGCCCAAAATCCCCGTTGCACTCGAATCATCCCCTTGCACTGAGACGCGTACGTAAAACGAGCGCATTCCCCAAAGCAGCAAAAAAATCAGCGCCAGGGACAACAAGAGCGTTCCAACCCGCACAAAAGGCTCGACCAGACCAGCCTGCTTGATCTGATCCAAGAAACGCTCCAACGGTGAAACCGCCTGAGGTTCTTCACTTGTTTGTTCTGGTTGTTCCGGATTAGATTCTATTGAGTCTACCGTTAAATTGGATAAATCTTCCATAAGAGTTACCTCGAGGGTGGCATGATAACACCCCCAGAGGGAGGCGTCAAGCAGGAGTCGTCTCTTGGCTATGCGCAACAAAATAGCAAGATGTTGAGCTTTTGGGAAAAGGTCAACCTCTCTTCTGGGTCTATTTTGCTCGCCTCACGCGATCGCCGTCTCAAACTTCTTTTGGTCTTCTTTACAGAGTGCCTGCACCAAGCGGCGCCCGGACATCACGCTGGTGGGCAGTCCGCCGCCGGGTTCTACCCATTGGCCGCACATGTAGAATTTTTCCAACCCAGGCAGGGTCTGGCGCATCGGTCTTATCAGGGTGGAGGCGTTCTCCGGGGTGAGCAGCCAGCCCTCGAAGCTGCCCTTCCAGTTGCCGGTGTAGCGCTCAAACGTCATCGGTGTGGCCACATCGACCATCTCGACTTGCTCGGAAATTCCGGGGAAGCGCTGGTCGAGCAACTCCACGATGGTGCGGGCGATCTGATCCTTCTTTTCATCATAAGCCGCTCGATCTTGAGCCAATTCCCGCCAATAGTCGTAGTCGCTGAGCAACATCACCGTCATGCTGGTCTTGCCCTCCGGCGCCAGGGTGGGGTCATGGTTGAAGATGCGCAGCTCCATCCTCTCCCGGACGGCTGACCCGACCTCGGTCGGCTGGCGCAGGGGAAAGCTGATCCCGGAGACGGTTTGGGGTTCCTGCTCGAAGGTCCGATTGACACCGATGCCCACGTACAGCAGCGGCGGAAATGGGGCCCATTCTTGATACGGCTGGCGGGTTTGATCATCGCCATACTCCCCATCCAGCATCTCGAACAAGGTCGTGTGCCCATCCGCCGCCGAGATCACCCGACCGGCGCGGTGTTCACTGCCATCGGCCAGGCGGACGCCCACAGCGCGGTCATCTTCGACCAGAATTTTCTCCACCCGGCTACTGTACTCGATCGTGCCACCCAGTGCTTTGTAGCGATTGGCCATCGCCAGCGAGAGGGGCAAGGAACCGCCGATGGGATACCCGGCGTTCTGATTATGCAGCCAGGCAAAGGTGAAGAGCATGAAAAGCATCGAAAATTGGGGAAACCACATCTCCCGCAGCGCCTTGCGCAGCAGCGGATCTTGGAAACGGGTGACGAATTCCTCGGCGGTGAGCTGCATCCAGGTCTGCATCTGGCGGCCTTTCAAGACGTACTTGAAGCCTTTTTGCAGTCGTTTGAGCAGCGCATCCGCAGGGGAAGGAGGATCGAGATCGAGACACATGCGAATGCCCCCGGTCAACTCGCCAATCGGTTCGGCATCCTGGGGCGACAAAGCGAGCAAATGCTCCTCCAGCCGATCGACGTCGGTATAGAGAATCAGCGTGCGGCCATCCTCGCCTTCATAGCGCATGTATTCATCCAGGTTGACGAACTCGCTCGCTTGGGCAATCCCAACCTCTTGCCAGAAACGGTGCATGCCGCTCTCAGGCGAGGAGCCCACCAACCAGTGAACACAGCCATCGATGGTGTAGCCTTTCCGTTTCCAGGCCGTGCACAAACCGCCCGGCAGGGTGTGCATCTCGAAGATGTGGGCTTGATAGCCGTTCATCCGGGCGTAGATTCCGGCGGAGAGGCCCGCAAATCCGCCCCCGATGATGATCAGTGAATTGTCTTGCATAGCCTATTCCTTTTTTTAACGCGGAGACGCAAAGATTTAAATTTTTGGTGCTGGTAAGATAGTAAGTGACGCTTAAAAGCAGAAGAGACTATAGTGCTCTAGCCGCCGTCCTCGGCGGCGGGGACGCCACCTAGAGCACTAGGAAGGCAACCATCACTTACTTTGTGACCACTATCAAAATTTTCCCGATCCTGATGAAATTTGTGGTGACCTAGCAAACTGAGGGCATGAACGGTCACATTTTTTCTGCGTCTCTCCAGGCGTGTTCTTTACGCCCTCTCCGCGACTCTGCGTTGACTCTTTTTACAAAATTGCGGCGATCCGCTCCAGCGCTCGCTCGATGTTCTCCACCGAGTTGGCATAAGCGAGGCGCAGGTAGCCTTCACCGTACTCGCCAAAAGCGGAACCGGGCAACAGGGCCACGCCCGCTTCTTCCAAGATCCAATCGGCAACTTCGTTGGACGACTTCCCCAAGGCTTTTACGTTGGGGAAGACATAAAAGGCACCCTGGGGCTGCTGGCAGGTCACGCCGGGGAGTTCGTTCAACCCGGCCACAATCACATCCCGCCGACGCTGGTATTCCCCGACGACCTCGGCGACCTGATCTTGCGGCCCGGTCAGGGCTTCGACCCCGGCGTATTGGGTGAAGTGGGCCGTGGAGCCGACCGAGTGAGTCAGCAGCAGGCCGACGCGCTCGGCCAGGGCCGCGGGCATGATTCCGTAGCCCAGCCGCCAGCCGGTCATCGCATAGGTTTTGGAAAAGCCGTCCATGATCACGGTCCGCTCGGCCATGCCGGGCAAGACGGCGATGGAAAGCACCTCCGCGCCGTCGTAGACGATGCGGGTGTAGATTTCATCGGAGAGGACCCAACAATCATAATGTTGGGCGGCCTCGGCGATGTGCTCCAGGTCGGCCTGGGGGATGATGCCGCCGGTGGGATTGCTGGGCGCGTTGAGGATGATCAGCTTGGTGCGTTCGGTGATGCAGCGGTCGAAGGCCTCCAGGTCGAAAGAGAAGCCGTTCTCTTCCAGCAGGGGCACCGGCACGGGCTTGCCCCCGGCGACGCCGATCATCGCTTCGTAGGTCGGAAATCCGGGGTTGGGATAGATGATTTCATCACCAGGCTCGACCAGGGCCAGGGTCGGGAAAAACAGGTTCGGTTTTGCCCCAGGACTAACGACGACCTGCTGCGGGGCGAAGGCCATCCCACGGCGCGCCCCGGCATCCTCGGCGATGACTTGCCTCAAAGACGGCATCCCGCTGGGAGGGGTGTATTTGGTATGTCCTGCCCCAATGGCGCGAATCCCCGCCAAGCTGACATTGGCAAAGGTCTCGAAATCCGGCTGGCCGATCTCCAGATGGATGATGTCGCGCCCTTGCGCCTCCAACTCCTGGGCGCGGGCCAAGACCTGATAGGCCCCCTCCGGGGCGAGGTGACTGATTCGAGCGGCGAAACTCATGCTTCGTCCTCAAGGATGTCTTTCAAGGCTTCGAATTCGTCATCTTTGATCGTGAACCAATTCTCCGGCTGGGGGAAGGTTTCGTCTTTGACTTCGTCGACGTATTGTTTCAAGCCTTTGGAGATGACCTCGCCAGCGTCCCCGTAGACCTTGGCCATGCGCGGCTTGAACTTGGGGTAGAGGCCGAACATGTCGTGGTAGATCAACAACTGGCCGTGGGCGTCGGGGCCGGAACCGAGGCTCAAGATGAGGCAATCTTCGGAGCGCTCGGTGATGATCTTGGTGACCCGGTCGGGGACCATCTCCAGGAGAATGGCGAAGGCGCCGGCTTCTTCCAGGGCTTTGGCGTCGTCGATGATCTGCTTGGCCTGCTGGGCGCCGCGTCCCTGCACCCGGAATCCACCGAGGGCAGCCACGCTCTGGGGGGTCAAACCGAGGTGGCCGATGACAGGAATGCCCGCCTGAGAGACAGCCTTGATGCGTTCGGCCATCATCCCGCCGCCTTCCAGTTTAACGGCGTCACAGTCGGCCTCGGCCATGAAGCGCCCGGCGTTGCGAATCGCATCTTCATCGCTGGGCTGATAGGTCATGTAAGGCATATCGCCGACCAAAAAGGCCGTCGGCGCGCCGCGGCGGACGGCCTGTGTGTGCCGGATCATGTCGTTCATCGTCACCGGCAGGGTGCCGTCGTAGCCCAGCATGGTCATGCCCAGGCTGTCGCCGACCAAAATCATGTCTATCCCGGCTTGCTCCTGAAAATAAGCCGTGGGATAGTCGTAGCACGTCAGCCAGGAGATCGGCTCGCCATCGGCGGCTTTGCTGAACAAGGTGCGAAGGGTTACTTTTTTGCGATCACTCATCGGTACACTCCTCTATGTGTAAATTGA
>CAZJBA010000194.1:2956-5207 GCA_964544065.1 uncultured Anaerolineales bacterium | reverse complement strand
TACGAGTCAGCTAACAAGTCGCGCAGCGCGACCTCAGCGGTGGGATATTGGAACTCGAACCCCAGCATCTCCAGTTTTTGAGGCAAGACGTGCTGGCCGTCGAGCACGACGGTGGCGACTTCGCCGAAGATGGTGCGCATGAAGATGCCCGGAATGGGCAGCCAGGAGGGCCGCCCGATCACTTTGCCGAGCATATTGCCGAAATCTTTGTTCTTGAGGGGATCGGGTGTGGTCAGGTTGAAGGGGCCAGAGGCCTGCTCGTTCTCGATCAGGAAGCGGATCGCCGCGGCCTCATCGGCGATGTGAATCCAGGAGTACCATTGTTCTCCGTCCCCGAAAGGGCCGCCAACGAAGAGACGATGTGGCAGCAACAAGCGCGGCAAGGCGCCCTCCTCCGGGCTCAACACGATTCCGGTGCGGATGATCGCCCGGCGCACGCCCACCGCTTCGACGGGACGGGTGGCATGCTCCCATTGGACGCAGGTCTGTGCCAGGAAGTCGTCTCCCGGTTCGCTTTCTTCGGTGATGGTTTCATCGCCGCGGGGCCCGTAGTATCCGATCGCCGAAGCCTGAATCAAGACCTTCGGCTTTCGCTTGGCTGCATTGATCGCCGCGTTGAGCGCCTGCCCGGCTTGCAGGCGGCTGTTGAGGATGCGCTGCTTGCGTTCGGGCGTCCAGGGGGAAGGGAAAAAGCCTTTCCCGGCGAGGTTTTCCCCGGCCAGGTTGACGAGAGCGTCGACCTGGTTGATCTGATCTCCCCAGCCCTGCGGCGTTTTGGCGTCCCATTGCAGGAATTCTACGTCATAGGGAAAATCGTCATAGTTGTCTGGATTTCTGGAAAGGACGATGACTTGATGGTCGTGCTCTTGTAAGGCTTCAATCAGGGCTCGGCCGATCAAGCCGGTACCGCCAGTGATCATCACACGCATAAGGGCTGCTCCTATCTCGCAAAGAGCGAGTCAGATTTCAATCAATTTCCAAATAGCTTCCGATATTCTCAACATACTGATCCGCTGAAGAGAGTATCTCCCCTACTTGCCGCCGATCCAGTTGAACCAGCTCTCGATAATCCTTGCTGTTTATCAAACGGTTCTTGACTCAAGCGGGAATCCCCTCCTTTTGAACGGCCTGAAAGAAAGGCGATGCTGTCAAGCGGTCCATCTCTTCATGCGTGGCCGGGGTTACGGAGATTACCTGCCCAGCTTCAAACCCCACTTCCCAAGCGATATCAAATACGATATCCAGTGTCCCTTTCTCTAAATCCGGAAGCACGACGAGAACGTCGATATCCGAATCCACCCTTGCTTCCCCTCTGGCCTGAGAGCCATAGAGAATGACGCCTACATCCTCTCCGAATATGCTCGATAATTTCTGATGGAGTTCCCTTGTCAGTTTGAGACTTCGTTTTTTAGATGCTTTGGAGTCTGATTGCATGACTTTCTTCCTTTACTGCTCGAGAGGACCAAGTCAATTTGAGTGTAGTCGAAAATGGGGGTAGCGTCAATCATGTTCCCGCGCGGCTCGATAAGCTGCCAGGGCGCGCTCCCGCGCCTGGGCATGATCCACAATCGGAGCAGGATACCCGGGTATGTCGACATCTTTCTCCCAGGGAGCGTGAATCTCGTCCGCAGCGAGATGTTCCAATTCGGGCACCCATGTGCGAATGTAGTCGCCTTGGGGATCGTGTTTCTCACTTTGAGATACCGGGTTGAAGACGCGGAAATAGGGCGCCGCGTCGGCCCCGGTCCCCGCGGCCCACTGCCAGCCGCCGTTGTTGGCTGCATCGTCGCCGTCGAGCAGTTTGTCCATGAACCAGGCTTCGCCCCAGCGCCAGTCGATCAACAGGTCCTTGACCAGGAAGGATGCCACGATCATCCGGGCGCGGTTGTGCATCCAGCCGAGCTCCCGCAGTTGGCGCATCCCCGCGTCGACCACGGGATAGCCCGTCCGCCCCGCCTTCCAGGCCTCGAAGGCTTCCTGATCATTTCGCCACTCGATGTGATCGTATTGGGGTCGAAAATTGCGTTCCAGCACATCGGGAAAATGATACATCACCCCGATATAGAATTCACGCCAGATCAACTCGTCCAGCCAGGTTTGGGCGCCCTCTTTGCTCTCTTCATTTGAAGCAGAAGCGATCGCCTGCCGGGCTTCATGGACGGCTTCTCTCAGGCCGAGCATACCCAAATGGAAATATGGCGACAACTCCGAGGTACCCTGCAAATCAAGCCGATCGCGGTTTTGAGCGTAA
>CAZJBA010000194.1:0-2856 GCA_964544065.1 uncultured Anaerolineales bacterium | reverse complement strand
TGGCGACAACTCCGAGGTACCCTGCAAATCAAGCCGATCGCGGTTTTGAGCGTAACCGTAGATTCCGTCACGGAGAAACTGACTCAATCGACGCCGGGCTGCCGTTTCCCCGGCGGGGAAACGCGCTTCCGAGGGCGCGTCGGGCAGTGTCTCAGAATCTAGTTCCGGCGGCGTCGGAAGTCGCTCCGGGGCGGGCAGCGGGTCGAGTTCGTTGGGCAATTGCTCTTTCCAGGTTTTGCTGTAGGGTGTGTAGACTTTGTAAGGCGTGCCTGCCTGGGTGAGAATGTCTTTGGGGTGGTGGACAAGCTGCCCCTGAATCAACTCGAGGGGCAATTGCTGATCAACACGCTTTTCCCGTTGGCGGGCGTAGGGGGTGAAATCTTCTTCGGCAAAGATCGTTGTTGCCCCCGACTCGCTTACCAATTCTTTGAGCATTTCCACCGGCTCCCCGCGGCGGACGGTCAGGCGGGAGCCTTTCGATCTCAGTTCCTCATCCAGGGCGCGCAGGCTGTTGTACAAGAAGTCGACCCGCCGGGAACCGGCCTCCGCTAGTAAAACGGGATCAAGCACAAATACCGGGATGACCGTCCCAGCTTCAAGGGCGGCGTGCAGGGTGCGGTTATCATGAAGCCGCAGGTCACGCCGAATCCACCAGATAGCGGTCATACTTGCCTCCTCGTGTCAGTTTCTGTAAAGCGATATCCTTGTTTTTGGCTTCCAGCATCACGTCGAAATCCCCGAAGTGGAGCCAGCGCTGCATCCAGCGGTCAAATTCGTGGGGGTCGGCGTCGTCAGCGTGGTGGCCGGTGCGTCCATCCGGGGCCTGGGTCGAAAAATGAACTTTGGGGACCCCATCGACGGCGTTCCAGGTAGCGAAGACGCGGCCCAACAAATCGTCCAGTTCCCCCTCGCCGGGATTGGCCTGGTAGTGCAGGTTGTCGAAGATTACCGGCAAGCCGGTTCGGTTGGAGATCGCCAGCGCGTCGGCGGGGGTGTAACTGCGCTCATCGTTTTCGATCACCAGACGTCGGCTGATGGCATCATCCAGGTCGGCGGCGGTGTCACAGAAGCGGTCCATCGCGGCGGATTTGTCACCGTAGACACCGCCGATGTGAATGATCACCTTGTGGCGGCTGTCTAGGCCGAGTTCATCCAGAAAGCGGGTCGAGTAGGTCAATTCGGCGATGGCGCGGGTGATGACATCCGGCCGGTTGGAGTTGAGCACGGTATATTGCCCGGGGTGAAAAGAAAGGCGGAGGTTGTGTTGGCGGGCGAAACGGCCAATTTCATTCAAGTCTGGTTTGAACTCGTTCCACCACGGGACCGTGTTGACCGGGTGGGAGCCGAAGGGGATCACGCTGGAGCCGATCCGGAAAAGGAGCCAGTTGTGTTCCAGGTTATGACGCAAGATCGCTTTGAGCTCATCCAGGTTCTGGCGGATCAGCGAGCGCAACTTCTCCGGCGTGGCCGATTTGAGCATGCAGGAGTGGTTGGTCGTTCGGTCCGTCAGCAGGGAAATACATGGGTAGCCGATCCGCATAGAAACATTATACCTAAAAAGCTCCTAAGTTTGCTTTTTTCACAGATTGGATAGCACCACACTTAGATGTGGATTGTTACAAATCTCCCATTGACGCTCTCTATCGAAGTGATATAATCTTGACGTCAAGTTCATAATCACCTTCGGGGCAGGGTGCAATTCCCGATCGGCGGTCAAAGTCCGCTAGCGCTTCAGGCGCAAGAGCCGGTGAAATTCCGGCGCCGACGGTTACAGTCCGGATGATAGAAGGTAAATACAGCCAGCCCAGCTTGAGGTTGGCGTGTTGGTGTGCCCCGAAAACGCGAGTTTTCGGTTTTTTTGTTTTGGCATGCCGCTTTGTTTGCCACGCCCCGACTTTGTTCGGGGCTTTTTGTTTGGGTAGCACCAATTTCAGCATAGGGCGGGTTCCGATCCCCGCCTGGTTTGGGGCTCGGTCGTGAGATCTTTGCCCATTATGGATGTTTATGATGCGTATACGTCGAAGCCTTTTGTTGATTGCCTCCTTGTTGGGCTTGTTGTTGGCCTGGCAAGGGTTGATTTGGCTGACAGACTTGCCCGATTTTATCCTTCCCTCGCCGATGGCTGTCTGGGCGCGGTTTGCCCAACTCGTCCGCAGCGGCAGCCTGCTGCGCCATTTCCTGACCACCTTGAAGGAAGTGCTCCTCGGCCTGGCGCTGGGCGCCAGTGTAGCCATGACCCTGGGCTATTTGCTGGCCAAATCGCCGCTGGTGGAACGTTTGCTCGCTCCCTACATTGTCGCCAGCCAATCGGTGCCCACGGTTGCGATCGCTCCTTTGCTGGTGATCTGGTTTGGGCCGGGTTTGCTCTCCAAGGTGCTCATCGCTGCCTTGATCGTTTTCTTCCCCGTGCTGGTCAACACGGTGGTGGGCGTGCGCGCTGTCCCCGATGATTTACACGCTCTGATGCGCT
Source organism: uncultured Anaerolineales bacterium (assembly GCA_964544065.1). Taxonomy (GTDB): domain Bacteria; phylum Chloroflexota; class Anaerolineae; order Anaerolineales; family UBA11858; genus JAYELX01. Next base: position 386 of record CAZJBA010000194.1, on the reverse strand, counting down.
CGCTTCAGGCCACGCGCTGGCAGACACTGTGGATGTTGGAGATTCCCGCGGCGCTGCCCGTTTTTCTGGGCGGACTGCGGGTGGGTGCTACCCTGGCTGTGATCGGCGCGGTGGTGGGAGAGTTCGTCGGTTCGGATAGCGGGCTGGGATTTTTGATCAACGCCGGGCGCGGGGTCTATGATACCGCCCTGGTTTTTGTAGCTGTATTTGTCTTGATTGCGATGGCGATGTCGCTGTATGGCATCGTCGTCAGCCTGGAGAATCGTTTATTGGCCTGGCAGCAGGACTAACGCCGCAGTGTTGGAGCCTGGTTCAGGCTTCCTAAGGAATGGTGATTAAATAATTTTCCCATTCCTTGCGCCACCCGCAGGGCGATAAATCACCCT
>CAZJBA010000193.1:0-5334 GCA_964544065.1 uncultured Anaerolineales bacterium | reverse complement strand
TGATTGTGGAAACACTGAAGTTTTGTTGTTTTTACCGATATCGCATATGTATAGATTTGCTGAAAAATCAATTAATGATCCATTTCCGGGCGGTTATCCTTTGCGTAATTTTCTAACAGAGTTGTTTGGGAAAAATTTATCTACGTTTAATTCTGTCTATGACTTTATTATTCGGTTGAAAAATCAATTTAGAGTTTATTTGCAGCCACAGGAAGTATTTGTAGATACTTTTACGATTGAACGCGATAGCAGCAATGTTTATTGCTTATTTTTCTTCACTAGCCATATACGAGGGTATGAAAAAATGTTGGGGGCAAAGTGGCGGATAGATCCAAATCGAGGAAAAGGTTATACTAAAAATAAAACGCTTTCATTTTTTAGTGAAATAGAAATTTCTGGCTATGATCAAAAACTTTATACTTATATCGCAGAAAGTCCTTATCGAACGAATAAAGAACTATATGAATTTGGTCTTATGAATGGCTTTTTGCCTAAACATACCAATAAGATTTTGAGAAAGTGGAAAGATGGAGGTGAAATACAAGTCTTTCCTTTGGACAATAAGACGGTTAGAGGTTTTTATATAAATTATGGTTCTAACCGTACTGTTGGATTCAAAATCAGTGATTAATATCAATTGACATAAAATCAAAAGGGACATATAGTTAGAATATATGTTCTGGCCTTTCCAGCTATGGGAGTTTGAAAAAATGGCAGAGAGAAGTGTAATTGAATGGACTGATGCGACATGGAATCCATGGCAGGGTTGTTCAAAAATATCCCCTGGTTGTAAAAATTGTTACATGTATAGAGAAAAAAAAAGATTTGGCCAAGACCCTCAAAAAATTGTTCGAAGTAAAACGACTTTCTATGATCCACTAAAATGGCATACATCCAGGCTTATATTTACCTGTTCATGGTCTGATTGGTTTATCAAGGAAGCAGATGAATGGCGTGAAGAAGCTTGGGAAATAATTTCAAAAACCCCTCAGCATACGTATCAAATACTAACTAAGCGACCTGAAAGAATGCTTGATAATCTTCCCAAAAATTGGCATGATGGTTGGGAAAATGTTTGGTTAGGTGTGAGTATAGAAAATCAGAATTATGTCTTTCGTAAAGATATTCTTACTCAAATACCTGCTAGAGTTAGATTTATCAGTGCGGAACCTTTGCTTGATTCAATTCAATTTGGATCGCTAGAAAAGATTCATTGGGTAATTACAGGAGGCGAAAGTGGTCCAGAGGCAAGGAAGATGAATCTGAATTGGGCGAAAGATATAAGAGAGCAATGCATCTCTTATAATGTGCCATATTTTCATAAACAAAATGGCGGATCGCATAAGATTGATAATGCTTGGGGAGGGCGTTTGCTTGATAACCGTACTTGGAATGCTATGCCTATATCCATATGAGATGTAAAAGTAGCTTTTACGTGATGATGATTTTCTAGATCAATTATTCATATATTGTTGAATGCATTTAATAATATCATTTAATCTTGATTAATGACCAGAAGTTTGGGGGTAATGTAGATATAACCTCACCAATTTGTTCTATACTATTCCCGTTTGCTACCATTATGGGTATTAGGCCTCCATGAAAAAATTCAATCGAAGAGACTTTTTGAAACTTGCCGGTCTTTTGACCGCCGGATGGGGCACCCGGCGATTGCGGGTCGCTCCCGCCCGCCAGGGGCAGGCCACGGAAGGACAGAATATCATCATCGTTGTCCTCGATGCTCTTTCTGCTCATCACATCAACCTGTACGGGCATGCCCGGGAGACTATGCCCCATTTGAGCGAGTTAGCCCGGCGAGCGGTTGTCTATCACAATCACTACGCCCCGGCCAATTTCACCTCACCCGGAACGGCGTCTTTATTAACCGGTACGCTTCCCTGGACGCATCGAGCCTTACAATATGGCGACAAGGTCAAAGATGGGCTTGAGCCGCGCAATATCTTTCGCCTTTTTTCTGGCTATCACCGCGTGGCCTATTCGCACAATGGCTGGGTCAACAGACTTTTTAATCAATTCATGCCCGCGATTGATCGCTGTACGCCGCGCGGGCAGCTTTTCCTGGCCTATGATCATTTTCTCGATTGGCTCTTCAAACGCGACGATGATACCGCCAGGGTGGCCTGGAGCCGGGCCGTCAACCAGCGCGAGTTTGATTCTGCTTATGCTTTGTTTTTCCCTGAATTGTACAAAGCGATCAAACGGCTTCAGATCAAACAACTGTCCCAAGATTTTCCCCGCGGCTTGCCGGAGGTCATGCCTGGTAATTATTATCTCCTGGAGCAGGCCATCGACTTTGTCAGCGATTCTCTGGTTCAGGCGCCCCAGCCTTTTCTCGGCTATTATCATTTTTTGCCCCCTCACGATCCCTATCACACCCGCACGGAATTTTACCGCCAGTTCAGCGATGATGGCTATCGCCTGCCCAAGAAGCCGGACCATTTCTTCTCCAAGATCAAGACCTATCAGGAATTATCCAAACTGGCCACCTGGTACGATGAATACATCCTCTATGCGGATGCCGAGTTTGCTCGTTTCTATCGCCAATTGGAGCAGGCCGGCTTGCTCGAGGATACCTGGTTGGTTCTGACCTCCGATCACGGTGAGATGTTCGAGCGCGGCGTGGCCGGGCATCAGACCCGCTTGTTGCATCAGCCCATCGTGCGCATCCCCTTGTTGATCTTTGAGCCGGGAGGCGATCAGCGGCTTGATGTTTATGATAACACCAGCGCCATTGATGTCTTGCCCACACTCCTGGATGTGACCGGCCGAGAGATTCCCGGCTGGGTTGAGGGTAGCGTTTTGCCGCCTTACGGCCAGGATCAGCCCGGGCGAGATATCTTTGCCTTGCAATCCCGGCGAACCCATCCCGGCAAGCCCATCGAGGAGGGGACGGGCATGCTCGTTCGCGGCAAACACAAGGTCATCTATTTTTGGGGTTACAAAGAGCTTGGTCAGGGCGGCGAGCTGGTTGAATTTTATGACCTTGAAAGGGATCCTCTGGAAGGGGACAATCTCTATGCTGACCGGAAAGCTCTTGCCGACGAGATGATCGCGGTGATCCAGGCGCAGATAGAGCAATCCCAGCCCTGATTTCTCTGGAAACAAATAACCCCCGAGTAGACTCAGGTCACTCGAGGGTTGATGTTTTTAAACGGCTTCTCTCAGTGCAAAATCTGACTCAAGAATTGGCGCGTGCGTTCCTCTTCGGGGTCCTCGAACAGCTTGGTAGGGGTGGTTACCTCCACCAGAGAGCCGTGATCGAGCAGGGCAATCCGGTCGGCCGCGGCGCGGACAAAGCCCATCTCGTGCGAAACTACCACCATGGTCATGCCTTCTTCGGCCAGTTGGAGCATCACATCGAGGACGCCCTTGATCATCTCCGGGTCCAGCGCGCTGGTCGGTTCGTCGAAGAGCATGATCTTGGGGTCCATGGCCAACGCTCTGGCGATGGCGACGCGTTGCTGCTGTCCGCCGGAGAGCTGCGAGGGGTAGCTGTCCCATTTTTCGCCAATGCCCACCTTGTTTAATTGCTCATGGGCGATCTCTTTCGCTTCTTTTTTCTTGCGTTTGCGCACCACTTGCTGGGCCAGGGTAATATTCTCCAGGGCCGTCAGGTGAGGGAAGAGGTTGAAGAGCTGGAAAACCATGCCGATTTCTTCTCGAATCTTGTTGATGTTTTTCGTATCAGTGATCGAGTAGCCATCGACGATGATGTTGCCATCATTGATCACTTCCAGCCTGTTGATGCAGCGCAGCAAGGTTGATTTGCCGCCGCCGGAAGGGCCAATGATGACGACGACTTCGCCAGGATAAACGTCTAAACTGACATCGACAACGGCTTTAACGTGACCAAAGCTTTTATTGACATTCTGTATTTGGATAATCGGCTCTGCGCTATTCAATGGCGGCCTTCCTTTCAATGATGCGAACAATAAGCGATAAGAACAGAGTCATCACCAAATAGAGCAGGGCGACCGTGTTGTATCCTTCGAAGGCTCGGAAGGTGCGCGAGACATACAACCTTCCCATTTGAAGCAAATCGGGCAGGGCGATGACAGCGATGAGCGAGGAGTCTTTGAGCATGGAGATAAAATCGTTCCCCAAGGGAGGCAGAATCCGGCGAATGGCCTGGGGCAGGATGACATGGCGCATAGCTTGCATGTAAGTCATCCCCAACGAGCGGGCGGCTTCCATTTGTCCATGTTCAATGGATTCAATACCGCCGCGATACACTTCGGCCATGTAAGCTCCATAACTGATCGACATACCTAAAATGGCGGAAGGCATCCCTTGAAGGTCAACCGTTCCATTGGTGGCATCGCGCAACATCGGTGTAAGCACGTACCCCATGTATAGAATGGTGACCAGTAAGGGAATGCCGCGCATCACCTCGACATACAGGGTAGACATTGCGTAGAGAAACGGATTGTCCGACACGCGCATCAAGCCAAAGATCAGTCCAATGATCAGCCCAATCACGTACGAAATCAATGTCACTTGGATGGTTAGTTTGACGCCGTCCATCACGAAGCGAATCACCTTGAGGTACTCTTCAGAAGTCAGAACCGACCATCCAATCGTAATCCCCACGATAGCGAGAATAACCGCCCACCAGGGAATGTCTTCCCAGGCGATGGGGATGATTTTGTCGCGTATGGATTCTCTTGAGTCAATATTAACTGTCATAATTGCTGCCTTCTCCTTTTTAGCTGCATTGCCAGTCGAAGGGGGGAAGATGCACCCACTGATACCAGAATAGACGAATTTAGGCGAAAATGCAAGTGCCTCTTATACGTTTCGAGCATAGCGATATATCTTCTCGATATGTCGGGGCGCGCCGGGGCGCGCCAGATGGGCGTGCTCTACATGCCCTCGCCTTGCGCGCCTTCGGCGGGGCAACGCCGTATGGCAGAGCAAGAAGTTGAACTTTTCGGAAGCCTAAGTAGAACGAATAGGTGGCGCCGAAACAGTTCAACTTCTCCCTGCTCTTGAGATGATACCGTAGCGATCATAAAAAAAAGCCCCCGATGAGCGGGGGCTGCTTGTCCGTAAGACTTTTCATTCTAAGGTTCGCGTGCACATACCGCCTCCGCCGGGGGTTAGGTTTGCTTTTGTTTCTTAGGGTAGCAGGTATGGTATTTGCGCATAACGGCCTAACTTTATCACGCTGAAAAGTGAACGTCAAGCGTGGCGGCGCGCCTTTATGGAAATTTTATGATTGCCATGATCCTGCCGGGTCGTGATCGAGCGCAAACCCAGGGCAATCGCATTTGCACACAATTAGCGCACTGAACTATGTTGCGCTCGCTTCGC
>CAZJBA010000192.1:2297-5361 GCA_964544065.1 uncultured Anaerolineales bacterium | reverse complement strand
AGGTTTGGGGGATGTTTTGTTCGCTCCGATCGGTTAAAATAGATGCATGATGCCCAAAAAACTGCCCTGGCTCCCTCTGGCGATCGCTGTCCTCGTGCTCCTGGCCATCTCGCTGCCCTATCTCTATGCAGCCCGCGCCGGGGGGGACGTCTATGTCTTTGGCGGTTTTTTGATCAATCCCCTCGATGGGAATTCCTATCTGGCCAAGATGTACCAGGGCTGGGAAGGGCGTTGGCGCTATCAACTCGCTTTCACCGCCGAGCCAGGGGAGGGGGCCTATCTCTTCTTGCTTTATTTGTTTCTTGGACATCTTGCCCGCTGGCTCAACGCACCCCTGCTGCTAGTTTTTCACCTTGCAAGAGTTCTCAGCGCGTTGATCTTGTTGATTGTCCTGTGGCGATTTACCGTTTCCTTTTTCACAGAGACGAGACTCCGGCGCTGGGCCTACGCTCTCGCCGCGCTTGGATCTGGGCTGGGCTGGCTACTGCTTCCCTTTGGGGCCTTCAGCGCCGATTTCTGGGTAGCAGAGACCTATCCTTTCCTCTCCGCCTTTGCCAATCCTCACTTTTCGCTGGGGTTAGCCCTGGTGCTGTGGCAACTCATGCCGGTGGAACGGCGTTTCTGGGTTCGCGTCCTGGCCGCGTTGCTCTTGGGCCTGATCAATCCCTTTGGGGTCGCCATCGTCGCCATGGTGTTGGGCGGCAGGATCGGCCTCAGCTTGCTTTTGGCCTGGTTCGGGAATGGCTCTCCAAAAGTTCGCTCTCCGTTGCTTGCTCTCCTCCCCGCCCTGTCAGGGGGCCTGCCCGTGCTGCTCTACGATCTCTGGGTTGCCCACACCCATCCCGCTTTTGCTGCCTGGAACGCCCAGAACCTGACCCCTTCGCCGCCCTGGTGGGACACAATCGTTTCGCTCTCGCCCGCCTTGCTGCTTGCCGTGCTTGGGGTGGGATGGTTGATTGAGAAGCAACGCGCTCGCGTAGATGAACGCGCCCTGTCAGGTATCGGCGAACAAGGTTGGCTTATCCTAATCGTCTGGGCCGGTTTGGGCTTGATCTTGCTCTATTTACCCTTCAGCCTGCAACGCCGTTTCATGATGGGCCTGTACGTGCCCCTGGCTGGATTGGCCGTCCTGGGGGTGGATGCTTTGGCCGGAGCGAAACAGCGGTCGTTCCACTTGGGCATGATCCTGGTCTTGGCCCTCTCCCTGCTGACCAATGGGATGGTTTTGCTGGCCGGGCTGCACGGGGTCCAGAGCCACGACCTCAGCATCTATTTGACCGCCGAGGAAGTCCAGGCCTTGACCTGGATCGAAGACCACACCTCGGACGACGCTTTGATCCTGGCCAGCCCGGAGATGGGCATGTTCATCCCCGCGCACACCGGGCGGCGGGTGCTCTATGGACACCCTTTTGAAACCATCGACGCCCTGGCGCAAGAACAGGCCTTGATAGATTTTTTCGAAGCGGGCGGCGATGATCACTTCTTGAGCGATCGAGGCGTCGAGTACGTTTTCTACGGGCCCCGTGAGCGAGAGCTGGGTGATTTTTCCATTCCCGGCTTGAAACCCGTCTTCTCGTCTGGGGATGTCGAGCTTTATCGCTGGGGAGATTGCCAATGCCGTTAACCCGTTCCAAATTGCGCCCCTTGCGACGTTGGGCCGTTGCTTATTGGCCCCTCCTGATCCCCTTGCTGCTGTTTTTGCCCGGGTTGACCGGCTTCCCCTATCCATCCGCCCAGGCGGCGTATTCCGATCTGACCATCTCCCATTACCCCAATGCCCTCTTCTTACGGTCTGCCCTGGCAAAGTGGGGCCGCGTTCCGCTGTGGTCGCCGACGATCTTGAGCGGCTATCCCTTTGCCGCCAACCCGCTTTCGGGCCTGTGGTATCCGCCCGGCTGGTTGGCCCTGCTCCTGCCCCTGCCGCTGGGCTTCAACCTGCTGGTCATGCTCCATCTGCTCCTGGGGGGGCTGGGTGTAATCCGTTTTCTGCGCCTCGAGGGCCTTTCCCGGCGGGCCGCATTGCTGGGTGGGATGGCCTTTGCGGCCCTGCCCAAGCTCTTCGCCCATTACGGCGCTGGGCACCTGACCTTGCTCTATGCCGTTCCCTGGACGCCCTGGCTGCTGGTCGCCTCGTTTTGTGGTAAAAGGCGAACGTCGGTCGAGTGCTGCGAAGCGGATTTTGCGGAGCCGTGTATCGAGACCAGGGAGCGGGTTCCCATTTCGGGTTTGATTCTGGCCTTGATTTTCTTGGCCGACCCGCGCTGGGCGCCCTTTGCCGGCTTGCTTTGGTGGGGGTACACCTTTGCGCATAGTCAATTTTGGGGGGAGGGAAGGAGGCGCTGGCGTTGGTTGGCGATTACTCTGGCGTGTTTGGTGATTCAGTCCTTGATTGCGATTCTCTTGGCTGGTCCCCTGTTGCTCCCGTTGATGGAACAGGTTGGCCTGGCGACCCGCGCCCGACTCACCCGCGCCGATGTGTTCTCCCACTCCTTGCCGCCCGCCCGCTTGCTGGGGTTGCTCTTTCCCGATTTTGGCGGTTCCCATGAGTGGATGCTCTACCCAGGCGCGGCGGTGCTGATTTTGGCCATTGCCGCCCTGTTTGGGCGCAGACGCGAACCGAAACGCTGGTTTTGGCTGGGCGTCTTTTGCCTGGCGATACTTTTTTCGCTGGGATCGCATTTGCCCGGCTTGTCCATTTTGGCCCGCTTGCCAGGGGTGAGCTTGCTGCGGGTTCCCAGCCGGGCGTTGTTCCTGGCGGGATTGGCTGCGGCGGTTCTGGCGGCCTATGGGCTCCAGACGTTGGATGAGTCGCGTGTTTCCGCTCACGCCACGTTGGTTTGGATGGCCTTGTCCGGGTTTGGACTGTCGCTGGCTGTCGGGGTCCGAGTCGTAACCGGTGCGTGGGCGTGGGAATTTGTCTGGGGCGCCGGCGCGCTTTTAGCGGTATCTCTTTGGGGGTTGGCCCGGTTGCATGGGCGGTTGCCTGCCGCGAGTGGGTATGTTATTCTGGTTGGGTTGGCGGTGCTCGATTGGGGCCTGGTCAACGCCTCGGTGGTCTCCTTCC
>CAZJBA010000192.1:0-2197 GCA_964544065.1 uncultured Anaerolineales bacterium | reverse complement strand
CCCCGGCTTGTTGGGCCTGCTCAACGTGCGCTACGTGGCTGCCGAGTTTGATTTGCCGGTGGAGGGGTTGGTTTTGCGAGAGCAGTTTGGGGAGACGCGCCTGTACGAAAATTGGCTGGCTTTGCCCCGGGCCTGGGTGCAATCAGAGAAGGGAGTTTTTGAGGAGCGGGCGGAACTATTGACCTGGCAGCCGAACCGGATCGTCGTGCGGGCGGAGGGGCCGGGCACGTTGGCGCTCTCTGAGATGGCTTATCCTGGCTGGCGGGTGCGGGTGGATGGGGAGGCGGCCGAGATGGAACCGGTGAAGGAATTGCTCCGTGGGGTGGAGTTGCCCGCTGGAGAGCATAGGGTCCTCTTTCGTTTTGTGCCCCTCAGCGTCTATGTCGGATTGCTCGGATGGCTTGTGGGAATGGTGGCGATGGTTTGGGTGGGGCGCCGACAAAGGCAGGTGGAGAAATGACCGCCGATTCTCGTTTGGGTGTGAAGCAATCATCGGACAGCGACGCCAGACGCCCCGCCTGGGTGTGGACCTTTGCCGTGGTGGTGATGCTGGTGACCATGCTGCCCTATTTCTTGGGGTATGCTTTTCAGGGTGATGATTGGCGCTTCACCGGCTTCCTCTTCGGCGTGGAAGATGGCAACAGTTACATGGCCAAGATGCTGCGCGGCGCCGGCGGCGATTGGCTCTTTCGCACGCCCTACACAGCCCTGCCTCAGCGCGGGGTGTTGGCCTTTTTTGCCTACTTGTTGCTGGGCAAGTTGACCGCGCCGCCCGGGCAGCACATCCAGATGGTGGTGCTGTTTCACCTTTTCCGCCTCGGCGCTGGGGTGTTGGCGATCTTGGCCAGTTACGACTTTCTCTGCCTGTTCGTCGAGAAGCCCCACTGGCGGCGATGGGGCGTGGTGTTGGCCAGCCTGGGTGGCGGTCTGGGTTGGGTCTTGGCCTTGTTGGGGCAGGGGGATTGGCTCGGCTCGCTGCCCCTCGATTTCTACTCACCGGAGACGTTTGGTTTTCTCGCTCTGTACGGCTTGCCCCATCTCGCCCTGGCCCGGGCTCTGTTGTTGTGGGGATTGCGGGCTTATTTGCGCCCCGATTTGTCCCGCCATCCCCGTTGGGCGGGGTGGATCACCGGCGCGCTGTGGCTGTTGATGGGCTTGATGCAGCCGTTGACCATTTTGATCGGCTGGGCCGTGATCGGCTCGTATCTACTCATCCTGCTGGTGTTTCAGCTTTGGGGGGGATGGAAGGAGGGTCAAACTGATTGGGAAAGTTGGTTGCCCTGGTTGTGGCGCGCCGTTCAGGTGGGCCTGGCCTCCGTTCCCCTGGTGGGCTACACTGCCTGGGCCTTCGGCACCGATCCCGTCTTGCGGCAGTGGACGGCCCAGAATCTACTCCCCTCGCCGCCGCCAGGACATTATCTGGTTGCCTATGGGCTTTTGCTGCCCCTGGCGCTGCTGGCGGCGTGGCGGTTGATCAAAGCGGGTCCGTCCTATCGCTGGCTGTTGGTTTCCTGGAGCATCCTTTTCCCCTTGCTGGTCTACGCCCCCTATCCCTTGCAGCGCCGCCTGGCAGAGGGATATTGGGTCGCCTTGGTTGCCTTGGCACTTGTCACTTTGGAAAGCGCGTCAAAGCGAGTGAGCCAATGGTTGCAGGGCTTATTGACCTTCGCTTTCCCTACCACGTTGTTTCTGTTTGTGGGCGGGATTCAGGTCGTTCTCCAACCGGCCAAGCCAATTTTTCGACCGGCCGAGGAGGTGGCAGCGTTCCATTTCCTTGCCGAGGAGACCCGGGGTGAGGCCGTTGTGCTGGCTTCCTACGAGACCGGCAACGTCTTGCCCGCCTGGGCGCCCGTTTTCGTGGTGGTTGGCCACGGCCCCGAAAGCGTCGGGGTGGCTGATCTGGCTCCCCGCGTGGAACGTTTCTACCAGGCCGATACCGCCAAGCAGGAACGCTTGGCTCTGTTGGACGAATTCGAGGTCGAGTACGTCTTCTGGGGCCCGGCCGAACGCGCTCTCGGGGATTGGGATCCGCGTGCTGATAGCGATTTTCAGGTCGTTTACGATCAAGATGGTTTTGCTATTTTTGCAAGGAAATGAAGGATTAACGCAGAAACGCAGAGGAGCAGAGACGCAGAGTTTAAATATTTTTTTCCGCGTCTCCCCGCTCTCCGCGCCTCCGCGTTAAGTATTTCGCCCC
>CAZJBA010000191.1:0-5406 GCA_964544065.1 uncultured Anaerolineales bacterium | reverse complement strand
CTCCCTTGCCAGCGGCACGCCTACGGCGAGGGTGACATGCCTGAACGCTTACTAATTTAATTTAGTTCATCGATGTCAAAGGGCCAAAATGAATGATTCTACGCCTGTTCTTTCAATCGTAATCCCAGTGTACAATGAAGAAGAAGTACTGCCAGAACTTTGCCGACTTCTATACCAAACCCTGTCATCGATAGGAGAATCCTGGGAAGTCATTTTTATAAATGATGGCAGCCAGGATCGAAGCTCGGAGACCCTGCGGGCTATTCCGCCAGGTGACGGCCAAGTTAAGATCATTGAATTCTCGCGGAATTTCGGACACCAGGCTGCCGTTACTGCTGGAATCGATCACGCAAGAGGGGAGGCTGTCATCGTAATGGATTCGGACTTACAGGACCCGCCGGATGTTCTCCCGCGCATGGTCAAGCGATGGAGGCAAGGCGTTGAAGTAGTATACGCGGTACGGAAGAAACGAAAGGAATCGTGGTTAAAGCGCGCCAGCTACTTTTTCTTCTACAGGCTATTAGGCTTCTTATCCGACACAGATATTCCATTGGACGCTGGAGACTTCTGCTTGATGGATCGTTGTGTGGCCGACCAACTCCGGCAGCTTCCGGAGCACGGACGCTTTGTTCGCGGTCTCCGTGCTTGGGTAGGTTTTCGACAAGAGCCACTCGAATATGAGCGCAGCGCCAGATTTGCCGGTAAGGAAAAGTACACCGGCGTTAAGTTGATCCAACTGGCCCTTGATGGCGTATTCTCTTTCTCCTATATCCCTCTGAGAGTGACAACTTTCATAGGAGTAATTGTTTCCTTGGCTAGTTTTTTGGAAGCGCTCCGCATCATCTATCTAAAGCTTTTCACAGATCGATTTATTACCGGCATCGCCGGGCTCTCTGTCTTTGTCCTTTTCTTGGGTGGCATGATTCTTCTCTCCCTGGGTGTGATTGGCGAGTATGTGGGGAGGCTTTATGAGGAAGTGAAGGGGCGTCCAAATTATATTGTCAGAAAAGTCGAGAGGGTCGGAAAAGGATAATGGCAAGTTTTGACGAATGACGAAAAGACCAATCAGGCATTAGACCTGACTCGTTTCTAGTAAAATGGATCTGGCAAGGAGAAACAGACACACCCTGGGCATCCGCAGTTTGGCGTCATGCTGAAGAACATTATCTTACTCAGGATATCCTTGCTACTAACATGATTGTATACAAGGAGAAACAAATGATACTCGTAACAGGTGGTACTGGCTTCATGGGCAGCAGGTTGGTCAAGCGATTGGTGGAAAAGGGGCACAGGGTCAGGGCCATGGCAATTGAAAACGACCGTCAGTTGCCCAATCTGGAGGGGGTTGATTGTGAAATTGTCATTGGTGACATCACCAAACCTCAAACCTTGGAAGAGCCAATGAAAGGCGTGAAGACGCTCTTCCATCTTGCCGCGGTGCTAGTTTCTGACAATCCCAAACTCTTTCATAAGATCAACTATGAGGGAACCAAGAACGTCATAGACAAAGCGGTCGAGGCAGGTGTGGCACATTTTGTGTACATTTCTGCCGCCGCGGCAAACTACAAAGTGCGCACCACCTACGGGGAAACAAAGATCCAGGCCGAGCAACTCATGAAGGAGCGGGGCAATAAAAACTTTACCATCATCCGCCCGACCCTGATTTACGGCCCAGGTGGTGGTGGTCAGGAACTTGTCATGTACATGGAACAGCTCAAGAAACTTAGCAGGATTGGATTCGTTCCCCTCGTTGGCACCGGGAAGGCCATGAAACGATGGGTTTGGATAAACGATGTTATCGAAGGATTGACGTTGCTTGTAGATAACCCGGTTACTTATGAGAAAATATACAACTTCGGCGGCGGATCAGCCCACACAATGAGAGAGTACACCAATATGCTCTGCCAGCAACTCCAGATCAACAAACCCATTGTGCCCATCCCCGTACCTATCTGCTACGTCCTTGCCTGGTTCCTCAAGATCGTGCAAAGGAAACCCATCTTGAAACGCGATACCATTCTGGGCGTCACAATGGACGGAGATTTCAGCATTGAGCAAGCAAAAAAAGAAATTGGTTATAATCCCATTAGGTTTGAAGAGGGAATAAGGAAGATATTTGCTTGAAGCCCGATGAGCCCACTGAAAAAAAGTAGTAAGCGTTCAGGGGGGATGTCATTCTGAACCGCCAACGCTTTTCCGGCGGTGATCGCGAAGCATACCCTTGGGGTAAGAATCTCCCCTCATGGGGCTTGGGAGACCCTTCGGTCGCAGAACACGCTCCCTTGCCAGCGGCACGCCTACGGCGAGGGTGACATGCCTGAACGTTTACAAAAAAGTATACGGCATTGGATAGGTAAAACACACTGCTGGCCAACATCAACCAAGTTTTCATTCAAACTCATCAACCCGAGGATTCCATGAAAAAAACGACCAGGAAGAAAGAAGTGGGGCAAGGATTGGCCGAATATGCCTTTATCGCGGCCCTCATCGGGATCGCTGTAGTTTTATCACTATCAGCAACCGGCACAAGCCTGAAAGAGATTTTCTGCACAGTCGCGAGCGGCTTGGCAATGGAAGGGATCTGCAGCGATACCGTCGCAATGTACGAGGATTTCGCCGATCTTTCCGACTGGACGATCTCCTGGGGCAACTGGGACATCGACGGCGAAAAGCTGCACGGCAGCCGGTGGGGTGGTATCTTTCATAACGATTTCTCTGGCCAAGACTACACCATCACAATTGACAGCGCCACGCTGACGCAGGGCAACGGCTACGGGCTATACTTCCGAACCCAGAACCCAGATAACCCCGAAGGCTATATCTTTCAATACGACCCTGGCTATGGCGACGGTGCTTTTCTCTTTCGCAAGTGGGTCAACGGTTATGAACTCTCTCCCTTCGCAGTAGAAAAAGCGCCAGGCCATGACTGGCACGGCGAGGAACACCAAATCCAGGTCAAAGTAGGAGGCGATACCTTTACCGCCTATGTTGACGGCCAAGAAGTGTTGACCGCTTCCGACGACACTTATGGAGAAGGAGGCATCGGCCTGCGTGTCTGGGATAGCACAGAAGCCGATTTCGATGATCTTTCCGTCACCACGCCTTAAAGTAAAGAAAACAATCTTCCAACCACAAAATCAGGCCCAAACGCTTTGAGACCTAAAACATTCAACAGCCCGCTCAAGTTTACGAAAAAACAACAGGATTTGTATGCCACTTGACCAATCCCCCTCCCTCAATGACTATAAAAATGGTATTCCCCCCAAGCGCCCTAGCAATCAGCGCAAAAAACTCGTCTGGCGTCTCATCGGCGCTCTCATGGTGATCGTCCTGGTTTTAGGCGGTATCAATATCATCCAGGACGGCGGGACAAACCCATTTGCCAGCACAGGCGCTATCCGCGGCATTGCTGTCAATGAGAACGGCGTTCCGGTAGAAGCAAAAATTTTCATCCTGGGCACCGACATCCAAGGGCAGGCCGATCAAGAGGGATATTTTCACATCGACGGTATTCCAACAGGACAGCAAAGTGTTGTAGTCGCCCAGCACGGCTCCGGACGGGAGTATCCCGCCACTATTCAAGAGGGCTATACCACCGATCTCGGAGAACTCCGCTTCGTCTCAACGCTGGAGCCGCGCCCCTGACCCGTTTCACAAGACACGGATGGGCCATTCCCCCTCATTTTTGGAGAGATAGTTGGCTCGATGGCGAGCAAAATCGGGGTCTAGGGAGGAGAGCGGCTTGATCTGACCGTTGATGGAAACAGGAGGGTCAATCGTGCGCAACTTGGTGCTGACTCGAAATGTGGGCGATTCCCGGTCCCAAACAAAGCGCGTTTCCTGATTCACCTTTTGGAGCAAGGAGCGCACTCGAGAGTCGTCACTGGCCTGAAGCTTGTTCCACAGGGGCAGATCGGTACCCCAAAGGTCTGACTCGTTGATGTAACCGATTTCCAACCCGCGACGGATGGCGCGGGCGGTCAACTCGTACAGGCCCACTTCGCGAAAATTGGCCCAACTGGCCTTGTCGGCCCGAATGAACGTGTACCCTAGCCAGCGGGCCACGTCCACATCAGTCACAACAACGCGCCCCCCCTCAAGTGTCAGCGCCTCCAAAGCGGATTGGACCTCGGAACCGGTGGCCAGATCCAAATCTCGGGCATCCCGCAAGAAATAGTCCAGACGGTCCGCACACAGGGCAGGAGCAGGCTGCTCCAAAATCGAGAAGCGCTCTTCATCAATCACATCCTCCCAGGCATAGCCATATCCAGCCAAAATCTCCGGGATATCAGTCCCGGCCACATAAGCAGCTTTCTCCTCTTCGTGAAAGCTCTGAGCAACGTGATTCTCAAACACGTAGTCGATCACGTGGCTGAAGGCGGTGTGGCTGACGTCGTGTAACAGGGCGGCGATCTGCTCCTGCATGGATGCGCCCAGGCGACGGCATAGCAACATGACGCCAAGGGAATGATCAAAACGGGTGGTAGGGCTGGTGATGCCGATCAGCGCGCTGACGCCGTGTTGCAAGACGCCCTGCAAACGTTGCACGGCGCGGCTTTGCATCAAGTCGAGCAAAACCGGTTCCGTGAGTCCAACAGAGCCGTAAACGGGATCGGTATATAGCATCTCTACGTGGGGTGGACTTGCTGCGACATCATCACCAATTCCACCCGTTGAGAATATCCTAACGTTTCCCAAAAATCGATCGCTTCTTGGTTTTCCCCAAAAACGAACAGGTGACACTTGCCAATGCCAATGCGCATGAGGGCGTACATGCAGCGGCCGACCAAGGAACGGCCAATGCCTTCGCGCCGGTGAGACGGAATCACGGCCAAATGATGGATGTACCCGCGGCGCCCATCATGGCCGCATAACGCCGCGCCGACTATTTCCCCTTTATCCATAGCCACAAAGCTCAACATGGGATTGCGCTTTAAGAACCGTTTGATGCCCTCCTTGGAATCGGCATCGCTCAACCCAATGCCTTCGCTCGCGTCCCACAAAGTATATACATCTTCATAGTCTTCAATGGTCATTTCGCGAATGTTTAGACTCATAACACAGATCACTCCTTCGATTTTTATCGCCAACCAACCTTGAAGGTCGACTCCGATACATCAAAAACAGATTGCTGAGATGGTTCAGCGGCATATAATTGACAAAAGAAATATTTGTGAACCAACAAGGAGATTCTTCGCTCCGCTTTCCTGTATAACGTTCGTTATGTCACTGGCTTTGCCCGCCTGGTACCCCTACGGGGTAGGCCGGCAGAGCGTGGCGTGAGCGGAGCGAAGAGTCTCCCACGTCGTTTGCGAAACTACGACGCTTCGCTCAGAATGACAATTGGTAGGTGATGATTCTACAAATATCTTGACCTGTTGCACAGACCAATGAACCATCCCAGAT
>CAZJBA010000190.1:0-5464 GCA_964544065.1 uncultured Anaerolineales bacterium | reverse complement strand
GATACAAATAATGTATCAAAAGAATCTAGAGCTGTCAATCTTTTTTTGGCTTCGGTAGTAGGGCAATCGCATAACGAATCACTGGCCATGCTATAATGCTCACAAAATGGAAAATCTGATATGAAACGCTCACAAGCGCTTAAAAAGGAAGCCCATCGATTGGGATTTCAACTGGCAGGGATTACAACGCCCGATCCGCCTGCCCACCTGGATGTATACGAAAAATGGCTGCAAGCGGGACATCATGCCGGCATGGGATGGATGACCAGCGAACGCAACCGGAACAGGCGTGCCGACCCGCGGCTGATTCTGCCGGCATGTGAGTCAATTTTGGTGTTGGGAGCGGGGTATTCTCCCTCACCCTCCCCCAACCCCCTCCCTCTTCCAACCCGGGAGAGGGTGGGGACGGGCCAAATCGCCTCCTACGCCTGGGGAGATGATTATCACAACGTGCTGGCCGAACGGCTCCAAGCCCTGGTGGCCTTCATCGAGGAACGGGTTGGCTGCCCCGTTGCCAACCGCTGGTACACCGACACAGGCCCAATCCTGGAACGAGAATTGGCCCAACGGGCTGGATTGGGTTGGATCGGTAAAAACACCAACCTGATTCATCCGCGGCTGGGGTCATATTTCTTCCTGGCCGAAATCTTGCTCGACCTGGAACTGGAACCCGACGCACCCTTCAGCGGCGATCGCTGCGGGACTTGCACCCGTTGCATCGACGCCTGCCCCACCGAGTGCATTTTGCCCGACCGCACCATCAACGCTAATCGGTGCATCTCGTACCTGACCATCGAGCTAAAGGGCTCAATTCCCCCCTCCCTACGCCCCAAGCTGGGGAATTGGATTTTCGGCTGCGATATCTGCCAACAAGTCTGCCCCTGGAATCAACGTTTTGCTCATGCCCCCAAAGAGTCGCTTTTCGAACCCCGTGACGGCGTCATCGCCCCCAAGCTGGAAGAAGAAATCCAACTCAGTCCCCAGGCCTTCAATCGTAAATTCAAGGGCAGCCCGATCAAACGTACCAAGCGGCGCGGCTATTTGCGCAATGTGGCCGTAGCGCTGGGTAATGCGGGGGATTCAGTGGTGGTCCCTGTGCTGGTGAACGCACTCCACAACCAGGAAGCCCTGATCCGGGGCCACGCGGCCTGGGCGTTGGGCCAAATCGGCGGGCAGCAAGCCCAGAAAGCTTTGCAAACGGCCATGAAGACAGAGGCCGATACGCAGGTGCGTCAAGAAATCCAAGCAGCCATAGAAGACGATTAATGAAACCGTTGGCTGAACAGACGTTGCGTTTGCGCATAACTCGTTGTACACTGTAAGCAGATCATGCCTCATTTTCAAGGAGAAGAAGGATGAGCCGACTTTCACGTTATCCCCTTTTTTGTGTCTTTCTTGCCCTGGGGCTGTTGCTGGGCGCCTGTAACATGCCCACAAGGACGCCAACGCCCTCTAACCTTCCCACCATCGTTGCGTTGACGGCAAACGCCCAGTTGACGATAGACACCCAGTTGACTGAGAGTGCTCCTGGTAACACCCTCCAAAACCAAGCAACCGCCACCGAGGAAACCAGTGCGCCGCCTGAACCCACCAATACGCCGGAGCCCACCGATACGCCCAAACCGACCGATACACCCGAGCCAACCGCGACGGAAATCCCTTGCAATCATGTCGACTTCGGCGACCCGATCGATGTCACCGTTCCCGATGATACCGAATTTAGCCCCGGCGATAACTTTACCAAAACTTGGCGGTTGAAGAACGGCGGTTCGTGCCCTTGGACATCGGGCTATCAGCTCGTCTTTGTCAATGGCGATCAGATGGGCGCGCAGGTAGAGCAACAATTGACATCCGGTACCATCGAGCCAGGCCAGGAGATCGAGGTTTCCGTGGATTTAGTCGCTCCTGACGATCCCGGTGATTATCGCGGCTATTTCAAACTACGCGAACCCGGCGGGGTGTTATTCGGCTGGGGAGACGAGAACAAGGCTTTTTGGGTCGATATCAAAGTGCATGGGGTCATGTTGGATTTCATCGCCGGTGCGGAGGATGCCGAATGGGGCACCGGTGTCAAACCGGTCAATTTCGCCGGTCCCGGACACATTGACATCGAATACGGTGGCCCTGATTCAGACTCCGATGGTTTTGCCATGGTCAAGAGCGAAGTCAAATTAGAGAATGGCAAGAAAAGCGGCAAGATTTTGGAAACGCATCCCAAATGGGAGAATGACGGTTACATCGTTGGGCGTTATCCAGCCTATGATGTTGTCGCTGGCGATCGCCTCACAGGGAAGTTAGGATTCATTGCCATGTCCGATGGGTCTTGTGGCACCGGCGAGGTCGAATTTCGAATTTACTACACCATCGGCGGCGATATGGGCACCCGCGCCAAGCTAGATTCTTGGGATGAGACCTGCGACGGCGACATGAAGAAGATCGACATTGAGTTGGATTTTTTGAAAGGGAAAAGCGTTGAGTTCTACCTGGTTGTCTTGGCCGATGGCACCTCTGCCCAAGATTGGGCCGTGTGGGACTCATTGGGCGTGGTACGGTAAGCATGGTTTTTGATTCGCTTTCTAGGTCAGAATCGTGTAGAATTAATTCCTACCCCACCAAAATCGCCCGAGGCTTGGAGATTTCGGCGTCTTGCTTACCGTTAGAGAAAACGGTTAGAGATCAACGGAAGGGAATCTTATGGCAAAACAAGAAACACCTAAAGATGTAATTGACGCTTACCGCAAGCAGCAACAACGCTCAGAGCGGACACCCAGGCTGGTCCTTGCGGTTGCTGCGCTTTTGTTGATCGCCGGAGCAGCGATTGTGATCATTTGGTTGACGGGTTCGGGCATGCCCGAACTCGAAATTGGCGCTGTCTTTGAATCGAAAACCCCGACGTTCACGATTACGTCCAGCCCGACGCCGGTGCCGCCAACGGACACGCCCACATCCACACCAACGCTGGCGCCCCCAACGGCTACCTTGGAGCCAAGCGCGACGCCGACAGCCTCAGGGCCGGTCATTTATGTGGCCGAAGAGGGTGATTCGTTTTACTCCATCGCCGAAGAATTTGACATTGATATTCTCGTGCTGTTGGAGGCCAATGAGGAACGCCTGGAGCTTGATCTGGCCAATCCGGTGCTCAAGGTTGGCCTGGAGGTTCTGATCCCTCCACCGGGAACGGAGCGCGCCACCCCCACCTTGTTACCCGAGGACATACCTCCGGGCACTCGGATTGAATATTCGGTTCAACCTGGAGATACATTAGCGGCCATCGCTCAAAAATTCAACTCCACCGTCGAAGATATCATTGAACGCAATGATGAGCTGGAAGAGGACGCCAACGTGATTTACGTTGGGCAAGTCCTGGTGATACGCGTCAACTTGGTCACACCGGCGCCAACCCAGGCAGAGGCCGAGGCCACCGAAGAACCGCAGAACACACCCGGATCGGTCGCGACGCTGACGGCAACAACGGAAGAATAACGGTTCGTTCTGCGCAAAGAATAACCAGCAGGGCAGCTCAATATGAGCTGCCCTGCTTTCTTAACAGTTCAATCTATCATCTCAAAAAGTTGGGGATGGAACTTGCGACATGTCACCCTCGCCGCGCTCGCTCGCCCACGCCCAAAGGGCGCGCAGAGCGACGGCGTGCCTACGGCATGCGTGCCCTGGGGGCAAGGCGTGCCGTTGGCAAGGAAGTGTGTCCTAGCAAAAAAACGCTAGGGTGAACGACCGAAAGGTCTCCCCTTATGAAAGTAGGAGATTCTTCGGGTTGCCGTAGGCACGCACGGCGAAAAACACCCTTGCTCTGCATGCCTTGCCCAGCGGGCACGCACGCTCTGCGTCCCGCCAGGGGAAGCGCGGCAAGAATGACACGCTTGAGGCTTTGCCCCGTTTTATTGAGAAGATACTTGTGAACAACCAAATACGGACATCAGCGATGAAGAGGAACAACTTGACAGGAGGATGTTGGAGGGTATAATCCAAATGAAAATGATTTTCAATTTCAATTAACATATACAAACGATGAAAATGGACACAAAACGCGAAGAAGCCTGGCTGGATTGCTTGCAAGCCAACGATTACCGCCTCACCGAGCCGCGTAAAGCCGTGATTAGCGTCTTGGCGGACAGCCGCCGGGCCTTGAATCCGACCGAAATTTTCGATTTGGCCCGGGAGCAATACCCCTCTCTGGGGCTGGTCAGCGTCTACCGCACCCTGGAGACGCTCGAGGAGTTGAATTTGATTCAACGCGTCCATCAGCCGGAGAGTTGTAAGTCGTACATCGCCGCGTTTAGCGGCCACCAACATTTGCTCATTTGCGAGGATTGTGGCCGGATGGTCTTCTTCGATGGCGACGATCTCCACCCTTTGATCGGGCGCGTGGAAGGTGAAACCGGTTACCAGGTCAACGATCACTGGCTGCAATTGTTCGGCCAATGTGAAACTTGCCAAACGAAAGAATGAATACGTCTAAACGAAAGGATAAATATGTTTACTAAAAAGCAAACCTTATCTCTTTTTGTAGTTATCATTTCCTTGCTCCTTACCCTCTCCGCCTGCGCTCCCGCTCAGACCGAGTCCGGTACGGAGGGCAGCAGATTGCAGGTCGTCGCCACAACGACATTCGTTGGAGATGTCGTCGGCGAGATCGGCGGGGAGGCCATCGATTTGACCGTGATGCTGGCACCCGGCGCAAATCCTCACGCCTATGAGCCCACGCCTCAGGATATTGTTGCTGTAAACGAAGCCGATGTCATCTTTGCCAACGGCCTCGACCTGGAGGAATTTCTCGATGATCTCATCGCCAACGCCGGTGGTGACGCCGAGCTTGTTCATGTCTCCGAAGGGATCGAGTTGCGCTATTTTGACGCAGATCACGAGCATGATCACAAGCACGAGGGAGAAGAGCATCACGATGAAGGCGACCATGAGCATGAGGGGGAAGATCATCATGATGAAGGCGACCATGACCATGAGGGAGAGGATCATCACGATGAGGAAGGACACGAACATGAGGGAGAAGATCATCATGATGAAGGCGACCATGAGCATGAGGGGGAAGATCATCATGAAGATGAAGGACACCATCATCAGGGTGCTGATCCCCATGTTTGGTTCGATCCCAACAACGTGATCGTCTGGACTGAGAACATCGAGGCGACCTTGAGCCGCCTCGACCCGGACAATGCCTCAACCTACCGGGCAAACGCCGACACCTACCGGGCTGATCTAGAAACCTTGGATGCTTGGGTCCGCGAACAGGTCGAGCAAATCCCGGCCGAGAATCGCAAACTGGTCACCGATCATACCGCATTTAGTTACTTTGCCGAAGAGTATGGTTTCAAGCAAATCGGCGCGGTGATCGACGCCCCCACGACCGAAGCCGAACCCTCCGGCCAGCAGTTGGCCGAACTCCAGGATGCTATTCTCCAGTATGATGTCAAGGCTATTTTCGTCGGTA
>CAZJBA010000189.1:1968-5470 GCA_964544065.1 uncultured Anaerolineales bacterium | reverse complement strand
TCATCCATTCAACATTCATAGCGAAGGAGTACATCATGTATAAAACACACACCTGCGGCCAACTCAACGCCGAACACACCGGCGAAACGGTCAAACTGGCCGGATGGGTGCACCGCCGCCGCGATCACGGCGGGGTCACCTTCATCGACCTGCGCGACCGCTTCGGCCTGGTTCAAATCGTCACCAACCTGAATACCCAACCCGAGGCGCACAAAGCGATGGAGCCGGTCCGCTCCGAGTGGGTCATCCAGGTGGAAGGCGTGGTCAACAAGCGGCCCGAGGGGATGATCAACCCGGAAATGGCCACCGGCGAGATCGAGGTCGATGTCCAGTCCGTGAAGGTGCTCAACCCGGCCAAGACACCGCCCTTCTACATCAACAAAGAATCCGATGTCGATGAGCAAATCCGCCTGCAATACCGTTACCTGGATTTGCGCAAAGAGCGGATGCGCCGCAACCTGATCCTGCGCCACCAGGTGATCAAGTTCATCCGTGATTATCTCGATGAGCGCGATTTCCTGGAAGTGGAAACGCCGATCTTGTTCAAGACCACGCCCGAGGGGGCGCGCGACTACCTGGTCCCTTCGCGGGTTCATCCGGGCAAGTTCTATGCCCTGCCGCAATCGCCTCAGCAACTCAAACAGTTGCTCATGGTTGCCGGGGTGGAACGCTATTTCCAGATTGCGCGCTGTTTCCGCGACGAGGATCAACGCGGCGACCGCCAGCCCGAATTCACCCAACTGGACCTGGAGATGTCCTTCGTCGAGCGAGATGATGTCATGAATCTGATCGAGGATATGATGACGGAGCTGGTCGCCGAGGTCACGCCACATAAACGGTTGCACGCTTCCCCCTGGCCGCGCTTGACCTACGATGAGGTCATGGCCCGCTTCGGGAAAGACAACCCCGACATCCGCTTCGGCATGGAACTCCACGACATCTCCGATCTGGTTGAATCCAGTGGATTCCGCATCTTCGAGAGCGTGGTCGCCGAGGGCGGCAGCGTCCGCGGCATCAAAGCAAGCGGACTGGGCGACTACAGCCGCTCGCAAATCGACGAATTGACCGACTTCGTCGTCAAACACGGCGCCAAAGGTCTGGCCTACATCGCTCTGACGCCGGAGGGTGAGCAGCGTTCCTCCTTCGCCAAATATCTGCCCGAAGAGACCGTCGAGGCGATTCTGGAACGATTCGAAGCCGAAGCTGGCGACCTGCTCTTGTTTGTTGCCGGCAAACATGAGATCGTCTTCGAGAGCCTGGGGCTGCTGCGCGAGATGCTGGCCGACCGCCTCGACTTGCGCGACCCAGACGTGCTCGGTTTCTGCTGGGTGGTCGACTTCCCCTTTGCC
Source organism: uncultured Anaerolineales bacterium (assembly GCA_964544065.1). Classification (GTDB taxonomy): domain Bacteria; phylum Chloroflexota; class Anaerolineae; order Anaerolineales; family UBA11858; genus JAYELX01. The sequence continues at coordinate 4,121 of CAZJBA010000189.1, read as the reverse complement.
ACCTGGAATGAGGACACCCAAAGCTGGGACCCTTGCCACCACCTGTTCACCTCGCCCAAGCCGGAGGACATCCCCCTGCTGGATTCCGACCCGGGCAATGCCCGCGGCGAACAGTATGACATGGTCCTGAACGGCTACGAAGTCGGCGGCGGCTCGATCCGTATCCACGACCGGGAACTCCAAACCAAGGTCTTCGACTTGATCGGATTGGAACCAGAGGTAGCCCAAGAGCGCTTCGGTCACATGCTGGAGGCCTTCGAATATGGTACCCCGCCCCACGGCGGCATCGCCCCCGGCATCGACCGGATTTGCATGATCCTGGCCGACGAACCCAACATCCGCGAGGTGATCGCCTTCCCCAAGAACCAAAACGCCAGCGACGTGATGGCCGACGCCCCCTCCCCGGCAGAGCCGAAACAACTCGACGAACTGCACATCAAATTGGATGTATAATTTAAGTTGCAAGTTGAAAGTTTGCAAGTTGAAGGTGACTGACAACCTGATCCCTGATCCCCTGACACTCAACACCAAGGAGTATTTATGCCCCCACTTATTCGCATCGAAAACATCGCCGATTATGTCGACCAAGAAGTCAAACTGCAAGGCTGGGTTTATAACCGCACCCGCAAGGGCAAGCTGGTCTTCCTGCTGATCCGCGACGGCTACGGATTCGCCCAATGCGTCGCTTTTCAGGGCGATCTAGACGAGGAAACCTTCGAAGAAGCCGTCCGCCTGACCCAGGAATCGTCTGTGGAGATCATCGGTACCGTGCGCGCCGACGACCGCGCCCCCGGCATTCCCGGCAACTATGAAGTCGGTGTCAGTGACCTGAAGGTGTTTCAACTGGCCGACGAAGATTATCCTATGGCCCTGAAAGAGCACGGCGTCGATTTCGCCCTCGAGAATCGCCACCTGTGGCTGCGGATGCAGAGTCAATGGGCCACCTTGCGGGTCCGCGCCATGGTGATTCGGGCGATCCGCGATTGGCTGGACTCACACGGTTACATCAATATGGATACCCCGATCATCACGCCCGCGGCCGCCGAGGGGACGACCACCTTGTTCGAGACCCCCTACTTCGATCAAGGCATGGCTTACCTGGCCCAAACCGGGCAGCTATACAACGAGGCCAACATCTTCGCCTTCCGCAAGGTCTACTGTTTTGGCCCCACCTTCCGAGCTGAGAAATCCAAGACCCGCCGCCACCTGACCGAGTTCTGGATGGTCGAGCCGGAGATCGCCTTCTGCGACCTGGACGAGTTGATGGAGATCGAAGAACAATTCGTCAGCGCCATCGTCAAGCGCACCCTCGAGGATTGCCAGGACGAACTGGCTTTCTTGGAGCGGGATACCGCAATGTTGAAAAAGGCGGAACCACCTTTCCCGCGCATCTCCTACGATGAGGCCGTCGAGTTGATCGCCCAAATCCGCGCCGAGACCGAAAATCCCGAGGAGAAAGAATTATTGGCCTTTGAATGGGGCAGCGATTTCGGCGCGCCTCACGAAACCGCCCTGACCGAGCATTTCGAGAAACCCGTTTTCGTCTACGGCTATCCCACACAAGTGAAGGCCTTCTACATGGAGCCGTGGCCCGATCGGCCTGAGGTGTGCAAAAGCGTCGATCTGCTCGCCCCGGAGGGATACGGCGAGATCATCGGCGGGAGTGAGCGTATCTCCGACCCCGACCTGCTCCTGGAGCGGATCCACGAGCACAACCTGCCGGAGGAGGCTTACCAATGGTACATCGATTTGCGCCTGTTCGGTAGCGTGCCCCACAGCGGATTCGGTCTGGGAATCGAGCGGACGGTCAGTTGGCTGTGTGGCATCCACCACATCCGCGAGACAATTCCGTTCCCCCGCACGATCAACCGGGTCTACCCCTAAAGATTAAAATTTGCCTTTCTAGCCCGCGCGCACCTTTGCAGCCCCATCTTTTTGTGGTATAAGATAGGTACCCTGCTGTGTGCGTGATGTAACACATGCGTTTTGAGCCAACATCTACTTATGAAAGGTCCCAAAATCGCGATAGTGACACGATAGGCTTCGGCCAAGGTGGATCTACTCGTTGAGGGCCAATACCTGTGAAAGCAGGTTCAAAACTTAGTTACACACGGCATGGTGGGGTCTCTCCATGAGAGAGAAAAAAGGCGACC
>CAZJBA010000189.1:0-1868 GCA_964544065.1 uncultured Anaerolineales bacterium | reverse complement strand
GTGATGTATCAATTACATTTCGAAGAATTACTGGCCGAGTTCGACCAATATATCCTGGAGCACCCGGATTTTGCAAAAGATATCCCTCATAATGCTCAAATCGTCTTTGTGGATAAACGGCACCCAGACTTCAGTCGCTGGAGTGTACAAACATTTGGTAATCCTTCGCCATGTGATGATCATGCTAATCGTTCTGTGGTATATATCGAGATTGGTGAACTTGTCCCGCGGCGCTCTCGACTTCGATCCCCTCGACTGATGAAAAATACCCCATCCTATGCTTATCCGTGAGAACAGCTGCGTTAATTCGTTGCCGCTGCCGGAGCAGCGTTATGCGTTTGTAACAATGCGGAGTGTCCCCGCCAAAAACCTTAAACGCCGATCTTGATGCTGGTGTTGATGTAGCGTTGCGATGCACACCCTTGGCGATCTGTATTCTATCTACCGAGGGGCATGAAGGCTTACAACGAGGCTATCCACCTAAGCGCTGGATGGCTTTGTAGATGGCGTCGGCGCCAAACGCGACCGCCCCAATGGGGATGCGTTCGTCGGCAGCGTGGACCGTGGCGGTGAAGTTGAAATCTTCGGGCAATTGCATGGGGGTGAATCCATAGGTTTGGATGCCCAATTGAGAGAAAAAACGCCCATCGGTGACGCCGCTCAACAACAGCGGGATCGGGATTCCATCGGGATCGGCCTCGGTCATGATCCCGGCGAGGGTGTCAAACATGCCCATATCGGCCTCAGCCGGACCGGGGTCATAGGCGACCACCTCAAAGCGAACCTCCTCATCAACGATGTCCTTCAATTCGGCAATCATGTCCTCAGGCTGAAAACCCGGCAACAGGCGGCCATCCAATTCAACGGATACTTGTGACGGGATCACGTTGACCTTGTCGCTGGCGTGTAGGATCGTCGGGCTGACGGTGTTATGCAGCAAGGGATTGAAAAGCCTGCCCCGCTCCCCCAGCAGATCGAGGATGTGATCGGCCAAGGCAGGACGGGTCAGGCCTTTGAGCACCAGGCCGGTCAATCCCCCCAGCGAGGATGCCAGCGAGGTGAACATATCATCAGCGACGGGGGTGACATGCACGGGCAATCGGCGTTGATCCAGTTGGCGCAAAAAGCGGGCCAACTTGGCCATGGCGCCGCCGCGCACCGGCATCGAGCCGTGTCCACCGGGCCCGTGGATGGTGGCTTTGAGATGACAGAATTGCTTCTCGGCTACCATGATGGGATAAAAACATTTTCCACCGATGTACATACTGAATCCGCCGAACTCCCCCAGGGCGTAACGGACTCCCTCGAAGAGGGCCGCGTGCTCTTGGACCAAAAACTTGGCCCCGGCATCGCCGCCGTCCTCCTCGTCACTGACCACGGCCAGGATCACGTCGCCGGGAGGCTTCAACCCCTGCGCTTTGGCCCGGAGCAAGGCAGCGATCATCATGGCGACGCCACTCTTCATATCCAAGGCGCCGCGCCCCCAGATATAGCCGGAAACGATTTCCGCTGCGAAAGGCGGATGGCTCCAGTCCTGGTTGGCGGTGGTGACCACATCGACATGACCGTAAAGGAGCAGGGGCGGCGCCTCACCACGTCCGGGCAGCCGCGCCACAAGATTGGGGCGCGCCGGGTTCCGTGCCAGCATTTTGGTCTCAATTCCCGCCGCGGTGAGTAACTGGTCAATGTATGCAATACACTCAGCCTCATCGCCAGGCGGATTGGTGGTATCGAATTGAATCAGCCGCTGCAAAAGTTGGTCAGGGTTCTGATGAATAGATGCATTTGAGGACATAGCGGTCTCTTCGATTCTTGACAGGATCAACAGGATGGACTGGATTTTTTGGTGGTGGTTAGATAGTAAGTGA
>CAZJBA010000188.1:1449-5557 GCA_964544065.1 uncultured Anaerolineales bacterium | reverse complement strand
AACGCTTCAAGGGTTTGGAGACCTTTGGTCAGGCCACCGGCTCGGTCAGTGCCCCACGCCCGAAGGGCGCGCATAGCGACGGCATGCTTCGCGAAGACACTTCGCCGATCATGTTAAACTGCGAAAGGATTTTCGCCACGAAGTACTAGGCACACCGTGTGGCTTCGCGATCCTCGGGCGTGCCTCGCAGGCCAAAACACCCCAGGGACGGGGCTTCGAGCGGGGGGGGCAGCATGGGTTGATTTCCAAATGCGATCGCCCTATATCGTACTGAGGTTCAATTGCACATTAATCAGGTGTCAATTATACTAGGAAATATCAATAGAAGCCCGTTCGGGCAGGATAACACCGTTATGGCGCAATGGAATTTCGACCTGTTTTCAGTTTTAATGTTCCTTTCAGCCGGTTTTGCCGTGCTGATTGCATCCCTTGCTTGGATGCGAAGGACGATTCCTGAAAGCAGAACGATGGCCATTGCAATGGCAGCTATTGCTTTTTGGTCAGCTACCACCGCGTTGGAGGCGGCGGCTACACAACTGAGCACGAAAGTATTCTGGGCTAAGATTGCTTATCTGGGGACATATAGCACCCCACCGCTTTATCTCACCCTGGCGCTACAATATAACAAGCGGGGTAAATGGTTGAATCCAAGAAGACTAGCTCTTCTCTGGGTCATCCCCATCTTGACGATGGTTTTCGCCTTGACCAACAACTGGCATCATCTGATCTGGAGCCACTTCGGCTGGGCAGAGAATGCGGCCAATACGCTGATCTATTATTATGGGCCCGCCTTTTGGGTGGGAACATCCTACGCTTATCTGCTTGTTCTGGTCGCAACGGGCCATCTTATTTTTGCCGCCCTGCACCTCTCCGTCCCGTACAAACGGCAGGCGACAGCCATCATCGCGGCTGCTATCCTCCCTTTGCTTGGGAGTCTCATCTATGTCACCAAAATCAACCCGTTCCTATCACAAGACATTTCTCCAATCTATTTCTTATTGACCGGCACAATCCTTACCTGGTCGATCTTCCGGTATAGATTCCTAGACCTTTCCCCGATTGCGCGCAGCAAATTAGTCGACACCATTTCGGCCATTGTCATTGTGGTCAATCGTCAATTACGGGTCAGCGACATAAATCGTTCGGCGATCGCTTGCCTCGAGAAGCGTTCAAGCGAGATCATCGGACAGCCTGTCCAGCAAGCTTTGACCCATTGGCCAATTCTGATAGAAATACTTTCCAACATAGATAACACACCCACAATTCAAAAAGTCATCCCCGATCGGGATGAAAACTGGTATGAGCTGAAAATATCTCCTTTGAAGGGAAAACGAGATCAACTCTGGGGATGGTTACTCCTGCTCCATGACATCACCGAACAACGAGAACTCGAAAATGCCTTGCGTACCAGCGAAGCGCTTTACCGCAGCGTAATCGAAAATTCCAACGACGGTATCGCCATCGCACAGAATAACCTGGTCAAGTATTGTAACCCTCAACTGGCCGACATGTTGGGGTACAGCGTCGAAGATATCAAGGGTCAGCCGTTTAAGAAATTCATCGCTCCCAGCGAAGCAGAAATCGTCCAAGAGCGCCACGAAAAGCGCATGCAAGGGTTCGACACTCCTTCCCATTACGAAACCATGCTCGTGCATGCCTCAGGGGAAATCATTCCGGTAGAATTCAACATCAGCTCAATGGAACTCAACCATGAGACCGCCGTCTTGGCGATGATCCACGATATTCGAGACAGGATCAGGGCGCGAGAACAAATCAACCGCCTGGCCGCTGTCGTCCAACAAGCCCAAGAAACCATTATCATCACAGACTTAGACGGTCAGATCGAATACACCAATCCACAATTCGAAAAAATGACCGGCTATACCGCCGAAGAAGTAGCAGGAAAAAACCCGCGCATTTTGAAAAGCGGCCAACAAGATCAAGCCTTTTATGAGGACTTATGGGATACCATCACGGCGGGCTACTCATGGACAGGAGAATTCGTCAATCAACGTAAGGATGGCAGCTTATATCATGAAAAGGCCACAATCTTTCCGATTAAAAATCAAAATGGGCAAATCACCCATTATGCCGCCGTAAAACGCGACATCACCACCCAAATTAAAACCGAAAGAGAATTAATCAAATACGCTCGTCAGCAAGAATTACTCAACTTGATCACGCGGGCGACCGTCAAGGCCACAGATCTCGATGAGGCTCTTCAAACCTTGGCGAAACAACTCAACCATTTTAAGGATCTCGTCCGTGCGGATGGATGCTTCGTAAGGGCTTATGATGCTAACGAAAGCAGCGGACCGATCCCCGAAGAAGCGTTGATGAAAGCTGCCCTGAGACAAAAAAAACCTCTGCTCGTGGAAGATGTGAGCGATTGCCCTTATTTCTCTCCGGAAGAAGCAAACGCACTTCCCTATCGATCCATCTGGGTTTTACCCTTGGTCGTGAATCAATGCAAGTTGGGCACAGCCAACATCTGCTTCGAACAGGTTCACACCCCCACGGAGGCGGACCACGCTCTGGCAAAGCAAGCCAGCTATCAAATTGCCTTGGCTTTGTTCAAGACCCATTTGTTGGAAACAGCCCGCAATCGGGCCACAGAAGCTGAAACTTTGCAACAAGCTGGCGCCGCTATTTCCGCCACCCTGGAACTGGACCAAACCATCGAAATCATCCTGGAACAACTCAACCGGGTCGTTCCCTACGACAGCGCCTCCGTACAACTGTTACGAGGCAATCATCTCGAAATCGTCGGCCAACGCGGCTTCGAAGACCCCGACGTTGTGCTCGGATTGGTCTTCTCGATCGAATCGGATGACGCCCCCAACCATCTGGTCTTAGATCGACGCGCCCCGATCATCATCAAAGATGCTCCCGCCGCTTATGAATCATTTCAACATCCCCCTCACAATCACATCCGAGGATGGATGGGCGTCCCCCTCATCGTTCAAGACCGCATCATTGGCATGATTGCCTTGGACAGTTCTCAACCGGATCGCTTCACCCAAGATCACGCCCGGCTGGCATCGGCATTCGCCGCCCAAGTGGCCATCGCCCTGGAAAACGCTCGTCTCTACGAGGAAACCCGCCACCTCTCGATCACCGATTCCCTCACGGGCATTTTCAACCGACGCCACTTCATCAATCTGGCCCAACGCGAATTCCAACGCTCGCGCCGCTACCAGCGCCCCCTCTCCCTGATCATGATGGACCTAGACCACTTCAAAAAGATCAATGATGATCATGGACACCTGGTCGGAGACAAAGTGCTGCGAACAGTTGCTAAATTGTGCGAAAAAAAGCTGCGAGAATCAGACATTATCGGGCGTTACGGCGGGGAAGAATTCCTGATCATGTTGCCAGAAACCCCAACCTGCATCACAGGCTCAGAACAAACCGAGCATGATGCCACAGCGGTAGCAGAACGTCTCCGCCAAATCGTCGCATCAACGCCAACACAAACGGCCCGAGGTGAAATCTCGATCACCATCAGTCTAGGCGTCGCCGAACTCAGTGAAGATATGGACAAACTCGAAACCCTGATCGACCGCGCCGACCAAGCTCTTTATCAAGCCAAAAAGTCCGGCCGCAATCGAGTCGTCGTGTTGACACCATAAAACCGAATTTATAAGAGGCCCTATGCGAACCCTGAAAACTGAAATCCTCGTCATCGGCGGCGGTGCCACCGGCACCGGTGTTTTGCGCGATGCAGCCATGCGCGGCTTCAGAGCCATCCTGGTAGAAGCCCGCGATCTATCCCATGGCACCACCGGTCGATTTCATGGCTTGCTTCACAGTGGAGCGCGTTACGCAGTCAAAGACCTTGAAGCGGCTCAAGATTGCATCCGGGAGAACAAAATATTACGCCGGATCATGCCCCATTGCATCGAAGATACGGGTGGATTTTTCGTCCTGACCCCCTGGGATGATCCCGGATTCGCGGACTCCTTTGTAGCAGGCTGCCGCCAGGCAAGGATTCCCGTCGAGGAGCTATCCATCGCCGAGATGCTGGAAGAAGAACCCTTACTCAACCCGGCAATTAGCCGTTGTTTCCGCGTCCCGGACGGTTCGGCTGACTCTTTTGCAGCTTCTC
>CAZJBA010000188.1:0-1349 GCA_964544065.1 uncultured Anaerolineales bacterium | reverse complement strand
ATTAGCCGTTGTTTCCGCGTCCCGGACGGTTCGGCTGACTCTTTTGCAGCTTCTCACGCCAATGTGGCTTCGGCTCGCGAACACGGCGCCAAAGTTTTGACCTACCATGAAGTCAGGCAATTAATGATCAGAAGAGAGGCCGGCCAGAAAAAAGTGATCGGCGCGCTTTGTTACGATCTGGTCAAGGATGATTCTGTGGTCATTTACGCCAATTTAGTCATCAACGCGGCCGGGCCCTGGTGCGGCAAAATCGGCGCCACCGCGGGCTTGACGATCACGATGCGCCCGGGCAAGGGCACGATGATCGCCGTCGGCCAGCGGATCGTCAACACCGTGATCAACCGCTGCCGCGTCCCCTCGGACGGGGACATCCTCGTTCCCGCCCACACGGTCTCGATCATGGGGACCACCGACGAGCAAGTTCCCGACCCCGATGATTTCGGCATCGAGCCCTGGGAAGTCCAGTTGATGCTCGAGGAGGGCGAAAAAATCATCCCCGGCTTCAAACAAATGCGCATGCTCCGCGCCTGGGCCGGTGTCCGCCCGCTCTACGAAGAACATCTCAGCGGTGAGGGCGGCAAGAGCCGAGAGATCACCCGCTCGTTCACCCTGCTCGACCACGACGAACTCGACGGCGTCCCCGGCTTGATCACCATCACAGGCGGCAAATGGACCACCTATCGCCACATGGCCGAGGAGACCGTCGATCTCGTTTGCGAAAAACTGAACACCGAGCGGGCATGCCGGACGCATCTCGAAGTACTTCCCGGCGCGGAGAAAACGGACTATAAACACACTTACCTCGGCCATCCGCTCGCCCACGTCGAAGACGAGAAAGCCTACGGCGACCTGATCTGCGAATGCGAGCTGGTCACCCGCGCCGAGCTGGAAGAATCGATCCGCAGTGGGGATATTTTCACCCTCGACGATGTACGCAGAGATGTGCGCATCGGCATGGGCCCCTGCCAGGGCTGCTTCTGCACCTTGCGCGCCGCGGGGATGATTCACGCTGCCCATACGGCAAAGCCGGTCTCGCTGGAAGACAGCAACGTCGCCCTACGCGATTTCCTTGAGGAACGCTGGAAGGGCGTCCTGCCGATCTTGTGGGGCAAGCAATTGCAGCAAGAGCGGCTCAATGAACTGATCTACGTGAATGTACTCAACTTGAACGCCCTGCCCGGACCCGATTCTTCACGCCTGGCAGCGCAACCCTATACGGCCCTCACCCCATCCCCCCGGCCTGTCGGCCACCCCCCTTCCCCTCTCCCCGGGGGAGAGGGGAAGGGGGGTGGGGGGGGTAGGGGTGAGGGAGTCCTCGTCATCGGGGCAGGATTGGCCGGTCTGGCGGC
>CAZJBA010000187.1:0-5602 GCA_964544065.1 uncultured Anaerolineales bacterium | reverse complement strand
GTAGATAGTAAGTGACGCTTAAAAAGCAGGTGGACTAAAATGCTCTAGGCGGCGTCCCCGCCGCCGAGGACGGCGGCTAGAGCATTTTGGAAGGCAACCATCACTTATTTTCGATTATTCTACTTCCTGCGCGGCTTTGGCCTGAGCGACGATGTCTGCCAAAGCTTCTTTCTTGTCCGCGTCAAAGGGTTCAGGCTGATGCTCATCAAGAACGGACTTGACCTTTTCGGTCAGGCGTTGGCCCAACGTAGTGGCGCCGCGCTCTTCCCAGGTCTCGCGGATTTCACGGCTGAAAAGCGTTGGGTACCAGAAATAACGATAACGTTCCATCGTCGCGGCGGTATTGAGAAAATGGCCGCCGGGGCCGACCTGATCAAGTTCGTCCATTAACATGGTCTCTTCACTGACTTCGATCCCGCCGATGATGTTTTCGGTCATACTGATGATCTCATCGGTGAGCACGATCATTTCATAGGAGGTGGTCAAGCCGCTCTCCATGTAGCCGACATCGTGAATCAGATTCGCGCCGGTGAGCTTGGCCATCAATACCGAGAGCATCGCTTCGGCGGAGGCCTGTTCGTCCATCACCTTGGCATCGGAGCAACCGGCATAGCCCCAGGTGGGCAAACCGTACCAACGGCCCAACTCGGCCACGGCTGCCTTGGTGAGTTGAAATTCGGGGCCGCCGTAGCAAATCTGGGTCGCTTTCATGTCCATATGATGGAGCCCGGCGCCAAAGACAAACGGCGCGCCAGGGTTGGCCATCTGGTGGACAACCAGGCTGCTGAGAATCTCGGCCAGGGACATAACCAACCCGCTGGCAATCGTGATCGGGGCGGTGCCGCCCATCAAGGGGCCGGGGGAGTGGACCACGGGGAGTTCATATTCGGCCATCAAAAGGAGTTTATCCACCGCTGTCTCGGATTGCTGCAAAGGCGAACTCGGCTCCGAGTAGAGCAAAATATGCTGCTGTTCTCGCAGAGCTTCATACCCACCTGCCACGGCGGCAGCCATGTCGATAGCACGCTGGCAACTGGCCTTGTCGTTGGTGACAAAGACGAGCGGCTTGCGAGTATGCTCCAGCATCAAGGCCATCTGGACATCGTAAGCCATTCGGGGATCAACATCGGAGGGGATGCCGATGGACATGACAAAATGGATATTAGGCAGCGCGTCACAAAGGCGGTAGCCCTCAATAATGTCCGCCTGGGTAAATTTACGCCGTTCGCCGGTCTCATAGTCCAAGAGATTGATGCAATCCGAGCCGGTGCCAAAATAGACTTTGTTGCCCTCTAAAAAGACGGCTGGCTCTCCCTCACGGTCACACATGATGATCCGCCCTGGGGCGGAGGCGATGGCTTCCTCGACCAAGCGGGCCGGGAATCTGACCAGAGTCCCATCGGAAACGAATGCCCCGGCCTCCCGGAGCATCTCCAAGGCCCCCTGGTGATGAAAACGGATGCCGGTATGGCGGAGCAACTCCAGGGCACCCATGTGAAGATCCTCAAGTTGGGTCGGGGAAAGCAGCGCAAACTGCGGGGATTGAAAAGCGATCGCGTTCGAAGTTTTCATACGTTCATTTCTCCTTTTTGTGTCAGGGATCAACTTGTCATACGTGGGTATGCTAATCAAAGAAAACCAGGAAGGATTGGTGATGGCTTCCTGGTTTTTAACGATTAAGGTATTTTTCTCTCCCGGGTGAAATAGGATTACCCTACTCCAACTTTTTGATCAACGCCTCGATGATATCCATGTGATCGAGCGTGGCCTGGCGCGCCCGTTCGACATCGTGATCTTGGATGGCCTGGGCAATCTGGCCCTGAATCTCGATAGCGTTTTCTTTGACGGAGGGCAAGCGGATCAACTCGGCGATGACTTCTTCAAGCAATTTGCGGGAGAGATGATAGAACTGCTCCAACAATGGATTATGGCCGGCCTGAGCGACAGCGATATGAAAGGCCAGATCTGCTTCAATGAAAGCGGCGTCGTCATCGACAGACGTTTTCATCGCCTCCAAGGTTGCCCAAATCTTGTCAATATCTTCGGTGGTGGCATGCTGGGCAGCGAGTTCTGCCAGGCCAACTTCGACGACCAAGCGGGCGTCGTAGAGCTGTCGGACGCCCAGTTCGCCCAGGCGGGTTTCCACCGCCGAAGGATGGATGAGCATATCGAGAGCATCGTCGCGCACCCAGGTGCCTTTGCCCGGCCGCGACTCCAGCATCCCTACGGCGGCCAACGCCTGGATCGCCTCTTGAATGGTAGAGAGCCCAACACCAAACCTGGCGGCTAGATCTTTGCGTGCAGGCAAAAATTCTCCTGGCTTGATTTCTCTCTCCAGGATCATCCGGCGAAGCTCGGCAGTGACATCATCAACGAGGGTACTTCTCTGGAAGGTGGAATCCTTTTTATTCATCATAATTTCTGATATTATGCTCTTTCCTTGATTATGAATCATTCGGAAACATTTGTCAAGTCCCCAGAGAAAAAAACCCGGCCATGTGGGCCGGGTTGTGAAAATCGTAACCGTTCAGGGTATGACAAAACAATGCCAAAATGGAACGCGAATGCCACGGATTAAACAGATTTGCACAGATTTTTTTCTTTTGAATCCGCGAAAATCAGTTAAATCTGCACAATCCGCGTTCTATTTTTCCAGGGGCTGAACACTTACAATTTTTCTATACCCACGATTACAAGCTAGCGAGAGCCTGATCCAAATCGGCGATCAGATCGTCGGGGTCTTCCAGGCCGACAGAGAGGCGGATGAGGCCGTCATCAATGCCGGCCTTGGCGCGCTCCTCGGGAGTCATGTGCTCGTGGGTGATCGTCGGCGGGTGCATGCAAATGGTCCGGCTGGTGCCGAAGGTGACCGCGTGTGTGATCAAGTCAAAGCTGTCGATCACCGCGGCGGCACCATCCATGCCACCGGGGGCAACAAAGGACAACATGCCGCCGCCCGCTTTCATCTGGCGTTGAGCTAATTCATATTGATGATGATCGGACAAGCCCGGATAATTGACATGGGCAACTTTGGGATGCTGGGCCAGGAACTCGGCCACGACCTGGGCGTTGGCGCTGTGCCGCTCCATGCGCAGGGAAAGCGTCTCCAGGAATTGGAGCGTCAACCAGGCTTCGAAAGGCTGCAACACCGCGCCGACGAACTCGGTCGTGTTCCAGCGGACATCTTCGACCAGGGCTTCGGGCCCGACGACTGCCCCTCCCAGCACAGTCGCGTTGCCAGATAAGAATTTCGTGATGGAGAGCAAGATCATGTCCGCACCGAGGGAGATCGGATTCTGGAGCGCGGCTGTGGCCGTGGTGTTGTCGACCAGCAGAGGGACTCCTTTGGCATGAGCCGCATCGGCGACGGCGGCGATGTCGGTGACGAACAAGCAGGGATTGCTGGGTGTCTCGACCCAAACCAGCCTGGTCTTCTCGTCAATAGCAGCGTCCCACGAAGCGGGATCAGCGGGATCGGCAACGAAATGGAAATCCACGCCGCAACGCTGGGGGAAAATGGTCGTGGCTTGCTTGTAGCCCTCCCCGTAGATGTTCAGGCTGGTGACCACATTGTCACCGGGGCGCGTCAGGGTGAAGAGGAGATCGAACAAAGCTTGGGAACCGGAACCGGCTGTCACGCAAGCCTCCCCACCCTCGAGGGAGGCCAAACGCTCCTCCAGCACGGCGGTTGTGGGCGTCTTGGTGCGCCCATAGACCGGATAGGGAATCTTCTCGAAACGCTCATACGGGTAGGTCATCGAGGGCGTGATCGGTGGGACAAAGGAACGAAAATCTTCCACACTTTCGAGAGGATCGAATCCGGCGTGCAGGGCACGGGTATCAAAACCGAGATCGGCGTCAGGCCGGGATTTTTTCTCCGCCTGGGGATCGTATTCCCAGGGGTCACACATAAAGAACAAGTCTTCGTGAGACATAGTCAACTCCTCTATTCGTCTGCAACGCGTTTTTCTTCGCCAGCGACGATTTCGCTCAGGGCGGATTGCACATCCTGAGGCAGGGGTTCCGGCTTGTGTTCGGCCAGAATCTTGTCAACCTGCTCGGCGGCACGCGCTTCCATGGTGGTTTCCCCCTGCTCGAGCCAGGCATCGTACTGGCGTTTGTCGGCCAACTCGGAATAGTAGGGATCGCGGAAATGTCGATAGGTGTGATCGTGGGCCAGATAATTCCCTTCGGGGCCGAGCTCTTCGACGACGTCCAGAGCCAGGGTTTCAGCGTCGACTTCGACCGGGGCGGTGGCGGCCCGGATGAAACCGATCAGATCGTTGTCGATGGCGATCAATTGGAGCGAGCCCTGCATCCCGGCATCCATGAAGCCGCAATCGTGAATGATGTTGGCCCCGTTCATGTAAGAGGTGAACAGGCCCATCGCCGCTTCGGCAGCGCATTGTTGATCGAGAACCTTTGAATCCGTCGACCCGGCCAGACCAAAGACAGGCAGATCGTAATACTTGCCCATCGAGGCGGCGACACCTTGCTCATCGGCGAGGACATAATTGGCCACCATGGTTTGCAAATTGTAGGGGCCGCCGTTCCAGCCGGGGATCGCTACCGGCGTGCCCGGGCGGACGAGTTGAGACAAGACGATGCCCAGCAAGGTCCCCGCGTTCATGGTGGCGATACAACCCGCGGTCGTAGCCGGAGAGTTGACTCCCGCGGCGTTGAGGGGGATGTAAAGCATGGGCAATCCTTTCTCGGCCAAATAAATGCACTTCTGCGTGGCTTCGGCGTTGGCAACCAGCCCCGAGGTGACATTGATGTAACAGGTGGCAAAAGGCCGGCGGCGGAAGGCTTCGGCGCTCCCGGCGACGATCTCGCACATCTCCACGGCTTTGACACAGCCCTCGAAATCGGGCGTGACGAAGACGATCGGCTTGGTGGTGTGATTGAGCATCACCTCCATTTGGTAGCGGTCATAGATCTGCGAGTTGACATCGGTGGGCAAAAAGGCGGACATGACAAAATCGATGTTGGGCAGCGCGTCCATCAGGGTGGCGGCATGTTCGACATCTTCCAACACGGGTTTGCGCCGCTCGCCCGTATGGCGATCGAGGATGTTCATGCAATCGGAACCACCGCCAAAATAGGAATGGTACCCCCAAGCACGGATGGCCACTTCTCCATGTCTGTTGTACAGGGTCATGCGACGAGGCGCCAGCGACAAGGCGCGCTCGACGACATATTCGGGAATACGTACACGCTTGTCGTCCACGTGAGCGCCGCCATCGGCCAGAATCTGGCGGGTCGGCTCGTCGTGGACGTCGATTCCGACGCGTTCCAAAACTTCTAGACTGGCGACATGAATTTGTTCGCAGGTGTTTGAATCCATGCGAGCATAACGGCCACCTTGCTGACGACTACTATGGGGTCTGGGCATTTTTGATCTCCTTTCAATCTTTCCAAACTTGCGAGATTATACCGCGCTTAGCACGCTTCTATCCTACCATAAAATATATTTCTAGGTTATCCAAATATATTTTTCTTGACTTAACATATACCAACAAGTAAAATAAAAGTAAGCGTTCAGGCATGTCACTCTCGCCGTAGGCGTGCCGCTGGCAAGGGAGCGTTTTGTGCGACCGAA
>CAZJBA010000186.1:0-5605 GCA_964544065.1 uncultured Anaerolineales bacterium | reverse complement strand
AGGAGAGTAAACTCTTTTTGCAAAACATATTAGCGCCGGTCGAGTGTCCTGAGCAGAACGTAGCTTGCGAAGTGAAGTCGAAGGATGTATCGAGACCAAGCGGCTTTGATGGTAAAGCTTCCCCGATAATCCGCTCATTGGTTTCGATACGAATTCTTCGCGTGCACTCCGAATTCACTCAACCGACATTCACTCTAACATGATCCAAATTGACGGTTCTTTTGGTGAGGGGGGCGGCCAAATTCTGCGCAGCTCGTTGGCGCTGTCGATCTTGACGGGTGAAGAGTTGCGCATAGTCAACGTGAGGGCCAATCGCTCTAAGCCGGGGTTGCGGCCACAGCATCTTGCCGCTGTCGAGGCGTCTGCCAAGGCGTCCAAGGCGTCGCTGCGAGGCGCATCCATTGGCTCTATGGAATTGGTCTTTTGCCCCGACAGAATCACGGCGGGGAAATATCACTTTGACATCGGCACAGCCGGTTCTACGGCGCTGGTCTTGCAAACTATTTTCATGCCTCTTATCCAAGCGCAATCCGCGTCAACGGTGACGATCACGGGAGGAACGCACGTGCGCTGGAGCCCTTGTTTTCATTACCTGGATTGGCACTGGCTCTATTTTCTCCGCCAAATAGGCGTGAAGGCAACTTTGACGATGGAGCAGGCCGGTTTTTATCCCCGAGGCGGCGGGCGGATTCGGGCCCGGCTTCAGCCCGCTGCTGGCCTGAGACCGCTCAACCTGACCGAGCGCGGCGACTTGCTCCAGATTCGGGGCATCTCCGCCAGCGCCAATTTGCCCGCTCACATCGCCCGGCGGCAGCGGCAGCGGGTGGTCAGCCGCCTGGGCCATAAGGTGCCGCTCAACGATATTCGCACCGTCAAGCTGCCTTCTCCCGTCAAGGGAACGGTCATGTTGCTGTTGGCCGAGTACGAGCAGGCCCAGGCGTGCGTCTTTGCTTTGGGGGAGTTGGGCAAGCGCGCCGAGACCGTCGCCGACGAGGCCGTGGACGCCTGGGTACGGTTCGACCGTTCCGGCGCCGCCGTCGATCGCTACCTGGCCGACCAGCTCTTGCTGCCGCTGGCGCTTGCCTCCGGCGTCTCAACCCTCCACACCGCCGAGGTGACCCAACATCTGCTCACCAACGCCGAAGTCATCCGCTCGTTTTTGCCCGTTGGGATCGACATCGACGGCCAGTTGGGCCAGCCCGGAGTCGTGAAAGTGTTGCCGTGAGCACTGTTTTAACGCAGATGCGCAGAGAAAACAAAAAAACTTGTTCGATTGCGCCAAATGCGTGCCCGTTGGGCATGCGCACCTACGGCGGGCATAACCTTCGTAAACTGTTTAAACCATTCACTTGATTCCTAATTTCCTGGCCCCCTGATCCCTGACACCCTGATTCCCTGACCCCTGATACCCTGATACCCCGATACCTGATACCCGACCACCTGACACCCAAATGCACGCCACCTTCCGCTTTTACGCCGAACTGAACGATTTTTTGCCCGCAGAACGCCAACGGGTGGATTTTTGTTATGCTTTTGCCGGTCACGAGACGGTCAAGCATCTGATCGAGGCACTGGGCGTTCCCCATACGGAAGTTGATTTGATTCTGGTCAACCGCGAATCGGTCGGGTTTGGGGAGCAGGTTCAAGCTGGCGCTCGCGTCAGTGTTTATCCTGTTTTCGAGAGTTTTGATATTGCCTCCGTGTCCCGGGTTCGTCCCCAGCCGCTGCGGGAGTTGCGCTTTGTGCTCGACAATCATCTCGGCAAGTTGGCCAGTTATTTGCGCTTGTTGGGCTTTGATAGCGTCTATCGCAACGACTTTGATGATCGTGAGTTGGCCGAGATTTCCAGCCAACAGGGTCGTGTCTTGCTGACGCGTGACCGCGGTTTGCTCAAGCGCAGTCAAGTGACCCATGGATATTGTGTCCGGGCCAAAGACCCCGAAGAACAGATTGTCGAGATCATGCGCCGCTTTGATCTGGGGGGACTGGCTGAACCATTCAAGCGTTGCACCCATTGCAACGGATTGCTGCGGCCGGTCTCCAAGGCGGAAGTCTATGATCGCCTCGAGCCGAAGACCAAGCTATATTATCAGGATTTTAAGATTTGCGAGCAGTGCAGACAGATCTATTGGAAGGGGTCGCATTTCGAGCGCATGGAGAAGTTTGTCGAGGACGTGATTCGGACGAGCGGGGCGGGTGACCGCTGCCCATAACGGAAGCAGCAGGGAGGGAGTCCGTTTGTCAGGGATGAAAACCTGAAAATCATCCCCCGGCGAATCAAGTTCTGGTTTATAATTGATCGACTTAAAATCAATCCAATAGCTACCTTGCGAAGCGGGAGCTTCGCCGAAGGTTATATCATTCGATGACTGTGCGGAACGAAAAAGGACACGATAGAGCATGTTGAATTCATTTTTCAAACCATCTTCGGTGGCGGTGATCGGTGCGTCGCGTGATGAGGATAAACTCGGTTACGCCGTGCTGGAGAATTTGGTCGAGGGCGGCTATATCGACTACGGCCAAGTGTATCCGATCAACCCCAAGGCAGACGAAATCATCGGCTACCAGGCCTATGCGTCGGTTTTGGATGTGCCCGATTCCATTGATCTGGCCGTGATTGTGATTCCCTACAAATTTGTTCCCGCTGTGTTGAAAGAATGCGGCGAGAAAGACATCCCCGCCGTGATTGTGATCAGCGCCGGGTTCCGGGAGGCCGGTATGGAGGGGCTGGAGCGGGAGCGCGAGTTGATCGCCATCGCCGACGAGTATGAGATGCGCTTGATTGGCCCCAACTGCTTGGGCGTGATAGACACGATTACCCCGATGAACGCGTCTTTCTCCGCCGGAACGCCCCCCAGCGGGCCGATGGGCTTCATGTCGCAATCGGGTGCCTTGGGCACTGCCATCCTGGATTGGGCCCAAGCCGGGCGGCTGGGGTTGGCCAAGTTCGTCAGTTTGGGCAACAAGGCCGATGTCAGCGAGATCGATTTGCTCCAGGCATGGGAGGATGACCCTGACACCAAAGTGATCTTGATGTACAGTGAGGGCTTGCCCAACGGCGAGGAGTTCATCCGCGTGGCCCACGAGGTGACCAAGAAGAAGCCGGTCGTGGCGATCAAATCGGGCGTGACTCAATCGGGCTCGCGGGCGGTTTCATCGCATACCGGTTCGCTGGCCGGTTCCGAGCAGGCCTATCAGGCCGCCTTCCGCCAGGCCGGGGTGCTGCGGGCCGAATCAATGGAGGAGTTGTTCGATATCGCCCTGGCGCTGGGTTACCAGCCAGCCCTGACGGGCGATCGCATCGCCATCGTCACCAACGCGGGCGGCCCGGGTATCCTCGCCACCGACGCGCTGGAGCGCGCCGGCATGAGCCTGGCCCGTTTTGAGTTGGAGACGCTCCAGGCGCTGGAAACCCATTTGCCCGACGCAGCCAGCGCGGCCAATCCCGTCGATGTGCTTGGAGACGCCCGTTCTGATCGGTATCGCTTTGCGCTCCAGCAGGTAGCCAAAGACCCCAACGTCGATGGCATTTTGGTTGTGCTTACTCCCCAGGCGATGACACAGATCGACGAGACCGCTAAAGCCGTGGGTGAAATGGCCGGCGAGCTTGATAAGCCGGTCCTGACCTGCTTCATGGGTGAAGCCAAAATTCAATCGGGCATCGAAATTCTCACCCAGTACGGTGTCCCCAACTATATTTTCCCCGAACGGGCCGCCCACGCTTTCCATGCCATGTCCCAATATCGCAATATCCGCACCCGTCCGGAATCAGAGTACGCCGAATTCGATGTCGATCGCCAAAGCGTGGAAGAGCTCTTCGCAGACGTGCGTTCGGAAGAGCGCCTCTCGATTGGCGACGCCGAAGCCTGGACCATTTTAGAAGCCTATGGCCTGAAGACGCCGGTTTCCAAGCTGGCCTCCGATCCTACCGAGGCGGTCCAATTTGCCAATGAGATCGGCTATCCCGTGGTGATGAAGATCACCTCGCCCGACATATTGCACAAGACCGATGTCGGCGGCGTCAAAGTGGGCTTGAACAGCGCCGAAGAGGTCCGTGACGCCTTTGAATTGATGACCTACCGGGCCCAGCGCTATTTGCCCGACGCCCGCTTGTGGGGCTGCCAGATTCAAGAGATGGCCCCTCCCGGCGGCGTCGAAGTGCTCGTTGGTATGAACCGTGACCCGCAGTTTGGCCCCCTGGTGACGTTCGGGCTGGGCGGCATTTATGTCGAGGTGCTCAAAGATGTCACCTTCCGGGTAGCCCCCTTCACCGTGCGCGATGCCGAGAACATGCTTCGCGAAATCCGCACCCACTCGCTGCTCGACGGGGTGCGCGGCAAGCCGCCCGTTGACAAAGATGCGATTGTAGACACCTTATTGCGCATAGGCCAATTGGTGACCGATTTTCCGGCCATCACCGAGTTGGACATCAACCCCCTGATTGTCTACCCCGAAGACCAAGGGGCGATTGCCATTGACATGCGCTTGATTTTGCATGAATAGATTAGAAAAGAGGAGACCGATGAAATCCCTATACGTAACATCCGTTGAACGCTATTCCGGAAAAACCGCTGTGTGTCTGGCTTTGGGCAAACACTTGATGGAAGCTGGGCGCAAAGTGGGATATTTAAAACCGCTCAGTTTGCAACCGTTTAACCTGGCTGGCAAGACCGTGGATGAGGATGCCGCTTTTGTGCGTGAAGTCTTGGAACTGAAAGCTGCTCCCGCTGATTTAGCTCCCGTCGTGATTGATTCCGATTTCCTGTGCGAGTATCTGACCGGCTGTGTGGAGGCCGATCTGATGCCCAAGGTCAAAGCCGCTTCCGAGGCGGCCGGCGCGGGCAAAGACGTGCTCATGCTCGAGGGCGGCGGCAGCCTGCGGGAGGGTTATGTCATGGGGCTGCCCACCGCCGATGTGGCTTCCGAGCTGGGCAGCAAAGTTTTGGCCGTGGTCAAGTACCGCGGCGACGTCCGCCTGATGGATGACACCCTGGCAGCCTCTTTCCGCCTGGGGGACGCCATGTGCGGCGTGATCATCAACCGGGTGCCGGCTACCGAGACCCAATTTGTGGACGAAATCGCTCGCCCTTGCCTGGAAGAGCGCGGCATCCCCGTGTTCGGCGTTCTTCCCGAGGTGCGCGGCTTGGCCGCTTTGACGGTTAAGGAGTTGTTGGACGTTCTCGATGTTCAGGTGCTCACCGAGGTGGGCGTCACCGACCGCTTCATCGAGAATCTGACCGTTGGCGCCATGACCGAGGAGGCCGCCCTGAGCCGCTTCCGCAAGCAGCGTAACAAGGCCGTCATCACCGGCGGCGATCGCACCGACATTCAGCTTGCCGCCCTGGAGACCTCCACAACCTGCCTGGTGCTGACCGGCAACCTGCACCCCAATCCACTGATCATCCGCCAGGCCGACCAGATGGGCGTCCCCGTCCTGTTGGTGCCGACCAACACGATGGAAACCATCGAAGCGATCGACCGCATCTTTGGCCGCACCCGCCTGGGCCAGAAGGCCAAGCTCGACCAGTTCCGCGATCTCTTGGTCAAGCACGTCGATATGGAGCGGCTCTATGAGGCGTTGGGATTATGAACGTGGCCCCGTAAC
>CAZJBA010000185.1:0-5614 GCA_964544065.1 uncultured Anaerolineales bacterium | reverse complement strand
TCACGCATTAATGCGGGCAAAATAATTTTTAACCTCAGGTTGGGCATAAAAAACCAAGGCTACTATACCCACAACCAAAGAGATCAAGTTTCCCCAAAACACACAACAAATCTCTAAAACAGCGATGGTTTGGGATGGTTTTACAGGCTGAGGGGTTTCTGGCAGCAAGTTAGAAGCATATAAGATTTCAAAAATACCTAACACAAGGGGCAAGATGGTTAAGGGCGCGCAGAGTATCCCCAAGCCAAAGGACCCAAAGACTACCGTCACTGTTAGGCCCAGTGCGACAAAGATATTTAATATTCCATTGATCAATGTCATAACGGCGATTGCCATTACTGTACTCGGCTTGGCTTCCACACCTGTGTAATTGGTAGGATTTTGAGTCATTGGCCTTCTTCTCCTTTTAAGATTAATTTCTTATACACTCATCCCCATGATTCAGCTCATACTGATGTCGGTACAGGAAGGATTTAGTATATATTTCAATTCCAGAAAAGTTCTTGTCTATTTCAACCGTAAGTATATCATAAAATGTCATCGTTTGCCCTTGACCTGAAAGAATCTGCGCTGTTCGTTCCATATCCCCAAAAAGCAACTCTTTTCTACCAAATGTCTTGCGATGAAAAAAAATTCGCCCTCGATTGAAATCGCCCGTTGGGGCTGTCGCCAAACGTCGCTCTGCATCATCGACGCGCCGCGTCCACGCAGGTGGACGCTCAGCGAAGCTCCTATGCACGACTTCAGTCGCAAGTTTTTGGATGCTTTAGATAAAAAAGACTTCGGAAGTCTCCACTTCCGAAGTCTGCCTCCATCCCGTCCATCCTGTAAATCCTGTCAAACACTGTTTTACTTGAACTCAAACGCGGTGATGTAAGCGTAATCGTTCGACCAATCACTGACGAAAACGCGCGAACCATCGGGGGTTACAGCGATACCATTAACGGAGTCACACATCCCTTCGGGCCAGGGCTTATCGTTATCTTCGGTCCTGGTGCCAAATTGAGCAATCATATTGCCACTCGAATCCAGTTTCATCACACAATTTTGCGACCAATCCAGCCCGATATAGAAATTTCCGGCCTGATCAATGGCAATGTCTACAGGCGAAACCCCCGACAGCGCTTCATCACCTAAAGACCCTAACAAAACACCATCCGGAGCAACCTTGAGGATAAGGCTATCCGACCAATCCACGACATAGAGATTACCATCCGGGCCGAAATCCATCCCCTCAGTATCTGAGTACTCATCGTCTAGGCTGAACTCGCGCAGGTAGGTGCCTTCTGCACTAAAAACCTGAACGCGAGTGAAACTTTCTTCTGCATCTGTCTCGTTCTCATCAAGCACATAGATTTCACCATCGGGGCTGACCGCCAGGGAGTACGGGCTGAAAGTGCCAAATTGACCAGGGCCGTTGCCAGCTTCTCCGAATTTGGCGATCAACTCGCCAGCAGAAGAGAAAACAAATACCTTGTCGTTGCTCCAATCGTCGGTCACATAAACGGTGCCATCCGGCCCGACCTGCACATCGGTGGGCCCCAAGAGATCAGCATGCGCAATGGAAGCCACCGGGGAGCCATCAGCGGCAGCGTAGATGCTTACGCCAACATTCGAATCGGTCACGTAAACATACCCATCGGGGCCGACATCGACGCCGTCCATAAAGCCAACTTGTCCATCTTCTGTACCCCGTTCACCGCCAACGCGCCACACAGCCCCCTCTGAGGTCTCCCCTTCAACGGCGGTTTCCTCTTCGTCAACTTCATCTGCT
Organism: uncultured Anaerolineales bacterium; assembly: GCA_964544065.1. Lineage (GTDB taxonomy): Bacteria > Chloroflexota > Anaerolineae > Anaerolineales > UBA11858 > JAYELX01. The sequence continues at coordinate 3,840 of CAZJBA010000185.1, read as the reverse complement.
GGAGCAGCAACGGTTTCAGCGCCAGTGAAACCGACCAACTCAACCGCGTCGAGCTCATTCCAACTTGTTTCAATGACCGATTGATCGATGGTGATCTTGACACCGTCAACGACGAAGTCGATGCCATCGACAAAGACGGTCAGCGTGTAAGGGCACAGCTCCCAAAGATTCTCAGGCTCACCCGTGTAGACAGTGTGATAGGCACCTCCAGTGTCTATCACCTCAACCTGAACAACCTGATCGGGTGCGTGTGTCTGGATAATGTTGATCTCCGTGGGAACTACGGGCGTATCGAAGCCCAGTTCGAGCCACTCAACCGTATCACTGCCAGAAGAGGCCCAGGCGGTTACGGCATCCTCACATTCCGTGACAATCGTATCGGGTTCTCCGGTAGCCTGCATGGCAGCCCAGCCCTGGCTACTATACTCGGAGCTGGCGGTCGCCGAGGTGGCCCATTGGCGCACCTCCTCAACCTGGGGTGCTTCCGCCTCTTCTTCCGTTTCTTCTTCAAAGTCCATTTCACTTGGTTCCGCCTCAAAGAGTTGAACCGTAGCCAGAGTAGCCTCGAAGAGTGGCTCCAGCTCAGCTTCCCAGCGATCGGCCGGGGCAATCCCAATCATGCGGAATTCCTGGGTGGGAGACACGGCCACAATGACCATCCGCCCCATCATGTCCTTCCCTTCGTAGGGCCCACTCACATCCACGGCAATGCCAGGGATGCCGTTGACGGTCACATCGCGTCGATTGGTAAACTCGACATCCTCGCCGTCCTGTTCAGCTTCCTCAAGCGCGTTTTGATAGAGACTCTCCAGATCGCTGCTCTCTTCCAAGAGGCTGCCCACCAACATGAGTGCGACTTCTTCATCATCTGGAGATCTGGTGTTGACAAAGCCCATGAATTCTTCTACCTCATACCCTGGGATGGTCTGGAAGGAAAAGCCACCCTCTTTGCTGGTATATACGTCACCGAGCTGGGTTTCCTCCGTTTGCGACTCAGGAGCCTCGCCCTCCCCCGAGGGGGCTTCCTCTGTTGGCGCTTCAGCCTCGTCGAGCGGCGCCACGGTTGGTTCCGCTTCCGGTTCTGCGGCCCCTTCCCCTCCGGGCAGCAACCCCGTCACCGCCTGACAGGCCAAACTTACCAAAGCCAAAACTGTGATCAAAGCAACAAATTTATACAATCGATTCTTCATTGGAAAACCTCCTCACCATGGTGTGTTCTTATTTAGCCGTCTATCCGTATCTTCTCAAAAAAACGGGGAACATGTAGCCGAGATTTTCGCGCAGCATCCTCGAAGGAGGGCCAAATCTCGCTTTCACGGGGTCACGGTGTGCGCCTGGCCGCAGGCCCGCAACACCGAAGGTGCGCACAGCGAAGCGCGGCGTGGAAACCCCGGCTACATAATCGTTTCCCCAAAATATTGAGAAGATACATCTATCTGGCGGCAAACGTGGAAATCTATTCCACAGATAGCCCTCCAGCCCCTCATTCTAACTATATAGCAAATTCGGGCCTACCACAATAACGAATCTTTAGGAAAATGGTACTGCTTGGGATGGTTCAGATTTGTAGACTAAAATGCTCTAGGCGGCGCACTCCTTCGAGTAGGCTTCGCGCTCTCCGCCGCCGAGGCTTCGACGTGAGCTCAGCCGAACGGACGGCGGCTAAAGCATTTTGGAAGGCAACCATCACTTACTTTATGACCACCATCTGAAAATCTAGTCGCGGATGGGAGTTGGGAAACCCTAATGTTCTCTCGGCGCATCCAAACGTTCAAGCGCTTGGTTCGCTCGCTCTTGGGGTTCGAACTGCGATAAACGCCAGCGCAAGTAGTCCCAATCAAGGGACTCAACCGCGGCAATCATCCCCTCGACGTCTTGCCAATCGTGCTTGCCCTGTTCCGGGCCGCGGCCCCAGGTCGCTTTCAAAGCGATATTATCCTCCACGGGGATCAGTGGCACGGGAACAGAACCCACCTGCCCCTGGGTCAGGCGCGCCGCCATCTCGTCGTCCAGATCAAGCAACCGCAATCCGGCGATGATGTCGAATCCTTCCAGGCAGAGTCCATCCACCTCCCCACGCTCATCTCGCTTGATCTCCCCCTCGGGGAAAAGTGCGGCGAGACGTTCTCCTTCGGAGGAGGGCACCAGAATATCGACATCGGTGATCGGCCGATCGACGCCGTAGGCCACCGCCGCCGCCCCGGCGAAGACAGTCCAGGGGACCCCGTTTTCATTTAGGCGAGCGGCCACATCGGCCAAGCTCAACCCCGTTTGGTTCGATTGATCCATCTCGGCTCCTTTCAATGGCCAGACCTCATCTCTGCGGGTGATCAACGCACGATCGAAACATATTCACCGAATGGCCAAAGTATATCATGCTCCAACAAACGCTCCGGGAAGCTCTCCCTCTCCAAAGTGCTTACAAAAATGCAAATCGAAAGGGTGTAGCAAATGCCGCCTCTCTTCGTTATAGGGAGTGAAGAGGTTCTATGAAAACACCAATTCTTTTGACGATCTTGACAGTGATGATGGCGAGTACGCTCGCCTGCGCGTCACGAACAAACTCTGCCCCAACGATGACTCCCGCGCCACCGCCGGTTGAGGAGGGCAGCCAGCCCGAATGCGTGGAGACTCCGCCCCCCTCGATGGTGGAGAGCACGGCGGAGACATTCGAGGTCCCCGAGGAGCAAATCGAGAAGTGGTACTGCTCCGGCAAAAGCTTCGAAGACATCTTGCTCGCCCTTCAAACCAGCGAGCTAACCGATCTCGACCCCAAAGAAGTGCTCGAGCGCAAAGACGAAATCGGCTGGGAACAGCTCTGGGCAGAACTCGATCTTGTCTCCACGCCAGAATCATAGCAGCGTGAGAGACTTAACTTGAAAAGGAGTTTACTTATGAGAACGAAACATCTAAAAGTATTCTTGATCTTGATCACCACTCTTCTATGCCTGTCCTTGGCCACGGATGTCGCCCTGGCTCAAACCGAGTATGTCGAGCTGACCGGAGAGGTGCTCTCCGTTGACGCCGAAACCGGAACGGTCGTGCTCGCAGTCGAGAACGAAGAGGGCGAAACGGTCGAGTACACCATGCAACTGTCCGAGGACTACGACTTCGAAGGTCTCGAAGAGGGCGAGACGATCACCGTGGTGGGCAGCTTCAACGATGAAGGCAATTTTATCATCGAAGCGTCCACGGATGACACAGAAGAAGATCAAGACGGCAACGGCATGAATTACTTCTGCGCCAATCCCGACGCCGTCCACCCCGTCGCCCAGGGAATTGCAGACACGTATGAGGTCTCCTACCAGGAGGTGATGGGCTGGTTCTGCAAAGACGGCGAAGAGTCCGGCGATGATGAGAGCGACAACAATGGCGCGACAGGCTTTGGCGAGATCATGCTGGCGCTTCAAACCGCAGAAGCCACCGAAGGCGGTGCCGAAACCTATCTGGAGATGCGCGAGCAAGGCTTGGGATGGGGCGAAATCTGGCAGGAGTTCGGCCAGATAGGCAAGCCCGAAGACGCCGGTCCCCCCGAGGATGCCGGACCTCCTGAGGATGCTGGCCCACCCGATGACGCTGGGCCGCCCGACGACGCTGGGCCGCCCGATGAGGCCGGACCTCCTGACGACGCTGGACCCCCCGATGACGCTGGACCGCCCGATGACGCTGGACCTCCTGACGACGCCGGGCCGCCCGATGACGCTGGTCCCCCCGATGACGCTGGACCCCCCGATGACGCTGGACCTCCTGATGACGCTGGACCGCCCGATGAGGCTGGGCCTCCTGACGACGCTGGGCCGCCCGATGAGGCCGGAGCACCTGACGATGCCGGTCCTCCCG
>CAZJBA010000184.1:0-5647 GCA_964544065.1 uncultured Anaerolineales bacterium | reverse complement strand
CTCAGGGCACCACTCAATCGGCGGCTCCGCTGTGGTCTATTCGAAAATATGACATTGCCAAAGTAGTAGCACTTCGGTTTTGTCTGGATTCTTAGTGTAACAGAAAATTCCACCTAGTCGAGAGTAGAATGAAAAAGGATTATAATGTCAGCTTGATCGATATCGATCAAAAACGGTTGATATTCTTGCATGGCTTGGAGGGCAGTAGTCGAGGCTACAAAGCAACGCTTTTACGCGCGCTGTTTCCCAAGATGTTAACGCCTGATTTTTATGGTTCTTTATCGCAGCGCATGGATCATCTCACAGATATTCTCTTACTATCTGAACAATGGACTATGATTGGGTCGAGCTTTGGCGGTTTGATGGCGGCATTATTTGCCAGCAGGTATCCCCAGCATGTGCGTAAGCTGATTTTGCTTGCGCCCGCTTTGGTTTGGCCCCATTTCCAATCTGTCGCAGAACCAATCCCGACTCCGACGATCATTTACCATGGCGAGGACGATAGTATCATTCCCTTGGAAGCGATTCAACCCTTGGCTGAGGCCAAATTTCTCCGCTTGAAATTTCACGCTGTAGACGACGATCATCTTTTACACAATACCGTTTGTCAATTAGATTGGCTAACGCTTGTAAAGTAATCATTTGGGTGTGTTTCAAATGAGTTGGAGCAAGACATTTCGCCGGTTCGCTCGCTTCGCTGTGCGCACCTTTGGTGTTGCGTGTTACGCATGCGTCCCCCCAGGGGGAAGTGCCGATGCTTTCTCGGTGTATCGAAACCCAGAAATGTCGCCCGGCGCTTTCAACCAAATGAAACGCACCCTAATCAAGAGGCTCACAAATGCACATTGATGATATCTTAGCGGCAGCTCCCCAATCCTATTCTCCTGTTGACCAGGAAATTGTTGAGCGCGCCTATCGAGTTGCAAAAGAAGCCCATTCGGATCAAAAACGCGCCTCCGGGGAGCCTTATTTTGTCCATTGTTTTGCGGTTGCCAAAATTTTAGCTGAAATGCACGTTCCCCCCGCTGTCATCTCGGCAGGTCTGCTGCATGATATTGTCGAAGACACCCAGATAACCTTAGAAGACTTAGAAGTTGATTTCGGTGAAGAGATTTCTAAATTGGTGGGAGCGGTAACGAAATTAACCTCGCTTCCCAGAGTTTCGCGTAGTGATCATGCGGACGAAGAGGAGGAGGAGACCTATCCTGAAGAGGTGGGCAAGCGTCAAGAAAACCTGGCCGCGTTAGCTTCAGTCAATTTGCGAAAAACTTTGTTAGCCATGGCCGATGATCCCCGCGTTGTGTTGATCAAACTGGCCGATCGTTTACACAACATGCGCACGCTCAAATTTATGCCACCTCACAAACAAAAGCGCATTGCCCAAGAAACCATGGATATTTTTGCCCCGCTGGCAAGCCGCTTGGGCATTTGGCAAATGAAATGGGAATTGGAGGACCTTTCTTTCCGTTATATTAACCCCGAGACCTACAAGCAAATTGCCAGTAATTTGGACGTTCGCCGGTCGGAGCGCGAGAAGAATGTCAAAGTAATTATTGAAAAGATAGAGCAAGTATTGAGTCGGGCCGGCATTCAAAACCCCCAGATCACTGGACGCCCCAAACACATCTACTCGATTTACAAGAAAATGCAAAGAAAAGGGGTTCCCTTTGACATGGTCCACGACGTTCGCGGGGTTCGTATCATTGTGGCCAAACAGGCCGATTGTTACGCTGCTTTAGGGGAAATTCACGCCCGCTGGCGTCCGATCCCTGGCTCGTTTGACGATTACATCGCCGTGCCCAAAGAGAACTTTTATCGTTCTTTGCACACTGATGTCGTTTACGACGATGGCCGCACCTTGGAGGTCCAAATCCGGACTCGTGAAATGCACCAAAATGCCGAGTATGGCATTGCTGCCCATTGGCGTTATAAAGAAGACGTCAGTCATGACCCGGACTTTGAGCGGCGGATTCTCTATCTGCGCCAATTGATGGAATGGCGCCAAGATGTCGACGATGCCCAGGAGTTCGTCGATGGGATGAAATCCGATGTTTTCGGAGATCGGGTCTATGTCTTTACACCCAAAGGCGATATCATCGATTTGCCTCAGGGGGCCACGCCGATTGATTTTGCCTATCACATTCACACCGAGGTTGGCCATCGTTGCCGCGGCGCAAAAATAGGGGGCAAGCTGGTTTCTTTGGATTATGAGTTACAAACCGGGGATCAAGTTGAAATCTTGACAGCCAAGCGGGGTGGCCCCAGCCGTGATTGGTTGAATCCGCACCTGAGCTTGATCAAAACGCAGCGGGCCCGTTCCAAGGTTCGCCGCTGGTTCCGCAAACAAGCGCATGACCAAAACGTAAAGCATGGCCGCGATTTGCTGGAGCGAGAATTGCGTCAACTTGGTTTGAGCGATGTGAACCTGGAGCAGCTTGCTCGCTCGCTTGGGTACAAAAAAGTGGCCGAGATGGCCGCTGTGATCGGCCGCGGCGACCTTCCTCTGACCAAAGTGGCCAATGAGCTGGTTTTGATCGATGAAGATGACGAAGCGCTCAAATTGCCGACCCGGCCGGAGGAGGAAGTTAAGCAGAAACCGGTTGATGGCATCCGAGTGCGCGGCCTGAAGGGGCTGCTGACTCGCATGGCGCGGTGTTGCAACCCGGCCCCAGGCGATGACATTGTTGGCTATGTCACCCGCGGCCGCGGCGCCACCATCCATCGCAAAGATTGCCCCAATATCCTCAACATCAACGATCGCGAGCGCCTCGTCGAAGTTTCCTGGGGGGAATTGGAAAACACCTTCCCCGTCCCTGTTCAGATCAAAGCCTACGATCGCGATGGACTTGTCCGCGATGTATCCACGCTGTTATCAGAAGAGGGGGTCAACATGAACAAAGCCCACGTGGATGTCAACCACCGCAACATGGCCGTGTTCGATCTTATCCTGGAGGTGCGCGATATCGGCCATCTTAGCCGCGTCCTGGACCGATTGGAGCGCTTGCCCAACATCGTCGACGCCCGCCGGAGCAGGCCAGGCTAAGAGCCTGTTTTTGAGCTACTCCCTTAAAGCCTCAAAAATAGCCAATGTCTCCCTCTTTCCCCCCGAACCTTCTTCCCCGCCGGGGCCGACACAAGCGGGACAGCCATCAATGCAGTCACACGTTCGCACGCGCTCATGGGCGCGTGCCAGTAACGTTTGATGGCTTTGGTACAACCGCTGGCTGAACCCAATCCCCGTCGGAATCATCTCATAGATCACGACCGTGGGCTTGCCCTCCGAAAGGGCGGATTTGGGGTCGGCGTGCACGCCCAGGTCGCGCCAGTCGCACATCAGGAAGAGCGGGGCCAGATGCCGCAACACGTGGGCAAGCCCGGCCAACCCGCTGCGGATGCGCACGACATTCTCGGCGCGGCGGTGACAGACCGGGCAGAGCGTCACAAGGTTGGAGAGCCGGTTGGCCTCAGCAGGCGTATCGAAGGCGCACAGGGGAATCTGGTGATGAACGTGATGCGCTTTTTCGCCCTCCGGTTGGCCGCAAACTTGACAGCGGTAACCGTCCCGTTGGCGGGCAGCCTCACGTTGGCGCGGCCAGGTCGGGCCGTAGTCGTTTGGGTCGCCGCGCCACAACCCTTCCCTTCGCAAGCTCTCCACGGTTTGGTCATCGAGCGCCAGCCAATAGCCGGCCGTGAGTAATTCGGTCGGAGGCAAGTCAAGCTCTTCGAAGCCGAGTTTTTCGCGGGTCTCCCAGCGGATTTTTTCGAAGCCCGTCACTTGCGTGATCACGCTCAGTTCGCCGCACGCTTTGACCCCGCCTCCGACGGCCTCAGCCTGCCACAACTGGCGTCGCTGCACCTCGGCCTCACGGCGGGGCCGGGTGTAATAATCCGCCTCTACCGGCCTCAGCGCTGCGGTATCCGCCCCCAAATCCAAATCATCGACCCAAAAGGTTTCCCCTTCGTGCAGATAGATGGCGCCGGGGTGGACCATCCAGGGGGCCGATTCCCGGTCGATTTCTCCGAGGATGTCGTTGGTGTGAAGGTCGTGGAGGCGGATGGCGTGGGCCGAGGCGCTGCGCAGCGAGATGTCGGCGGCGGGATAGCGGTCGCCCATCCAGAAGAATTTGTCTTGGGATGCGTGCAGGATGCCCGCGTCCCGGAGATGGTCAAGCAGGGACTCAAGTTGAGCTGGGTCCGTTTTCCCGAAGCCTTGTCCCGGCTCGAAAGGGAGCTCGAACGCGGCGCACTGAAGGTGCTCCAGCAGGATGAGCAAATGGTCGGGGTTGATCAGAGCGTGCTCGGGATTGCTCTCGAAGAAATATTCCGGGTGGCGGGCCAGAAATTGATCCAGCGGGCCGGAGGAAGCCACCAGCACGGCCAGGGAATCGGCCCGGGTGCGACCGGCTCGACCGGCCTGCTGCCAGGTTCCGGCGATGGTGCCCGGGTAACCGGCCAACACCGTCGCGGCCATGGCGCCGATGTCGATGCCCAGTTCCAGGGCGGTGGTGGCCACCACGGCGCGCACCTCGCCGTCGCGCAGCCCCCGTTCGATCTCGCGGCGATGGTCGGGTAAATAGCCGCTGCGATAGGCTCGGACAGCCCGGTTGTGAGACGAAGGCAGCGGGTCGAGATATTTGAGCATCACCTCGACGGTGCGGCGGGTGCGCCCGAAGATGATTGATTGAAGGTCGTAGCTTAGCAGATCTTCGGCCAGGCGAACGCTCTCGGCGACCATGCTGGCTCGCAGGCCCAGGTCGGGGTCGACCAGGGGCGGATTATAGATCACGAAATGCCTGCAGCCGCGGGCCGAGCCGTCTTCATCCACGAGTGCGATGGGTGCCTCGATCAGGGTTTCGGCCAGTTGGGCCGGGTTGCCGATCGTCGCCGAGGTCAGCACGAATTGAGGGCTTGCGCCGTAGAAATTAGCAATTCGCTTTAGTCGCCTGATCACGTTGGCAACGTGCGAACCGAAGACGCCCCGATAGGTGTGCATCTCGTCGATGACGACGAAGCGAAGGTTTTGGAAAAAAGATTCCCAGTTGGTGTGGTGTGGCAAGATCCCGATGTGGAGCATGTCGGGGTTGGAGATGACCAGCCGCGAGTTATTGCGTATAGCCAATCTGGCATCTCCGGATGTATCCCCATCATAAGTTCTTGGAGCAAAACTCTCCCCAGTTTCAATTTGGGCGATCCATTCCTTTAGGGCAGCGAGTTGGTCTTGGGCCAGCGCCTTGGTAGGGAAGAGGTACAAGGCCCGGCCCTGCGGCGATCGCAGCAGAGCGTCCAAGACGGGCAGATTATAGGCCAGGGTTTTGCCGCTGGCTGTGTCGGTCACGATGGCGACGTGCTGGCCGTTTTGGAGCTTCTCCCAGGTTTGGGCCTGATGGCTGTACAGGGCTGCGATGCCGATGTGTTCCAGGGCTCCGGCCAGGGCCGGATGGAGTTCATCGGGGAAAGGCTCGTATTGGGCCTGGCGCGCCGGGATTGTCCTCCAGGCGACGATGTTCTCGGCGACGGTGGGGTCGGATTGCCAGTGTTGGAGCAGCGTTGCCAAGGACATTGGGTCTGATTTACGGAAAGTAGTTGAAAGCATTTACCAGCACAGTGTATCATTTCTTTGGGGGTTGGCAGGCTATATTTGGCAATA
>CAZJBA010000183.1:0-5668 GCA_964544065.1 uncultured Anaerolineales bacterium | reverse complement strand
CGCAGGTGGACGCTCAGCGAAGCTCCTATGCACGACTTCAGTCGCAAGTTTTTGGAGGTTCCAGCACCTAAGCCCTGTTCAGCTTATTCCCGAATTAAATTTTCAAAGTCCATGAAGACCTGTGAGGTTTGAAGTCACGAATTGGTTTACGGGAAAAACCTTACGGCGTTGGCGATGCTTCCAAAGCCTCACCCGTCCAGGTGAAGGCACGTTGGGCGCTGTCAGCGCCGGCCGAATCCCAGATGGGGTCTCCGTTGTCATCGGTGCCCGTTTGGCGGGCTGTGGTTACAGACCAGCGGTAGACGTGCGGTTCGTTGACCTTGGCGCGGAAGGATGCTGGTACGATATATTTCGTATCTTTGACGTAGGCGACTAGTTTGCGCCCTTGTCCTTCGGTGATGTCTTCAACCGTGATTTGATAGGATTCATTCTCTCGCAGGGTACCGACCGAGGCCCATTGCAACGTAACGACGTCGTCGTCCAAGGTGAAGTGGGAGCCATCGGCGGGCAGCAGCAAGTTGGGAGCGGCATAAGGCGGCGGCGGTGTTGGGGTGAGAGTCGGCCCTGGCGTTGCCGCCCGCTCACACAGCGGGATGACCAACGGCAAACCGGAGTAGACGGTGTTGCTGGGTAGGCCGTTGTATTCTTTGATCGCTTCCATCGGGACGTTGTAATTGGTCGAGATACTGCTCAAGGTGTCATTTTCTTGCACGGTGTACTGCACTTTTTCGCAGGCAGCGATAGTCGCCTCTCGCCCGCTCAGCGTGGCCGATGGGAAGGGAGATGCCGTTGGAGTCGGGTGGGGAATATCCAACTCTTGCCCTTCAAACAAGGTGGCACAGTCGGCCGGCAAGCTATTGAGTTGCACAACGCTGCGCACAGAAACGTCGAAAGCTGCGGCAATACCACTGCATGTATCTCCTGTTTGGACCACATAGGTAAAGGGGGTGGGAGTGGGGAGTGGCGTACCCGTCGCCGTTGGCGTCATCGGCGTTGGCGACATAGAAGGAGTCACGGTGATGGTCACGGTGGGGGTGTCCGTTAAAGCTGCTTCTTCCTCGTTCCGCTGCAGAGCGAAAAACACCATCACAGCGCCAATGCTCAGGAATAAGGCCAATAATCCTATCGCTGCTGGCAAGCCTAGCGTAATCCGAGGCATTCGACTCCCTCGGATGGCCTGGCTAGATTCTTGCGGATCGTTGCCATTGGCAGACAATTCGCTGCCACATACCAGGCAACGGGTTGCCTCTTCGCTGAGTTGGGTGCCACAAGTTGGGCATAATTTTTTTGTTGTTCCAGAATTTTCAACAGTCATAATTTGTTTTATGTCACTTCCAGTTAACGGCGGTGATTATACCAGCCTTTTGGGAGCATTGCGAATCGGGTCATAGAGCGTGTGCGCACAAGAGTTGTCAGACGGCATGCCTCGGCGCATAGTAAAACGCCAACGAGACGTTGGCTAGATCGATCGAGGCAACGTCCCCGTTGCCGACCATGGTGGATGTTACAACGTTGCATGACACACACCATAGAGCGATCGCATTTGGAAGGATACAAACGCCAAATCCTGCTCTGAGCCCTGTCAGGGGGTGTTTTTGACGGCGAGATAGGCCCGAGGTCGGACAGGGGGCTACTCTCATTGTTTCATGCTTTTCGATGCAATAATTGGTGGGTCAATTCGAATAACGCTTTCCCGGCCTGGCCCTGGGGATTGGCTTTTTTGAGTGCTTGGAGTGCTTTCTCTGTCAGTCGTGCGGCCTCTTTTTGCGCATAGGCACGAGCGCCCTCTCGTTCCAATTGTTGGGCCACTGTCGGCGCTTCATCGACCTGAATAGGCCCTTCGGCCCAGCGGGCGGCAAAGTCCCCTTTCTGTTCCAGGCCGTACAGAACGGGGAGCGACTTCTTTGCCTCGATGAGGTCGCTGGCGCTGGATTTTCCTGTTTGTGATGAGGCGCCCCAAATGCCTAACAGGTCGTCCAGAGCTTGGAAGGCTAAACCAAGCTGAAGTCCAAAATCCCGGTAGGTGTTGCGGATTTGTTCAGACACGCCGGCGATCAAAGCCCCAAGTTCTGTGCAAGCAGCCAAGAGCGCGCCGGTTTTTCCCCGCACCATGGGCCAATAATCGTCCAAGGTTAGATCGGTTCGATTTTCGTAAGCGATGTCCAGGTGTTGTCCTTGAGTCAAATGCAAGCAGGTGTTTTGTAAGATGGTGGCTGCTTCCAGGGTTACGGCGGGGGAGGATGTTTTTTTCATTTGAAACAAGGCCAAATGGGCCAGGCTAAAGAGGGTGTCCCCGGTGTTGATCGCCTGGGCAACCCCCCATCGCTTCCAGACCGTGGGACGCCCCCGCCGGAGATCGCTGTTGTCTTCGATGTCATCATGAATCAGGGAAAAATTATGCACTAACTCGATGGCTGCCGCCGGAGGCAAAGCCCGCCTCCATGGGCCTCCGGCGGCCTCGGTGGTCAGGAGCGTCAACACGGGGCGGACGCGTTTGCCGCTTGCCTCCGGCCCGGCGTTTTCTCCTTGCCATCCTAAATGGTAGCAAATCATGGTGTGCAGCTCTCCAAGTTGAGGTTGGTTTGTGAGGGCTGCAACCTGACGTAATTCTTCTTCAATGGCAGGGAGATAAGATTGGGTGAGTTGGTGAAGAGGCATAGTATTCTCTGTTCTGTGTGGGTTAAGATTCTCTTTTGACAAGCTGGATTTGGCTGAGCGCTTGGATGTCCCCTGCGCCAGCGGCGAACATGGTCACGCGCAACTCTCGTTTTATGTCGGTGATGATTTCAACTGTTTTTTGCAACGATTGGGAAGCGGCTTGGAGCAGTGGCCTGGCCATGCCACCGAGGGAGGCGCCCAAAGCGATCGATTTGGCGATGTCGAGGCCGGTGCACAGCCCGCCTGATGCCAAGATTGGGAGAGTTGGCGCCCCGCGGCGGGCTTGCAAGATTGATTCCGCTGTGGGGATGCCCCACTCCAGGAAAGCGGCTGCTAATCTGGCCTGGTTTTCATTTTGGGCCCGGTGCATCTCAACTTGAGACCAGGAGGTGCCCCCGGCACCGGCCACGTCGATGGCCGCTACACCCGCTTGGGCCAGTTGGCGGGCGGCTTTCTCGGAGATGCCCCACCCGACCTCTTTGACAATCACTGGCGCGGACAAACCTTTGCAAATTTTTTCAATTTTCCGGATCAGATTGGCGAAGCGGGTTTGGCCTTCTGGTTGGACGGCTTCTTGGAGGGGATTCAAATGCAGAATCAGCGCGTCGGCCTTGATCGTATCCACGGCTCGTTGGCAGTGCTCCAGGCCAAATCCATAGTTCAATTGCACTGCTCCCAGGTTGGCAAACAGGAGGATGTCCGGGGCTGCCTCCCGCACCTGAAAGGTTGGAGCCAGATGGGGGTGTTCCAGCGCGGCCCTTTGTGAACCTAATCCCATAGCGATGCCAGTTTCTTGGGCGGCGGTGGCCAGGATGCGATTAATCCGCCCCCCGTCTTCGGTGCCACCAGTCATTGGGGAAATCAGCAACGGAGCTGACAAACGATGCTCAAAAAGGGAGCTGCTAAGATCAATTTCCTCCAGGTTTAGCTCGGGCAGGGCTTGGTGAATAAAATGGTAGCTTTCCAACCCGGTGCGCAGACCTGAACGCACGTTCTCTTCCAGGTTGATACGAATGTGTTCAGCTTTCCTGTTGCTGGTGGGCGTAACTTTCGTCATGGTTTTGGGTTCCTTATAATCGAGGCCATCTTACCAGTCTGATTCGAGCCTGTCAACGATGGTAAATATCTTCTCAAAAAAGCAGGGAGATGGCCTTCGGCGTGTGAGTTTTTCAAGGTTTCCGCCATTCCATGTAAGTGAGGCCCGATCTGAGCGCATCTCAATACGTTACACTGGCGGAAAAGTTCAACTTCTTGTGCTACCGTATTGACAGCCTCAAAATATTGAGATGATACTATGGTAAGATAAGTGCTTGTTACTGAGTTCTCAATGGGATTAAGTTAAGGTGCGATGCACTTCCGAGAGGTGCCTGATTTCAGATGCAACGCACGCTTTGGACGTGCAGCGCACCTGAAATCAACCGCAAAAGCGCGTTGTACCTGCCTGCGCTGGCTTAAGTTAATGACATTGACTGAGCTCTCGGCGGCATGCTTGACAGAATCAAGAATGGGACTGTAAAATTGCCTAACTTTTGTGTGTGAAATCAAGTTTTATTCGATTCAATTCGAGGAGGTTTGTACTGATGAGTGATGAAGTTTTACAAGAAATCAAGGCTATTATTTCTGAGTTGCTGGATATCCCTGAAGCAGAAATCGTCCCTGAGTCCCGTTTCCGAGAAGATTTAGAAGCCGATTCCCTGGATTTGGTTGAACTCATCATGGAATTCGAAGACGAGTTCGGCGGCGAGATTTCTGACGAAGATGCCCAGAGCATCACCACGGTTGGTGAAGCCGTCGACTATGTCAAGAACAATATGTGAACAGATCGTCTTTTCACAGCGTATCGAAAAGCGCAGTCACATGACTGCGCTTTTTTTGTGCCCGGCATAGGGAAATGTGCAGTTTTTGGATGGTTCATTGGCCTGTGAAACGGGTCAAGATATTTGTAGAAGCAATCATCTAACAACTGTCATTCTGAGCGAAGCGTCGCAGTTTTGCAAACAACGTGGGAGACTCTTCGCTCCGCTCACGCCAGCGGCGGGCACAGCCAGTGACATAAAGAAGGTACCATAGGAAAGCGGAGCGAAGAATCTCCTCGTCGGTTCACAAATAACTCTTTTGTCAATCACATATTGCTGAACCATCTTGCAGTTTTCGATAAGCTTATTTCGCCATCACCGTTTGATCGATATTGCTGACGATTTTCAATACCTGGTTGCGGGTTAGTTTTTCTTCGCCGCTCATGAGCACATCCAAGGTGGCATAGGCTAAAGCTCGGGGGATTTCGACAAAACCGATGAACGACTTCGGTAGTGTATGGGAAGACCTACCCAAACTGTCCAGATTGGTGCGGGCATAGTTGAACATTTGCTCTTGATCCCAGCCCTGCGGGAAAAAATTCACCCCGCGGGTTAAATCCTCTTTGTGATTACGGAGGATATTGACAGCTTGCAAACCGCGTCCAAATTGGATCGCGTCGCTGCGGTGAATCTGGAACTTTTCGAACCAGCCCCATAGATCACACAACAGCAAACCGACAGCGCCCGCCACACCGTAGGTGTAGCGATTGAGATCAGCCTCGGTTATCACGGACCAGCCGTTCAGAACCCAATGGGCCATCCGATCAGCCATGGAGGCCGTTGCTTCCCAAATGCGCGGCGCGATGAAATGCGGCCCATAACAAGCCCACTCGCCGATGCGCTGGGTGACTTCGGGGAGAGTGTGTCGATATTTTTTAAACAAATGCCCCAGTTCGTCAAAGGCGAACTTCTCGACGGAAGTCTGCGCCTGCAAAATCAGGCTGATGGATTGTAATAACTTGGCCTTGACTTTCGCCTCTAAACTGGGGTGATCCTCGATTTCATCAATAGCCCGGAGACAGAGATATCCGGATGCGACCGCTTCTTGCAATCCTTGGGGGAGTCGGACAATGGGCAAATAAAACGTCCTGCTGGTCTTCTCGAGCATTTCCATGGCTTCGTTCCGGGTTGTCATGCTTACTCCTTATAAATTT
>CAZJBA010000182.1:0-5684 GCA_964544065.1 uncultured Anaerolineales bacterium | reverse complement strand
ACACCGTGTGGCTTCGCGAAGGCGCAGAGTGTGCGTACAAAGCACACCTGGTAAAAAAAAACGGCTAGAGAAACGCAGAGAAAAAACCTGGTTCTAACGGAATTTGTGGTGATCCCGAAAACAGATGAATGAATTCATCAATACCTTCACCCTATGTGCTGCGATTTGCCGTAGGCATCCCCTCGGGAAAATTGCCCATTGGGACTGTCGCCGAACGTCGATCTTCATCGACGTGGCCGCGTCCACGCAGGTGGACGCTCAGCGAAGCTCCTATGCACGACTTCAGTCGTAAGTTTTTGGAAGTTTCATCACCTAAACCCTGTTCAGCTTATTACCAAATTAAATTTTTAAGTCCATCAACACGTTACGAATCTGAGAAAGACAGACTGGAGGCTTATGGAACTGAAATTTGATCAGCGCGGGCTGATCCCCGCGGTGTTACAAGATCATGATACCGGCGAAGTGCTCATGGTCGCTTGGATGAACGCTGAGTCCTTGCGTTTGACCCAAGAAACCGGACAGGCCCATTTTTGGAGCCGCAGCCGCCAGGAGTTGTGGCACAAAGGAGCGACCTCGGGCAATGTCATGCCTGTGCGCAAAATCCTGGTTGATTGTGACGCCGATACCTTGCTGCTCGAAGTCGATCCCGCCGGGCCAGCTTGCCATACCGGGGCGCGCAGTTGTTTCTTTCGTCCCCTAAACCCTGACGAGGATTGACTTTTCTCATGTCTTGATTTGGCCACAGATAAATGTAGATGAATGAGATGATTGCGAAAAATCCTGTTTCTGATGTTTTTTGTGGTTATCCTCTTTGCAGCCGGATGAATTCATCAGTTTTCGGGATCGCCACTATCTGTGTTGATCTTATTCATCTATGGCTAAAGTTTTCGTTCGTCACCGTCTAAAACCTTAATAACTTATGAATCGAGGCAACATGCTAGCCACCCTTTTTGACATTATCGGAGATCGTAAACGTAACCCCACTGAATCGTCTTACACGGCGCGTTTATTGGCCCAAGGTGAGGAGAAAATCTTGCAGAAAGTCGGCGAGGAGGCCGTTGAAGTCATCCTGGCGGCTAAAGGCCAAGGCGACCAACGTCTGGTCGAGGAAATTGCGGATTTGTTCTATCACACCCTGGTGCTGCTGTCTGCGAAGGACTTATCCCTTGCCGATGTTGAGGCCGAGTTGCGGCAACGTCATATTGCCAAGAGCGTTCAAAAATCCTAAGGTGGCGCAGGTGTGTGCGCAGGAGTTGTCAGACGGCACATAGTAAAACGCCAACGATGATCGCGAAGCCACACGGTCGCTCTGCGTGCCCTGCGGGCATGCACCCATTTGGTGTGCCGTCGCTCTGCCGCACGGTGTGTACCCATCTGGTATGCCCTTTGGGCAGGGGGGTACGTTGGCTAGATCGATCGAGGCAACGTCCCCGTTGCCGCCTTTGGCGAGTAGCAAATTATTGCCTGACAACATTTGAGGACACACGTGGCGCAGAAATGTGACATGATTTGGTGAAAACTGTATTACGATTGTTGGTTGTCAAGCAAATCTATCGATCAAAGAGGCACCAAGATGAGCAATGATTATGGCACCTACCTTTCCCCCTACACCTGGCGCTACGGCTCCGAGCAAATGCGCCGCATCTGGAGCGAAGAAAATAAACGCCTGATCTGGCGGCGGTTGTGGGTGATTTTGGCTGAGGTACAAGCCGAATTTGGCCTGGTCACCGCCGAGCAGGTAGCCGATTTGCGCGCCCACGCTGACGAGATCGATGTACAACGCGCCCTCGAGACTGAAGCAGAGATTCACCACGACTTGATGGCCGAGGTCAAGATCTTCGCCGAGCAATGCGACGTGGGTGCCGGTATCATCCACCTGGGCATGACTTCAATGGACATTGTCGACAACGCCGACGCGCTGCGAACGCGCGCCTCGATGAAGTTGATTCTCGATCAGCTTGATGCCGTGCTCGCTGTTCTGGTCGATTTGATCGAAACGTGGGCAGAAACACCCTTGATGGGCTTTACCCATTTGCAGCCTGCCGAGCCGACCACGGTGGGGTACCGCTTAGCGCAATACGCCCAGGATTTGTCCCTTGACCGGCAGAATCTTTCCCACCTGTTCGATCGCCATAAGGGCAAAGGTTTCACCGGAGCGGTCGGCACAAGCTCCTCTTACGCTGAGCTTCTGGGCGCTGAAAATTTATCCCGGTTTGAAGCACTCGTTTCCGAAAAACTTGATCTTCCCTTTTTCACCATCACAACACAGGTTTATCCCCGCAAACAGGATTATGATCTCTTGAGCGCTTTAGCCGGGATGGGTGCTTCACTGTACAAGTTTGCCTTTGACCTGCGCTTTTTACAGTCCCCGCCGATTGGTGAAATGTCGGAACCCTTTGGGGAGAAACAGATCGGTTCGTCGGCGATGCCCTTCAAGCGCAATCCCATCCGGGCGGAGAAAATGGACTCCCTGGCCCGTCTGTTGGCCCAGTTCCCCCGCGTCGCCTGGGATAACGCCGCCCACACGCTTTTGGAGCGCACCCTCGATGACAGCGCTAACCGACGCACCAGTTTGCCGGAAGCATTTTTAGCCGCCGACGAAATCTTGCGTGTAGCCAAAAGGATATTACAAGGACTGCGTATCAATGAGGAGGCTATCCAGCGCAATTTGGAAGTCTACGGTCCTTTTGCCGCCACAGAGCGTGTTTTGATGGCCCTGGGCAAGGCGGGTGCCGACCGGGACGAAATGCATAGCCGCCTCCGCCAGCACGCTCTCAATGCCTGGGAGGCGATTCAAAAGAATCAGCCCAATCCTCTCTTTGAAATCGTCACCTGCGACCCTGAGTTTATCAAATATCTTTCCGCAGAGACCCTACAATCGCTCATGGATGCCTCCCATTACCTGGGCGATGCTCCTCAGCGGGCGATTGCGCTGGCCCAACAAATCCGTTCAACCGTTGCTTAGGAGATTTTATGCCCACAGCCCTCTTTTCCTTAACCGATAAAACCGGATTAACCGACTTTGCTCGCGCCCTGCATGAAATAGGCTGGGATTTTCTCGCCAGCGGGGGAACAGCACGCGCCTTGCGGCAGGCGGGCTTGCCCGTGACCGATGTGGCCGACTATACTGGTTCCCCCGAGATTCTGGGAGGACGGGTGAAGACGCTCCATCCCGCGGTTTCCGGCGGGATTCTGGCCCGCGATACCGAGGCCGACGCCCGGGACCTGGCCAGCATCGCTGCCCGCCCCATCGACCTGGTGGCCTGTAATCTATACCCGTTTCGAGAAACGGTGGCCCAGCTTGACGCCAACCTGGAGGAGGCCGTCGAGAATATCGACATCGGCGGGGTGACCTTGATCCGGGCCGCGGCCAAAAATTTCAAGCGGGTGGCGGTGCTGACCGATGCCGCCGATTATCCCGTTGTCGCTCAGGCCTTGCAAGAGAATGGAGCGACCAGCTTGGCCCTGCGCCGCCGCTTGGCCGAGAAAGCCTTTGCCTATACGCGTGAATACGACACCGCTATCGCCGATTATTTGACCGGGGGCGACTCTTTGCGGTTGCAACTTGATCCCGTCCAAACCCTGCGCTATGGCGAGAACTGGCACCAGCAGGCCACCTTGTACGGCTACCGCCCGGATGCTACCCCACTGGGAGCCAGGCTGCTGCAAGGGAAACGACTCTCTTATAATAACCTGCTCGATTTGGATGGCACTTGGCGCGCGGCAATCAGCTTCGAGCAACCGGCTGCCGTGGTGGTCAAGCACGTCAGCCCTTGCGGTGTTGCTACCGCCCCCCGGGTGGAAGAAGCCATTGGCTTGGCGATTGCCTCCGATCCGGTTTCGGCCTTTGGCAGCGTGATCGCCTGCAATCGCCAGATCAACGCGGCCTTCGTGGAGGAGGTCGGCGATTTGTTTGTGGAATGTATCGTCGCCCCGGGCTTCACGACGGAAGCGCGCCAGACGCTCTCCCGGAGGAAAAATCTGCGCTTGTTGGAGATGCCCAACACCGAGGTGGAGCACTTGTACGAGGTGCGTTCTGTCGTTGGCGGGGTTTTGCGCCAACAAATCGACCAGGGCGATCCGCCCGATGCGCCGGCGTGGAAGGTGGTGACCGAGCGAGAACCCAATGCGGAGGAGATGCAGGCCCTCCGGTTCGCCTGGAAAGCCGTGCAGCCGGTCAAGTCGAATGCCATTCTTCTGGCCAAGGTGGAGGGCGAGAAGAGCTTCAGCGTGGGCATCGGCGGCGGGCAGCCCAACCGGGTGGATTGCGTGCGCATTGCCGGTCAGCGCGCCGGCGAGCGGGCAGATGGATCGGTGCTGGCTTCGGACGCTTTCTTCCCCTTCCCGGATGGCGTGCGGGTCGCTGCTGAGTTGGGCGTCACCGCGGTGGTGCAGCCCGGCGGCTCGCGGGGAGACGCCGATGTCATCGCGGCTGCCGACCAGCTTGGTCTGGCCATGATTTTCACCGGCGTGCGCCACTTTCGACATTAGATCGACATGGATACAAATGGTCAGAATATGAAAATCTTGCTTTTTGACATGGACGGCGTCTTGCTGGAGCCGCGCGGCTATCATCAGGCTTTGATTGAAACTGTGCGGACGATTGGTGAGGTTCTTGGCTACCGAGATGCGACTCTTTCCTCTCAAGACATTGCCGCCTTCGAGGCTGCCGGGATTACCTGCGAGTGGGATTCTTCGGCGATTTGCTCGGTGTTGCTGATGCTGCCGCTGTGGGAGCGTTTTCCCGATGTGAGCATGCCCACCGATCTGGGCGATGACCAAATCCCGCGGCACGATCTTCCCCCTCCAAGCTGGGATTCGTTTTTTGATGCTCTGAACCAGGCCCCGAGCGAGTCCGCTGATCCAATGCTGCGGGCAGGGAACCTGCTCGGGGCGGGAAACGCTCACAAAACGGCAATCAACCAAATCCTGAGTCATGCCCATCACATCCACAAATCATTGACTCATCGCATTTTTCAAGAGCTTGTTTTGGGAAGCGAGGTTTTTGCCCAAACGTACCAGCTCCCAGCCTGGTTTGAGACGGAAAGTTATCTCAGGCAATATGATCGCCCGACGCTGGTTGAGAGCCGACGGGAGCAATTGCTGACTTGGTTGCAGCAACCGGACCATCTGGCTGTCATCGTCACCAACCGCCCTTCTCTGCCGCCAGATGGTTTTGGCACACCCGAAGCGGAGATCGGAGCCCGCTGCGTGGATTTGGAACACTTTCCCCTGGTCGGGTATGGGGATATGACTTGGTTAAGTACGGCTTTAGGAGTCGATGTGCTCCGTTTACGCAAACCCGCTCCGGTGCATGTGTTGGCCGCTCTGCTGCGCGGGATTGGGTTGCAACAAGAGGATGCCTCGTTGCGGGCGACCGATTTGGCTCTATCCGAAAAGTTTTCCAGCCCTTGGAAGAAATTCGACGGTGCCGAGGTCTTCCTCTTCGAGGATACAACCGCGGGGGTGAAAAGCGCCTTGGCCGCTCAAGAAGTGCTGGCTGAATTTGGCGTTGGATTCCAATTGAGGTTGATCGGTGTCAGTGGGGCCGAATCGAAGCGGACTTCCTTGGCTCGCGCGGGCGCGGAGGTATACGCCGATTTGAGCGCGGCGCTCATGGCTGTCTTGGACTAAGTAAGTCTTTGAAAATTTCTTTATATTTCCAGACTACATCACTTATCTTT
>CAZJBA010000181.1:3663-5693 GCA_964544065.1 uncultured Anaerolineales bacterium | reverse complement strand
TTGGGAAGTAGGCTTCAAAAACCTTTCGGGTTTTGTTGAGCAAGTTATTTAATCACCATCACTTAGGAATTTACGGGCAAGAAGCCAAGATCCTAAAGGTCTTGGAAACCTTTAAGGAAATCATTCTTCTTGTTCGGAGGCGAGACCGTCATCGGGGAGGGTTTCGCCTTTCGATTCGGGTTTTGCTTCCTCTTCTGGGCGTGCTGGTTCTTCGCCCTCGGAGACGGGTTCTGCTTCAACATCGGGTTCATCTTCGAGCGAGTACGGTTCTCCGTACTCGCTGACATCGACCACCTTGGGGGCTTCGACAACAGGTTTGGTTTCGGGATACTCGCGGGTTCCGAAAAGGGTGATCAAAACAGCGCCCAATCCCCACAATCCGACCAGTGAGCGGGGCAACCAGCCCACACAGGGGACGATTTTCTGAAATCCGGCCAAAACAAAGTAGAGGATCAAGGTGCCTACGCCCGCTGCGAGCGCGGGGGCCCATTCCTGATCCAGCATCTTGGCAATGCGACGGCCAACGAACAAGCCCAGCGAGACCCAGCCTAAGATCCAGGCGGCGGCCAGCACCAAGACGAGAATCAGCGCCACCGGGATCAACAGGATGGTGATGATCAGAGCGAGCAGGGCTAAGGGCGTCAGAATGGCGGTAACCAGGCCTACGCCGCCGGTGATGACCGGTTGATCGAGCGCCGCGCTGGCGACCCGTTCGGCCTGCTGTATGAAAAAGATCATCGCCAAAACCGCCAGCGCCGCCCAGATGAACATGCGGAAAAAGAACCAAACCGCACCTATGACCGGGCTAAAGTCAACCTTCGGTCCGGAGGGTTTCTGGGGGGCCTCGGGTGAGAAGGGGAAATGAAAGGGGAAACTAAAGTTCTGGATGACCTCGCCACTGACCTGCGCCCCTTCGTCGCGGTTGACCGTCGTGCCCATGGCAACCAAATCGCCGTTGACCACGGCCATCTCTCCCAAGGTGATGGTGCCACCCATCCCGACCAAATTGCCATTGATGACACCGTCTCCCCTGACGGTTCCCCCCATGAGCACAACGTCGCCATTGACGGTGCTGCCCTCTTCTAGGGTGGCGGTTCCGGCCATAATGACCAAATCGCCATTCTGAGTCTCGCCCTCTTCGAGCGTATAACTTCCGCCAAAGACGACTTCGTCGTCAAAGAGCGGTTTGGCATAGGCGCTACTCGGCCAGAGCAACGCAACGACCAGGATTAAGAGTAAGAAAATTTTTCGTGTTTTCATGATTCAAGCCTCCGGGGAATCTTCACCAAACTGGCCATGAAGACAATCCAAAGTAGCATACCTCCAATAAGTACTGCCGCCAAAGCGACCCAGCCCCCAGCCGGAAGCAGGCCAGGAATGACTCCCAGCAGTGTAGCAATAAAGTTTTGTAAAACGTTGACCACCGTCAGGAGCGAAGCGACCCGATAAACCCATAACAACAAGACCTCGGCGAGCGAATCATAGGTAGCGAAGAACTGGATTCCCAACACAATGGCCAAAACAGAAACAACGTTGGCAATCAAGATCAGGATGATCCAGGCGCGCCATTGATGGCGGGCGAGCAATTGCTTGCGACGTTCGAGATGCAGGCGCTCTTCCCAGCGTTGGGTGAAGCCCAGCGCCGGTTTCGGCGCTTGGCTCTCGTTCATCAACACTTGCGCCCCAATCCAGGCATCTCGGAGTTGGCGACAATGCTCACAACCCTGGAGATGCTTCTCTAACTGCCGGGTTTGTTCAGGCGTGAGGGGATCGTCAAGCAAAATCCAGGTTTCAAAAGGCTGGTGTTTCATGGGTCGCTCTCTCCATCCTATTCGGTTCAAGGGGTTGCATTTGTGCTTCTTGCTCTTGCCATTCTTCGGCCAACGCTCGGCGAGCCCGATAAAGACGGCTCTTGACTGCGCTGACACTGAGCGAAAGCGTTTCGGCAATTTCTTGATACGAATAGCCTTTCCAATAATTCAACACGATCGCGGCGCGGTCCTTCGGCTTGAGTACATGCAGCATGGCCT
>CAZJBA010000181.1:0-3563 GCA_964544065.1 uncultured Anaerolineales bacterium | reverse complement strand
TAATTCAACACGATCGCGGCGCGGTCCTTCGGCTTGAGTACATGCAGCATGGCCTGGACTCTGGCCTGTTTTTGATGCGCCATGAGAGTCGCTTCCGGGTCCGGTCCCGGGTCTGGGGGCTTCCACCAATCGTGTTTCTCATCATCCATCGAAAAGGACGGCAAACGTTTTTTGCGCAGCCTGTCGATGCAATGATGCGAAGCGATAGAAAGCAACCAGGTCGCAAAAGACCGATCAGGGTCAAAGCTTTTGATGTTCGTATAGGCCCGCAGAAATGCTTCTTGGGCGGCATCTTCGGCATCATTGGCGTTCCCTAACATTCGATAGCACACGCTGAAGACCTGTTTTTGATAAGCCTCCACCAGATTGGCGAAAGCTTGATCCTGGTCAGATTGCGCCTGTGCGATCCATGTTTTTTCTTTATCGTTCACGTAAGTGCTCCTGCGATCTAGTTCGGTCTACTCTACTATACGGATGAGGGTTAAAAAAGTTGCAAAAGTTTCGAGCTTAACGCAGAGTCGGAGAGAGGGCGTGAAAAACACGCCTGGGGAGACGCAGCGTTTATTTTTGTTTTTTTCTGCGCGACTCTGCTTCTCTGTGGCTCTGCGTTAAACCCTGACGTTTTGAGGTGAAGATTCATAAGACGGCTGCTAGGTTTCTTCTTGCAGCGATTCAAAGCCCTCGCCCAGGGCTTCGTGGGCGACGCCGATGACCATGAAGGATTGCGGGTCCGCTTCGCTGACGACGGCCTTCAGGCGCGGTACCTCGGCGCGGGTTACCACGCAGTAAAGCAATTGTTGGGCTTGATTGGTGTATCCGCCGCGCCCGGCGATGATAGTGACGCCCCTCCCCAGGCCGTACAAAATTTGCTCTTTCATCTTTTCCGGATGCTGGGTCACGATCATGGCGGTGCGGACAACGTTGGAGCCCTGGCTGACGGTTTCGGCCACCACGCCGCTAATGTAAATTCTGACCAGGGCGTAGAGAGCATTTTCCCAGCTAAACGTCAACCCGGCCAAGATCATAACGGCAGTATCGGTAAAGAGATAACTCTGCGAGACCGGCATCTCACGCCAATGGCTGAGAATCTGGGCGATGATGTCCGTTCCGCCGCTGGTGCCTCGGCCGCGATAAACCAGCCCAAAGCCGATCCCGCTGATGACGCCTCCGTAAAGGGCAGCCAAGATCAAATCATCGGTCAAGCCGTCGGAGGGCAAAAAAGGCAAAGGCACATCGACGAGAAAAGAATATGCAACCACGGCAAAAGCGGTCCGAAAAGCAAAGCGCGGCCCGCCCAAAAAGCGCCATCCCAAAATGAGCAAGGGTAAATTGCCCAGAAAAACCATCAAGCCAAGCGGCCAGCCGGTGTAGTGGTTGATGATCTGAGACAAACCACTGATGCCGCCGCTGGCCAGCTTGGAGGGCACCAAGAACACGCGCAGCGAGAAAGCCTGCAAAGCCGCGCCCGCCAGAATCAGCAGGTAATCCTGAACCGCTTTCCAGGCAAAACGGGGTTTATGGGTGAAAACTTGACTCCAATATTTTTTCATTTGTCTTCCAAAAGCGAGACATCAGCCAAGGATTCGATCACGCCGATGACGGCCGAGTTGTCCAATTCCTCCATGCCCATTTGCAGCATGGCGTTGAAGAGTTGGGTGTGCACCGCCGCGGCAGGCACGGGAGCGCCATATTCGCGGGCCGTATCCATGACAATGCCCAGGTCCTTGGCCTGCATGTAGGCCTTGAAGCCTGGCTGCCGGTTGCCGCCAAACAGCCGCTCCGGCTTGACATCCAGGGTCCAGCATTGAGCCGCGCCGCCCTGGATGGCGGCGATCACCTTTTCGGGATCGGCGCCGGCTTTCTTGGCCAGGATGAGCAACTCTCCCATGGCCACCATCTGAGCCGCGACCATGACCTGGTTAGCCGCCTTGGCGATCTGCCCCGCGCCTGTGTCGCCAACATGGGTGATCGTCTTGCCAATGACCTCAAAGATGGGTCGAACTTGCTCCAGCGTTTCGGCGGGACCGCCGACCATGATGGCCAGGGTGCCTTTTTGAGCGCCAATGTCGCCGCCGCTGACCGGGGCATCCAGGGAAAGAACACCTTTTGCGGCCAGCTTTTCGGCAATGTGGCGAGCGGATGCGGGCTTGATCGTGGAGTTGTCCACGAAGATCAACCCTTCACGCGCACCCGCGATGATGCCATCCTCGCCAAGGGCAACCAATTCCACATCGGGGGAATCGGGCAGGTTGGTGAAAACGACATCCACTTGGGAAGCAACTTCGGCGGGCGAGAAGGCTTCTTCAGCGCCCTCGGCGACAAGCTCGTTGACCGATTGGCGGCTGCGATTGTGAACGACCAAGGGGTAACCAGCTTCGAGAATGTTGCGGGCCATGGGCTTGCCCATCAAGCCCAGGCCGATATAACCAACGGTTGGTTTTGTTGACATAGAAACTCCTTTTCTTGATTTTTTCGTGCGTGGTGCCTATCATATATCATCATCTCAACGTCTTGGGGAAAACGGTTCCATTATACCTTTTGTTGAGCAACTACCAAAACAAAAAACCGTGGTTTTGGAAACCACGGTTAAAAAATTAGTAGCGGGGCCAGGACTCGAACCTGGGACCTTCGGGTTATGAGCCCGACGAGCTGCCACTGCTCCACCCCGCGTTGTTTATCAAAGCAACGCGGATTGTATCACCCAAGCCGAGAGCCGTCAAGGCAACTCCTCGAAGAACAGAATTCGCCAAATTTCCCAGGTTTCAAGGGCTTGTGGCGTTGCTCTTCGGTATGGCGTGGGAGTCGGTGTACGCTTCATGGAAGAAAAAGGGACGATGAGATAATCACCTTCGCGGATCCAACGACCCTCTTCATAGGCCCATTGTTCAACGTTTGTTTCCGAGGTGGCGTAGGCAACTTGTGTTTCCAGGGAAACTTGGGTTTGCCACAAGAGGGTAACACTGGCTTCGACCCGCTCCGCTCGATCTGCGAGTTCTCTGTAAGCAGCCAGGCGGTGATTGAAGCCCAGTATCAGGAATACCAGGATCAAGATGACGATCAATAAAACCACGATTTTGCCACTGCGCTTTCGTTTGTTCACGCTTTGATCTTACCGCGAGCTTTTCGCCCGTGCAAGAAGAAAACTCCCGGTGACGATCACCGGGAGCGAGTGTGCCGAAGGTGGGAGTCGAACCCACATGGGCGTAAAGCCCACTACGCCCTGAACGTAGCGCGTCTGCCTGTTCCGCCACTTCGGCTGACAGGCGCTATTGTACTTGGTTTCTTTTGTTTGTCAACCGAGTTATCCGGGTAGGGCAATCGCATTTAGATGCCAAACCTAAAGTAACAAGCATCCTGAACTTTGTTGAAGGATGCGTCGAGGGTAAATCCGCACACTCGCCAAGGGCGTGCATGCGAAGCACGCAACACCGAAGGTGCGCACAGCGAAGCGAGCACAACGCTGTTCAGTGCGCTGATCATTTGCAAATGCGATTGCCCTGGTTATCCGGGGGGCTTGAACGCGCATACGTTAAATTGCATGCTATAATTTCTGCGAGGGATGG
>CAZJBA010000180.1:0-5785 GCA_964544065.1 uncultured Anaerolineales bacterium | reverse complement strand
GATGCCTACGGCTAATCGCAGCTTGTAGGTTGAAGGTATTACCGAATTATTTTCTTAAACTCGCTGACCGAAGGTCTCCACCCCTTAAATACCTTTCGCTAAGTTTTCAGATGCCCTACGGTTGTTTAGAGACCCTTATACACAAAAACCGCCTCTCGTCTTGAGAGGCGGTTTCTTTTTCGAGCAAGGTAGGGCTACGCCGCTTCAAGGGCAAAGGGGGAAACCACGTCCTCGCCAAACTCCGCTTGCAACGCTTCCAAGCCCTCACGCTGGGAGACTAAAACTCGCCAGAACTCATCGGGCATGTTCGCTTCGCTGCTGTACAGTTCTTCCATGCGGTCCAATTTCTGGAGATATTTGTCAACCCAAATGCTGAACTGCTCTTCGTACTCTTCCCGCGAATAATCCCGATCGTCGAAAGCGGCATCAAACAGAACTTTCAAGTCTTGGTATTTGGGCAGATAACCAATCGGCGTGGTGATGGTGTCGTATTCACCGCGCACACGCCCTTCCGCCCACAAAATCCAGACTTTTTTATCCATGATCTCGTTCAGGTAACGGCCATCGTCCCCTTTGAGGAAGTAATTCATGGCGAAAACCCTGGGGCAATGCTCCAAGTTGTGGCCAAACTTGAGATGGTTGCGCAAATACAAGGAGAGCGGCACAACAACAAAGTCCATGTTCGCCATCGGGCTGGACTTGCGCTGGCCAACAGCGCCCAATGTCGCCGAGGTGGTTTCGGATTCAATCGTGGCGCCGACAAAGACGCCGTGTTCCCAACTCAGACTTTCGGCCACGGGCACACTGGTGTCGGAATCCCTGCCGCCATAGAAAATTCCTTCAATGGGCACGCCGTCGGGATGATTGAGGTTCTCATCCGCATTTTCCAGCTCATTGATTCGCAAGGTGAAACGGGCGTTAGGATGGGCAAGAGGAATTTCGTTGCCGTCTTCATCCGTTTTCCCCTCGTGCCAAGGGCCAGAATGATTATATCCTTCCGTGGGCACCTCAACATCCTCCCCCCTGTTTAGCCAATACGGTTTCCCCTCGTTGATGAGCACATTGCTAAAAATCAATTCCTTCGGCTCGGTCAACGCTTTGTAAATCAAGGGGTCGTCGTTTTCGTTCACATCGCGAATAATGCCAAACAAACCTCGCTCGATGTTGACCCCGCGCATGTGGCCATCTTCTCCGGCCCGCAAGTAAGCGATATCATCCCCGACAATCGTGGCACCCGGCAGCATCGCCGTGGAGGTCTTGCCGCAAGCGCTCGGATACGCGCCCGAAAAATACGTTTTCCGTTCGCCATCCAGAGAATAAAACGCCGAGATGAACATGTGCTCGGCAAGCCAATCTTCACGATTAGCCTGATGGATGGCCAAACGCAAAGCCAACTTTTTGCAGGCAAGCGAGTTACCGGCATACTGATTATTGACCGACAAAACCCGGTCTTCTCCTGGATCGATGTAAATTCGGCGCTGATCAATATTAACCGTCGTGTTACGCTCGCTCAATTCCCCGGCGCTGTGCCAGAAATAGAAGAAGTCATCCTTGTCCTCCAAGCGCATGAATTCCTGATAGCCCTGGCGGTAGAGGATGTCCTCGCTGTGAGCGACATAAAACGAATCGGTGATCTGAAGCGCTCGAATCGAAAAGCGCGAATTAGTCGGGCCCAAACAGTAGAAACGCACGATCATCGTCTTACCCTGCATGGCGCCATCCATGAAGCCAAAAATCTCTTTGAGCCCGGATTCACGCTCGACCACATTCAAACCGCGGCTCAGTGTTTGTCCAGGGGGTAAAAGTGTGGCCGTATGCGGTTTGTCTCGGGCTTGGTCATGATAGCCATCGTAGTGGATGGTGTGCCCCTCGATGGCAAGTTTCTCCTCTTCACCATAATCAATGGCGAGCTGCCGCACTTTGGCGACATCCTCGGGCGAATCGTCGAAAACCAACACTTCATCCGGCTTCATCAGGTCAATCGCCTGGCGAACGACATCCCATACCTTGGGATTCTCCAAAGCGTCTAATTTCTTTCGATCACAACTTGACAACAAAATGTCAGTTCTCATCACTCGCCTTGTGACCACTGCCTAATATTGTTTGTTACCACGAATGATGTTAAAAAGCCTTGAAAGGTATCGAACAGGACTTACGCAGTTCGCCGATTCGCTCTGCGTCCCCGCAAGGGGGAAGCTTGTCGAAATCAACGAACGGTGGCCGAAAACGGTGGTTTCGACAAGCTTGCCATGGGCATGCTTCGCAAACCAGCGGTTTCTGTGTAAATTGCGTAAGCTTTATTCATTTCTGCGTAAGTCCTAACGAAGTAATCGTGTTCTCAAACTTGTTTGATTTTCTGGATTAATTGAAGTAAAGCCTCGGATGCTTCTTGAGGTCCTTTTCGTTCCATCCCTTTTATGCCCAGTTGGGTACGAATTTCCCCTATAAAAGTCCCTTGAGCAAATAAATCGGTAAAGTATTGCTTTGCCAATTCCTCATGCAGTTCATAATATGCCAGAGGGCCGAAAATATTAACAAAATAGGTGGACTGTAATCCTTTTGCTGCTGTGGTCCCTTTGGACATCGCTTTCCCTTGCCGAAAAACATTTAACGCCTCTTCAGGAGATTCGAATTGTTCAATAATGGGATGCTCTTCATCTACTGCTTCATAATTGTTGGCATATAAGAGCATATCGACAGGAGTGCCTCTCAGCACATCATGAAGCTCCGTCACCGGAATGATAACACGAGCATTTGTCTTCGTGGCATTCATGAAAATCGCCCGATCAATTGTACCAAACGTAGAAGCGGGTGATAAATCATCTAAGCGGAGAAATGCGCCTACCTCAGTTCCATATCCTAACACCTTTCCTGAGTCCTCATATTGCAGAGAGCCCATATCATCTGCGATAATGGTAATATCAGAGATCAAGTCGGTACCCTGGGTTTGGAATGCTTCTAACGTTTCCGATTTTCCGGCTCCGGTATCACCAATTAATAAAATTGATGCAGATTCTCCTTCTCGAAGATGGATTTTGGTAAACGATCCATGAAAGGGAAGGTTATGGTTTTTCATCTGAATAATATTATGCAAGGTCAGAATCATCTTTTTTAAATACCCAAAATACCCAAATTCATCAGATCGGGGAATAGTTGCTATCAACAAGCCCTCTTCTTCATCATCGAAAAAACAAGTTTGACATGAGCCTTCAGAGTAGAGATTTTCTTCAACCCCATAGAAATAGATGCCATCTGGTTTTTTCTCTAGTTCCTCATCGGTTGCAATCTGAAATAAGTTGGCCATAGATAAACCAAGCGAATAGAAGGTCTCATGAATGTAGGTTAAGATAACCAAGGATCCTACTTTTACAGGAAAACATAGCCATTCCTCCGGTTGCAGGCTCAGTTTTGGGAGAGGATTTTCACCTATGCGTTCAAATTGGCCCTTTCTTTTATTCATAGGTGTTTCCAAAACCAACGGAGGATTGATTAAAATCTGTCGTATGACCCCAATTTTTTCTAAGGTTTTCGGATAAGAGTTTGGGAGAGCCAATCGCTTGGGTAAGGCAATCGTGCCGATATTTGCCCCAGCATGAATTTGCCGATAGATATTGGGATGTTTCATCAAATTTTCTTGGACATCTCGATACACCTTGCGGATAAGATCACCAAGAGACTCCACCCGGTAATTAAATGTCCGATAAGGGCGTTTATCAAGTCGATCGCCAATGGAATCGCATATGATGATTCTGTCAAAACTTCGCCAATAATTATATAAAAATTCAGTGTAATTAAATAGCTGTTCTTCATTTCCCAGAAAACACTCGGCCTGAGGCAAAATTTTACAAGTTTCTTTAAGATTAAGCTTGATCAAGTATTGAAGGGTCCGAATTAATGTTTGGGTTGAAATTTTCGCATCAGGTTCCGTTCCAAACATCGTCAATAAAATTGAGCGCCGCTTTTTCAAATAATCTATGGATTTAATCACCATGATTTCAAAGAGGGCACTGTGGACCAATTCTTCGGCACTTTCACAGACTCGATTTCTTATCCGTAAAATGACTTTTCTTTCTACAAATTTATAGCTAATATTATTCCGATCTTCTACAGGAATCATATAAGGTTCAAAATCCTCAAACTAGAGTTCTTGATAATAATGAGCAGGATCATTTCCAATCCTTCTTCCGTTTTCTGGAACATACGGGCCATTTTACCATAGCCTACTTTTCACCCACTACCGATCCAGCGTAAATATAGGATAAAAAAGCCCCCGACTTTTTGAACGTGGTCGGAGGCTTAGGACTCAAATCGAAATGGGTTGCTAAGGTTCCTTATTGTCTCTTGTCAATGAGATCATATCTCTTGACATCCTACTAACAAGCTTTGGCAAGTGTGCGGTTTTGCCAGCCTCGCACCCTTCGACCCTGCTTCCCCCTGCGGGGACGCAAAGCGAAGACGCTTGTTTTCGCATGGTGGTTGTCTAAATGCGATGGCCCCACCCCACGTACCCAAGGAGCTTGACAGCCTCAAAAAAATAGCTATAATGACTGTAAGTTCGGTCAACTTACAAAGTCAAGGGCACAATACTACCCAATGGAAAAGGCCACCCACAAAAAAACAAAGTCCCATAATAGCAGACTAATCCTAAATACGATTTACAATCAAGGCGAGATAAGCCGGGCGGACATTGCCAGAGCGACAGGCTTGACGCGCAGCACGGTTTCAGAGATCGTATTTGATTTAATCGCCGGGAGACTTATCGAAGAAATCGGACCAGGCCAATCATCCGGCGGCAAACCTCCCATTCTCTTAGGCATCAACGAAGAATCCTATGACATCCTTGGCATGGACCTGGCCAGTGGCGAATTCCGTGGGGCCGTCATCAGCCTACGGGGAAACATCGAACACTGTCAATGTTTCCCCGTAGAAGATCTCTCGGGAGAGGAGGCCTTAACCGTTGTCTATGAACTTATTGACCAACTCTTAGAAAAAGCAAAAAACCCGGTATTGGGCATTGGGATTGGGGCCCCTGGCCTGATGAACTCCGAGGACGGTATTGTCATCAACGCTGTCAACCTCGACTGGCACGATCTACCCCTGGGGCAAATCCTATCCGACCGCTATCAACTGCCCGTCTCCATCGCCAACGATTGCCAGGTAAGCGCGTTGGCCGAATGTTTGTTCGGTGCCCATGATACCACCAATCTGGTCGTGGTGAAAATAGGTCGAGGTGTGGGGGCCGGCATTGTGCTCAACCGGATCCTCTATCACGGAGAAGGTTTTGGGGCCGGGGAGATCGGCCACGTAAAAATCGAAGAAGATGGGGAATTATGTAATTGCGGAAACTACGGCTGTTTGGAAACCAAAATTAGCAGCCGTGCAATTCGCCGAATCACGAAAATGACCCTTCAAGAACACCCTGATTCAGCGCTTTACCAAAAAGCATCCGGCCATGATGATATCCCCCTCGATGATGTGATTCAAGCATTCCGACAAGGCGACCCATACGTACGTGAAATTGTCGCCAACGTAGCCCAAGATGTGTCCAAGGCGTTATCGTTTCTGATCAGCTTGTTAAACATCCAACAAATTGTGATCGCGGGGAGCGTTTCGGGTTTTGGGCAAGGGTTTGTTGATCTTGTTGATCAAGCGTTATATGGCAGAGTATTAGCCCCTATTTCCCAAAAAACAGAGATTGCAATCTCCTCCTTGGGTGTAAATATCGTTGTTTTAGGAGGAGCAGCCATCATGTTGCAGCAAGAGCTTGGCATCGTTAATATCTAAG
>CAZJBA010000179.1:0-5888 GCA_964544065.1 uncultured Anaerolineales bacterium | reverse complement strand
AGCCAATCGCGGTGATCTTAACCGGCTCTGGCTTGAAACACGGCTAAGTAGGTAATTTGACAATGTCACATTAAACGTTTGTTCTAGCAAAGTGAAGGTAGTTCGCCGGTTGAGTAGGCGTTTTTTGCCGTATCGAAACCAAGAACGGGGCTGATCAGAGCCGCTCCGCCTAGATTTCGATACGCTGCGCTACTCAATCGGCGGCTCCGCTGTGGTCTATGCGAAAATATGACATTGTCAAAGTAAGCAAAAGTATCTTTATAGAATTAGACACACACAAATCGAGATATGGCTGTGTCCTGACCAGCCATCTTGCCCTGACCGTAGGTCTCCAGATCGGCGATCCACATTTTTCCCAAGATGGGAGACCTTCGGTCACTTCAGGTGCTCGGTCAGGAGACGCTTCGCACAACAAAGATACGTGATGTAGTCTGGAAATATAAAGAAATTTTCAAAGACTTACTTAGGCGCGGGCTGGTCAGGTAGCGTATAATTACACCCACCACAACTTGTTACTTGGATGGAACTGATAGGCCGCGAGACACTCGATCGCCACCATGATGGGGTGTCTGACGGCCCCTGAGTTCCGAGGAGGAATGGGATGGACATGACTCAGGGTTTTCCTGAGACTGAATCGCCGAGGGCTTTTGCCCAGCGGATTGAAATTGAATTTTCTGATATTTCCTTGCTGACGCGGGCGCTGACTCACCGGTCGTATCTCAACGAGCATCCCGAGGCGCTGGAAGACAACGAGCGGCTTGAATTCTTGGGCGATGCTGTCTTGGATTTTTTGGTCGGCGCTTGGTTGTATCATCGCTTCCCCGAAATGAAGGAAGGGCCTTTGACCCGCATGCGGTCTGCGCTGGTACGCACAGAACAGTTGGCTGACTTTGCCTTTCAGATCGATCTTGGCGCTGCTTTGCGATTGGGGCGGGGGGAGGATGTCTCGGGAGGGCGGGAGCGTCCTGCTTTGTTGTGTGCTGCCTTCGAGGCCCTGACCGGGGCCGTTTACCTGGATGCCGGCATCCCGGCGGTGCAAGATTTCATCAACCCGCTGCTAGATTCGGTTCTGGAGGATGTCTATAACGGCGGTGAGACCCGCGACCCCAAGAGCCGCCTGCAAGAATGGACTCAGGCTCGAGGCCGCGGTGCGCCCACCTATCGAGTGGTGGCGGCCACCGGCCCGGACCATGCCAAAAAATTTGAGATCGAAGTCTCGATTCAGGGAAAATCGTACGGCCGCGGTAAGGGGCTTAGCAAGCAGATGGCTGCCAAAGCCGCCGCCCACAATGCATTGAGGAAATTGGGGTTGGATTAGAGGCTGCCTAGAATCCCAGAGAGGGAGCGTGAAAAACACGCCTTGGAAAAAGCACAGCTTCAATATAGACAAAACGACGTAGATCGCTTACGATAACGCCCATGCTGTTAAAAACACTTGAACTTCAAGGTTATAAAACCTTTGCCGAACAGACCCTGTTCGAGTTGGCCGATCATATTACTTGTATTGTTGGGCCCAACGGATCGGGAAAATCGAACATCGCCGACGCGATCCGCTGGGTGTTGGGTGAACAAGCCTATAGCATCCTGCGTGGCAAGAAGACGGTCGATATGATCTTCCACGGCTCAGAAGAACGCGCCCGGGCGGGCATGGCCTCGGTTGAGATTGTCTTTGACAACACTTCGGGCTGGCTGCCGGTCGATTTCTCCGAGGTTTCGATTGGCCGCCGGGCCTATCGCGATGGCACCAACGAATACCTGCTCAATGGCCAGAAGGTCCGTTTGCTAGATATTCGCGAGTTACTGGGTAATTCTGGTCTCTCGGAGCGGACCTACACGGTCATCGGGCAGGGTTTGGTTGACTCGGCTTTGTCACTGCGTGCCGATGAGCGCCGAAGTCTCTTTGAAGAGGCGGCCGGGATTGGCCTGTATCGATCCCGTCGGGAGGAGGCTCAACGCCGCCTGGAGAAGACCCGCCGTAACCTGGAGCGGATCGAAGACATTCTCTCGGAATTGAGGCCGCGCTTACGCAGCCTGGAGCGCCAGTCTCGACGCGCTGAACAGTATGAATACGTCAAGGCTGATTTACAGGTTCTCTTGCGAGATTGGTATGGCTACCATTGGCACCGGGCCCAGCGCGAATTAAATCAGGCTCGCCAAACGGCTCGCCAGCAGAATGTAGCCTTGAACCAAACCCGTGATCAACAGAAAAAACTCGATCAGGCGTTGACTGATTTTCGCACCCGTATTCAGGGCGTACGGGCGCGCTTGAGTTCCTGGCACGGCGAGATGTCTCAGCTTCACGCCCGCCGCGAAAAGATCACCCGCCAATTGGCCGTTGCCGATGAGCGGGCCCGTTCCCTGGTCAGGCAGCGCCAGGATTCTGCCGATGAATTGGCTCGCCTGGAGCAGCGAATTGAAGCTCATCGAGAACGCTTATCCGAGGCGGATGCGGAAGTCCGGCGTTTGCAGGTTGACTTGGAGCAGGCTCGCCGCCAAGTCGAAGAGGCCCAGGCTGCCCTGGCTGCCCGCCAGGCTGAACGGCAGGCGGTCGAAGAGGCAATCGCCCAAGGTCAAGAGCAGATTGCCTCCCTGTCTAGCCGCAAGGTGGAGTTGCAGGCGCGTTTGCAAGAACGCCAGGCTCAAATCGAACGTTCCAGGTTGGATTTGGGCGAGATCGAAGCGGCTGTCGAGCAGGCAGACCAAGCTCTGCGACGGGTCAACGATCAACGCAAACAAGCTCAACAAGCTTTTCAAAAGGCTACTTCGGCGCGCCAACAAGCAGAGGAGGAGCTCGAACGCCATCGCCAGCGCATCGAAGAGGTCGAAGCGGAGCGGAAGAGGAAGATCGATCGGCGCGATGGTTTACAAACTGAACTGGCTCGCTTACAGGCCCAGTTGGATGTCCTCGAGCAAGCTGAGAAGGCGTTAGCGGGGTATGCTCAGGGTACCCAGCTCTTGTTGAAGGCGGCTCAAAGCGGCAAGCTACAAGGGGCTCAGGGTGCGTTGAGCAGCCGGTTGCGGGTGCCGCAAGAGTTGGAAGCGGCCATTGCTGCTGCCTTAGGGGAGTATTTGGACGCCGTCCTATTGGAACAGGGCGGGTCTAGCGGGGCAGCTTTGGAACTTTTACGCGCCGATGCCACCCGCGGCACGTTGCTGCCCCTCGACGATTTGATCCCCCTGGAGCCGTTGAAGGTTGAACAGCGTGACGGAGTCTTGGGGGTGGCCTCAAGCTTGATTCAGGTTTCGCCGCAGCTTCGCCCGGCTGTGGATTTGCTGCTGGGCCATACGCTTGTGACTCAAGATGCCGCGGCTGCTTACCAAGCGTTGAAGGGACAACCGCATCTGGTCCGGGCGGTGACTTTGCGCGGCGAGGTCTTCCGCGCCGATGGGCCGATTGTGGCCGGACTGGGGGGCGAAGCAGCCACGCTCAGCCGCCCACGTCAACGCCGCCAGATCGAGACAAAGATCGCTCAAAAGGTGCGCAAAGGCGACGACCTGGCGGGAGAGATTGCCCAGCTTGATGACGCCTTGACGCGGTTGCGGACTGAGGAAGATGATCTGGCCCGGGCGCTGAAACAGCTTCAACAGCGAGAAGAGCGAGCCGCTCAGACGCGGCGGGAAGCGTCCCTGGAACATGAACGGGTCGAGCGACAGGCTCAGTGGCAGCGGGAACGCTTACAAGGCTTACAAGCCGAGATTGAGGCTGCACAAAAGGAGTCCGCTCAGATTGAGTCCCGCTCATCCCGTTTGGAAACGGAAATTGCTCAGGCGCAGGAGACTCTGCGGGAAGGACAATCCCAATTAAAAAATTTATCGATCCAATCGTATCAACTTGACGTGAATCATTGGAGCACCCAGGTGGCGGTGGCGGAACAGGCGCTTGGGGATGCCCAGGCGCGTCAGCGAGAGAGGCAAAGTGCATTTGATGAGGCGGAGCAATCTCGCCATGATCTCCAGGGACGGGTGCGTTCGTTGGAGGGGCAAATTCAGCGTTTGGAGCAGGAGAAGGTCGATTTGAAGTCTCAAGAGGATGAGGTGGCTGAGGCGATCGACGAGTTGCAGGCTTTGATTGCGCCCGCCGAGCAGGAAGTGGAGGGCGCGGATGAAGAGCAGGATGATTTACAGCGCGCCGAAGCTGAAGCGCGGAAACAATTGAGCATCGTTGACCGGCGCGCTTCCCAGGCTCAACTCAACTTGACCCGGTCGCAAGAAGCCCTGGATCATTTGCGCGAGCGGATTGAGTCGGATTTTGGTTTGGTCGCTTTTGATTATGATGAGGATGTCTCTGGCCCGAAACCGCTGCCGCTGGGTGGCATGGTCAAGCGGCTTCCGGTCTTGGAGGAACTACCCGAGGGGATGGAGAAGACGATCAAGGAGAAACGAGCCCAATTGCGCCGCATTGGCGCGGTCAACCCCGAGGCTCAAAAAGAATACGACGAAGTGCACGAACGCTATGAGTTTATGACCGCCCAGATTGAGGATTTGAACGAGGCTGAAGCCGATATCAAAGCGGTGATCGCCGAGTTGGATGCTTTGATGGAACGCAAGTTTCGGCACACGTTTGACGCCGTGGCTAAGGAGTTTCGTCAGATTTTTACGCGCTTGTTCGGCGGTGGATCGGCTCGTTTGCTCTTGACCGACCCGAATGACTTGACCGAATCGGGCATTGACATTGATGCTCGTTTGCCGGGGCGGCGAGCGCAGGGTTTGTCGTTGCTTTCGGGCGGCGAGCGAAGTTTGACGGCCACGGCGCTGGTGTTTGCTCTGTTGCGGGTGTCGCCGACGCCGTTTTGCGTACTCGATGAGGTCGATGCCATGCTGGATGAGTCGAATGTGGCCCGTTTCCGCGAATTGTTGCGCGAGTTGAGCCAAAAGACGCAATTCATTGTCATCACCCACAATCGCAACACTGTCCAGGCCGCCGATGTGATCTACGGCATCACTATGGGGCGCGATCTGACCAGCCAGGTGATTAGCTTGAAGATGGATGAGATCGCCGATGTGATTCGGTGAGCAGGGTTTCAGTGAAACAGGGAGTAGTGAATCAGGGATCAGGAGAGTAAGGATCCAATGTCATTAACTTAAGCCAAGGCAGACAGGTGCAACGCACTTCAGTAGGTTGATTTCAGGTGCGCTGCACGTCCAAAGCGTGCATTGCACCTGAAATCAGGGTCACTCGGAAGTGCATCGCACCTTAACTTAATGACATTGAGTAAGGAGTAGAGAATGACATTGCGTACTAGGACCATTGCAGTATCTTCTCAAAAAAGTGGTGACGAACGCTGTTCCTGCGGACAAAACGAGCGGATAGCAAATCCTGATGAAGGAACGGCGTTCGTTTTCCCGAGATATTGAGAAGATACAGAAAACATTTTAAAAAATCTTGTTACGCGGATATAGTTGATTTTCGCGGACGCTCTGCGTGCCTTTGGCAAAAGCAAAAAAATCTGTGAGAATCCGCCTAATCCGTGTTGCCATGGGCACGCACAGCGATCTGTGTTCCATTAAGGTTCTTTGACCCATGGCGTGAACGGTTACATTGAATTGGGTTATAATAAAGCTATGGATATCAAAAGCGTCATCATTCCCAAGTTAGAATCGCTCGATAAAGCCGTGGGAGAGTTGCGCTCTTTGGGGGATGTCAGCGTGCAGCAATTGGAACAGGACTGGCGCACAAAGCGCGCTGTTGAGCGCAATTTGCAAGTTCTGATTGAAATTGTTGTCGATGTCTGCCAACGTTTGCTTTCTGTAAGCGGTCAGACTCCGCCATCAACCGGAGACGAAGCCGTGAAACGCTGCATTCAATTAGGCGCACTTACCGAACACAAACCTTATCGCGAAATGGTTTGGTTTCGAAATCTCATCGTCCACCGCTATGAACAGGTCGA
>CAZJBA010000178.1:0-5912 GCA_964544065.1 uncultured Anaerolineales bacterium | reverse complement strand
AAGATGGTTAGGCCCTGCGTCCAGAAGATGCTTAGGAGGGTCGCTCGGAAAGCACTAATCCTGCTGAAATGTCAACCTGATGAAATCATCACAAATGCATTTTTTCCCACTTGCTTTTAGAAATATGAAAATTATAGGGAAAGTAGCTTTTCCAATGCTTCTTCAATTTGCTTCAAGTACTCATCTTCTAAATGGCCTGCAACTTGAATCACTCTTCTTTTATCCAATGAACGGGTTTGAAAAACCATAGCGATTGAGTCTTTTTTTAGACCATTTTCTGTTGATGGTTCTATTGTCACAGTGTGGGGGAAACGAATGGCTTTGATAGAACCAGTAAGGGGTATTAAAGTTAGCATTGGATTATTGGGATCTAAGTCTCCCCCTGAAATAGCGATAGCAGGTCTTGTTCCCGCTTGCTCCCTGCCAGATCCACCAGGCGGATTACCTAGATCGACCCACAAAACATCACCCCTTTTCATATTAATTGTTTAGAGAATCTTCAAAAGCCCAGTAATCGAAACTACTTGCAGATTCCCACGCATCAATTTCTTGGGCTAAATTTTTGTCAACGATTCTTACATGCTTGGGTGGAGAATTTTGAACATAGATACCATCGATTAAACCTAAACTTTGAAGCTCTACATTTTGTTGAATGATCGACGGTTGAATCCAATCCCCTTCATTTTCAGTTTCTGATTCTGAAGAATATATAAGCTTTTCTAATAGGGCTGTTTTGCTATTAATCATTGTCAATATCTCCTGTGATAAATCTATGTACCTTTTCTACAAGAAAAGTTTCAATTTCTTTTAGTTTTTCTTCAACATCGAAGGTTGATTGGGGTTTTGCATAATGCCATCTTGATTGAATTTCAACGTATATTTTTGTTGAATCTCCCAGGTATGATTCGATTTTTACTTCCATTTGAGATGTCTCGCTACCATCAGGTTGAGGATCTAATACAAAACGTAATCCACCACCCCGTACAGGTCTACCAAATACTGCTAATGATTTTGCTTGTTGGCCTAGGCGGTTCTCCCATAACTCTTGAAAAGCGTGTTGACTGGTTGTTTCATTTAGCTCTCGAAAAGTAGAATCACCACCGAGTACTT
This sequence comes from uncultured Anaerolineales bacterium, assembly GCA_964544065.1. Classification (GTDB taxonomy): domain Bacteria; phylum Chloroflexota; class Anaerolineae; order Anaerolineales; family UBA11858; genus JAYELX01. Next base: position 4,802 of record CAZJBA010000178.1, on the reverse strand, counting down.
GACGATTAGGTGATCCCCAGACATCTTCAAAAGCGGATATTCCTGCTTGTGTTTCCTTGGCAAATAAGCTAAGAGGTGTTTTGGGTTCGGGTGCTATCACAATTATTTGACCAATCGGTTGATTGGTAGCTATCACGGAGATTTTTAATGGCGAAGGCCTCTCTCTGATTAAAGTCATTCTGTCAGCTTTTTTCTCAAGCCGTGAAAATTCTAACCCATGATTGAGAATAGCTTGTTGAAATGCCAACATGCTTTGTTGAGAAAGCACTGGGCGAGGCAAGGTTAAAAAATTTATTCCTAAGTGAATTAGTTTCCTGGAATTTGTTTTCATGTGATTCTTTACCAAAGTGATAGTATCATCTCAATATTTCGGGTCTGTAGAATGGAATTCCTGCCTCAACTTACGAAGTACCCTCAGGCACTTCATTTTGGGCTGGCGACAGCCCCTTGCCAACGGCACGCAGAGCGAAGCCTGGATTCCAAGCCCAGATATGGGATAGTTTACCAATGAACCTAAAGAGCCACAAATGATAATAAAGAATGTTCGTCTCTCTCATTATAGTCATGAGTTATGGGCTAGGCAAGGGGCGGAGTAACTAATCCCCTTCAGATTGGATACGCTTGCAGTCCCGCTCGCATAGTGCCTTCTTCAGCGAGAATGATGGTTTCCGTGTCCGGAGAGATTTCTTGGACTTGCTGATCAATTCAAAGCCATCCACATCTTGCAAATGGGGCTCGATGATCATCACCGAGACATCTTGCTCTTCAAGCGCGGCGAAGATTTCGTCATCACCGCGCATTGTGATGGCTTTGTGGTCTTCCTTCTCGAGAACATCTGTCAGGTGTTGTCGGATTGATATGTCGTCATCGATGATGAGAATGGTGGCGCTTATGTTGTTGTCTCATTGTTTGAGTAATTCTCACTTCTTTCCAAAACTCCCTTCAATAATGATTCTATATAGTCATCTTGCTCAGGAAAATAGATGTGCATCTCATTGAATTTCGATTTCGTCCTTATCCCGGTTTGGGTGCTCAACGTTCCAAAGGGGGTTTGGGAGATGATGTAGGAGTGTAGAGAGATATCATCACGGCCAGAACGCCTATTGAGCTCACGCTCGTACTCCTTGATCGACTTATAAAACTGCACCTTGGGATTGACGTTGAGATTGCTGCCGATGGTCAAACCGTGTGGGTCGATGAAAACAATGTCTTGGTGCGCTGGCCCTTTTAGCCAGAGAATAAAGTCGGGGAAGAATCCTTCATCATCGATCAAGAAACCCACACCTCGGCCGCGGGATTGGTTGCGCAGCAGGTATAACTCGCGATTGTGCTGGCCCAATAGCTTCTGACCCTCATCAGTTTCACAATAGTCCCGCAGAGTCTTCACAAATTCTCGCTCTCCTTCGTTAAGCCCTGGCGGGGAAAATTTGACCACAGGTTCTTGGCTTTGATCATCTAGTAGCAACGGCAGATACAAGTGGCGGTCGAAGTGAACCCGGTGAGGGAGGCCGTTATCTCCCGTATAAAGATCTGGATCATCGCGCATCGTTCGCAACGTGTTTAGAAACTCGCCAGCTGAACGTTTCACCTGAGCTTCATAGGCGGGGATCAGGTTGTCATCATCCTTATCCAATAACTGGTACCTTAACTGCTCTTGCTCCCACCGTTTTTGAGCGCGAGTATAGTATTGTTTGACATATTTTCGGAGGATCATCAAAGCAACGCGCTCCAAACGGGCAACATCTCCAAAAGAAGTCACCGCTAGTAGATCAAGGGAGCAATACAGCTCGTAGTGGTGGTCTTCGAGAACACGCCGCAGAACCTGCTTATCCAAGGCTAAATTATCGTAGCCATGGGCCTCACAAAACCCCCAAATCTCATCATAGATCCCTTCCCAGTCCAGGAAATTGAGATAATCCCCAGGCAGATTCTGAGCCTCCTGGGTTTTGTACATCGCCGGTCGCTCCCGGGTAAAACCGTCTGAGACCAACACTTCTGCCTGTACGGTCAGATCAATGAGGGGGTTGATCGTCTGGTCAAGTTTTAAGGATAAGTGTTTCGCCTCCTTGAAAGGTGTGTCAATTTGGGGTCGTACCACCAGCAGCCCCTTGCCAATAAAGTCGTCATTGGTCTGGGTTTTGATAACGATTGTCTCTCGATCTTCGGTATCGATCCCTTCTTCGGCCAGGTAATCTCGGAATTGGGCCATGTACTTAGCCCGCACCCCGAAGATGTTCAATGTTTCCAAGCGGGGGAGATGGTGGGGGTGTTTGCCTGCTAAATGTTCGGATCGTTTCAAGGTCCGATTCTTTCCCAGCAGACGCACGCCCCGCCCGAAAAGCTGGATGATCTGCGGCCCCTCGCCCCGCCCGATGTTCATCAGCCCCATCGTCGAAACCCGCCAGGAGTCCCAGCCCTCAATAAACTTCCTGGCCCCCAAGAGAATCTTAATGGGCGAGCTTTGACGGTTGATATTTTGAAAAAGGGAGTCACTGAATTGTTCTTCCTCAATGGCGATCTCAGGCAACTTTTCCTGGGCCAATTTGAGGAAATTGTCGGCGTCGCCGATGTTGATCAGGCCAAAAATGCGGTCGGCAGGCCCGGCGCGCAGGCCAATTTCGCCTTCGACCGATTGGAGATTGACCAGGCGTAGATCTGTGGGCTGATTCACATGGAAAATGCGCTTCAGCATGTCCTCATAAATAGCAGCGCTATCCAGTCCCGCCTCGCGCAAGCTGGGGAAGGCCTCGTCGAAAAGATCTTTGGGGTTCTCCCCACCGTCCCCACGCCATAAACCGCTCTCCCCTTTGAGGATGGCAGTTATGGCTCTCTCCGCCCATCCCCCCTCGTTGCGCAACACCCGGCGCAGAAAGAGTACCAGCGCCTGCACATCGGAGAGGCTGCGCATATCGTTTTTCCCCAGGCTGGACCAGGTTTTCCCGGCGACAACCGTGTGTCCTACAAAAGTCAAAAGGGGTGGTTCGACGTTGTATTCGGCGTAGAAAAGGCGCCGGTTTTCCTCGTAGCAACGCACCTGCTCATAGAAGGTGAGCAGGTTGGCCAAGAGATAACGGTCGGTCAAGGCCGGGTCAAGCTCGCTCTCCAGGTTGAGAATGCGGTAGTCTTTGCCATAGCCGTCCTCATAAAAGCGAGGATAGGAATAGTCAAAGAGAATGGCTTTGCCGTATTCTTCTTCAATATCTGTACCTGTTCCCCCTACCCCCTGTCCAAAAGTGGCGCTGTACTCGAAGGTGAAGCCATTCTCCGCTAACGTCGCCCGGCGGTTCCGCCAGGCCTGAGCTGCGCTTCCCGCCCCTTTGTGCCCTTCATCTACAAAGACAAGATTCTTCCCCTCCAAATGGGAGACGGCCACACTCTTCCCACCCCCGGTTTTTTCCTCCACCAGCTTGGTGATCTCAATTACTTTGACCGTGCGGGGATCATCACTGAAAAGATCGCCGGTGTCAGCGTTGAAACGCCTGCAGGGGATGCTGCTTTTCCCCATCTCAGCCATGTGCTGCTCGGTAAGCCCTGCGTTTGGGGTCACCAAAAGGATGTTCTCCGCAGAGTCGGGTCTGTAGTCCAGATACTGGTAATAGTTGAGATGCATAAGCAACGTCTTGCCGCTGCCAGTGGCCATCCAGAAGGCCAATTTATTGAGATCATCGGCGGTGAAGGTTGGAAGATCAATACGGCCGCCCCGAATCTCGTTCTGCTTTTTGACAAAGGTGTTGAGATTGGTGAGAAAGTCGTCAGGAGCCTGGGTCACTCGGTCCAGATAATGCTCCGTCATTAGCCCAGCTAAAATTTGGAAGTATTTGAAGGTTATAGGCGTGGTGCGATACCGGTTGATGGCGTCGGTGTGGCGCTTGAAGTTGGCGTCGTAACGTAGCAAGTCAGCCGGGCGTATATCGCGCACCCGTCCTCCCAAAACGTTGGCGACGTAACTGCGCCCGTCGGTATTGTATCCTTCACGTTGCCCCTCCAGGGCGTCATAAAAACGTCGTACCGAGGCGGGGTCGTTTATGTCCTCAACCCCAAAGATGTGGCGAAAATAATCCACCAAGGCCAGGCGGCATTGAAATTTTTCTAAGGCACTACGCGCCATGGATTTCTGCCTCCATTCGTTTGCGGAAGGTGATTTCTGTAGGTTCGGCCTGGTTGATGAAATTTTTGTAGCCATTGACATAGACACGATCTGCCAACTCGGTCAGTATCTCCTCGTTCACCCAGTCAGCCTCTTGTTCCAAGTCCAAGTCCTCCGTATCCCGCCAAATGGTGATCACACGATCATAGCCGCGCTCGGTACGTACATCGCCTCGTGAGACAAGGTAGGGGCGATCTTGGTGTTCGTATCGCTCTATCTTACGCACGTGCATGCCGATCAGATAGTGGAAGGTCTCTACTAAATCTACAGTAGTATTCTCAGGGCTTTCGTGGCCGCGCTGAATCTTGAGTGTGTAATCAAACGGTTTCTCGAAGGCTTCCTGAGCCAGCAGCGATTGGCTGCCCCGAGTCTCGAAATCGAGCATGTAGTGCAGCATGTAGTCGTCAAATTGGCGGAGGAGTTCAAGCTGGGACCCGGCGGGTTTGTCAACCTTAATGTTATTCAGAGCATCCTCATAAGACTCAAGGCGCTGGTATTTGACCATGTGGCTCATGCCGTCCCGGTCCTGGGGCACGCCATCCTTCCAGTCGGATGAGAAGGCTACCTTGAGGATACGCGGCTTGAGTACGGTGTCGAAGTAGTCGCCCATCTCGACAAGGATGTACTTGCGTTCGCCGCCGTCGTCGCGATTGAG
>CAZJBA010000177.1:0-5993 GCA_964544065.1 uncultured Anaerolineales bacterium | reverse complement strand
TCGAGGGGAATTGGGAGACCGTCAAAGAGGATCCCGAACACAAAGCTGCCTTTGCACGCCTCGGCGAAGCGTGAAGCTGCCCTCTGGACGTTCGTGCGCCTTGAAGGAATAGTTCCAACCAACAATCTGGCTGAACGCCAAGTGCGTCATGGGGTACGTTGGCGCAAGACAAGCTTTGGTACCCAGAGTACGGCTGGCAGTCGTTTTGCTGAGCGGATCATGACTGTTGTCGCTACAATGAAGCAACAGCAATGTAATCTACTAGATTACCTCACGGAAGCCTGCGAGGTCGCCAATTGGAATAAGACTTCACCATCCTTGCTCCCATCAACACCCACCCCCTGAACGCTTACAACATATTCTCCACTGGTCATTGATTCGGATGCTGTGTTCTCCTTCCCGATCTCCCCTAAGCTTTTCTAGTCGATTTCCTGGCGGAATTCTCAGTTCCAATAGGTCCGTGGCCGCATGAAGGATAAGCAGCTTTCTCGTTCCACGCTTCCAAATAGAATTGGGTAGTTTTCGCGGTCTTTGACCACGAAATAGCCTTTCTGTGTCTTTGTCGGAAAAGGATTTGATCATTGATGGGATAATAGCGCAAAACACTAATGGCGTCAAGGACAATGGATTTGATTTTTAGGTCAAACACGTAGAAAGCTTGATCATGGTCAAGTCTGAACGTCGTATTAATGGCGAAAGCTCAACCGAGATAAAATACTTCATCTTAAGTCTGGCCCCAGATGCAGAAGGTCTTTTTGATTACGTCCACTCACACTGGGGTATTGAGAATAAACCCCATTGGGTCTTGGACATGGCTTTTCGAGAAGATGAGAGCCGGGTGCGCCAAGGTAATGCGTCTGAAAACTTGGCCATGATGCGTCACTTTTGCTTGAACCTACTCAAAAAAGAAGATGCTGCTAAGTGGGGCATCAAGGCCAAACGCCTCAAAGCTGGTTGGGATATGAACTGTCTTTTCAAGGTGCTTTCCGCCTAAATGCGATTGCCCTGATTTATGCTCGCTAAAGGTTTCCGAAATATCGTGTGTTATACTATAATTAGCTTCTCGCGAATTATGGGGCTCAATTAATGTGAGATTTATATCGAAAACCTTGAAGAACGGGTCAAGTTATTTGACTCCACGGGGGCGTGGGTTTCACCAAGGCAATTTCCTTATGTTTTAGGATCACGCTGAAAGACAACTTCAAGCTATCGACCAAATATTGAACTATTGGGAAATCGGTGCATATTGATATGCTCAGATTGGAATAAAGATTTTAATCTGGCGCGGCCAAAAAGCTTACCAATCAGCGCATTACAAGTTTTAGAGATCAGATGGATTCCCTAAATTGATTATAAATAAGAGATGATGAATAAATGAAAACGATTGTTGCTGGTGCATTAGGAGAATGTGTTCATGTTGCTGGGGTAACTAACTTCTTACGTCTAGCTGAACTAGCTGGGTGGCGCACAGTATTCTTAGGTCCGGCAGCCAGTATTGAGCAGTTCATTGAAACTGCCCGGCGAGAAAAAGCAACTCTGATCGGGGTTTCCTACCGACTGACGCCAGAAACCGGCCAACGATTATTGGGAGAATTTGCCGAAGCTGCTGATGACTTACTATCAGATGGGATTCGGTTTGTGTTTGGAGGGCCAACCCCCGTTGCAGAACGCGCACGGGCCTTAGGATTTTTCGATGCTTGTTTTGATGGCGCCGCAACGCCAGATCAAGTTTTAGCCTATTTGAAAGGAGATGAGAGTTCCAGTCACACCAAAACCGATTTTCCCCAGACTGCGATTGAACGCATTCAATGGAAAGCCCCCTACCCTCTTATTCGGCACCATTTCGGCTTGCCAGAGTTTGAATCTACCCAGAAGGGCATCCAGAAAATTGCAGAATCTGAACTTGTGGATGTAATCTCTCTGGGTATTGACCAGGATGCCCAGGAAAATTTCTTTCATCCTGAGCGGCAAGATCCCCGACGCCATGGTGCTGGGGGCGTTCCCGTTCGCACACCATCAGATTACCGAATTTTATACCAGGCTACTCGGTATGGCAACTTCCCACTTTTGCGAACCTATACTGGTACAGATGACTTTGTCCAACTGGCAGACATGTATGTCGAGACAATTAACATTGCTTGGAGTGCGATCCCGCTATTTTGGTTCAACCAAATGGATGGACGCGGGCCTTGGGATTTAGCTGGCTCGATTAGCGAACATCAGAAGTTAATGCGCTGGTATGGCGAGCGATCAATCCCGGTGGAGATTAATGAACCCCATCATTGGGGAATGCGCGACGCCCCAGATATAATTTTTGTTGTGGCGGCTTATCTTTCAGCATACAATGCCCGCTCCTTTGGGATAAAAAATTACATTGCTCAGTTGATGTTCAATAGCCCCCCAGGCCTGACAGATGCCATGGACCTGGCCAAAATGCTGGCCGTGCTCAAAATAATCGAACCCCTTGCAGGGCCAGACTTCCACATTTGGCGGCAAACTCGAACCGGGTTATTGAGTTATCCAGTTGACGAGGATGCTGCCCGAGCTCATTTGGCTTCCAGCGTATACCTACAAATGGCACTACGGCCCCACATTCTCCATGTTGTCGGTTATACCGAGGCAGATCATGCCGCCACAGCTGCAAATGTGATTGAATCGTGTAAGTTGGCTCGACGGTCGATCGAGAATGCTTTGGGCGGACCGGATATGACTCAGGATGACCGTATCCAAACCCAGGTGGAAGAATTAGTCGATGAGGCCGCATTTACCCTGGATGCAATTCGGGACCTGGCACCTGAAGGGGTTGCTGATCCTTTGGTTGATACGACCACCCTAACCCGTGCGGTCAAAACCGGGATTTTAGATGCGCCTCAACTCAAGAATAATCCCTTCGGTCGCGGAAAAATTGTCACCCGCATCGATAGCCGAGGAGCTTGTATTGCCATTGATCCAACCACCGGCAACCTGCTCAGTGAGCGCGACCGGATTGCAAACCTTATAAATTCATCCTAACCTACATCGTGACCTAGGAGATCTCTATGAATAAATTTAAAACCCGATATTCAGTAATTGGCGCTGGTAATGGGGGCAAAGCCATGGCTGCTCATCTCGCTATCATGGGGTTTGAAGTAACACTCTATAATCGAACATTCAATAATATTGTCGCGATCCAGGCGCGCAGCGGCATAACACTGGAAAGTCAAACCCCGGCTGGGCCCAGAGGTTTTGGCCGTTTGGCACGCGTGACCTCGGATATGAAAATCGCTATCGAAAACTGTGATATTGTCATGGTAGTAACCCCGGCTTACGCTCACTATGATATCGCCCGCGAAGCAGCACCCTACTTGCAGCCCGAGCAAATTGTCGTGCTAAATCCAGGCCGCACACTAGGCGCGATTGAATTCAATCGGGTTTTGGATGAGGCAGGCTGCGCCAATGGAGTAACGGTTGCTGAAACGCAAACCTTCATCTATGCTTCCCGTTCTGATGGGCCCACCCAGGCCCGCATTTTTCGGATCAAAGATGCGGTGCCGCTTGCAGCCTTACCAGCGACAGAGACACATCCAGTCTTGGAAAAACTGGCTTCGGCTTATCCTCAATTCATTGATGGGGGCGATGTATTACAGACTGGCATCAACAATATTGGTGCAATTTTTCATCCGACTATTAGCATCTTCAACGCTGGGTGGATCGAAGCCACAAGCGGTGAATTTCAATTCTATCTGGATGGCGTTACACCAACAGTAGCCCGGCTGATGGAAGTAATCGATCGTGAAAGGGTTACGGTTGCCTCCGCGGTCGGCGTTCGAGCGGTTACTGCCATGGAGTGGCTCAAGATGGCTTATAACGCCGATGGAGAAAACTTATACGAAGCCATTCACAATCAGCTCGGCTACCGGGGCATCAACGCCCCCGCGACCTTATCGCATCGCTACCTTACGGAAGACATCCCCATGAGCTTGGTACCCATGGCTTCCCTTGGGAACCATTACGGCGTCTCTGTGCGTGGTATGGAAAGCATCATCCGCATTGCTTGTATTGCTCACCAAACCGATTATTGGCGTCGGGGGCGCACATTGGAGCGATTGGGTATCAAACACTTAAGTGTCAGCGAATTAACCCGCTACGTGACCGGGATTTCAAAGTGCCAAATGCCAATCCAGGCCCGTCATCCAAAATTAGCACCATTATCGATTACTTGGATGGAGCAGGCACGTGAAATCAATAATCAGCGATTGCTTACAAAAGTACCATTACCCAGGGGCATTGTTAGCCTTTCAGAAACCCCAACCGTATCTTCTCAAAAAAACGGAGGGAATGTATAGTCGAGATTTTCGCGCAACATCCCTGGAGAGGAACCAAATCTCGCTTACACGGGGTGATGTTATGCACCTGGCCGCAGGCCCGCAACACCGAAGGTGTGCATACCGAAGCGAAGCACGGCGAGGAAACCCCGGCTACATAATCGTTTCCCCAAAAGATTGAGAGGATAAAACTATCATAAAAATTTAATACAATTCGGTATTCTCTATGTGCTCTCGGCGGTAATCATTTTCCACCATCGCTATTTCACTACTGAGAGGTACATGAATAAAAGTTCGAAATCGAGTGGTTTAGTCAACACCGCGACCACACCTCTGACAACGCTGGCGGTGAGCAGATCGCTGGGGGCATAGGCCGTCATCAAGATGATGGGAATATCTGGGTAATGTTTCTGAAAGGCCCGAAAATGTTCCACACCGCTCATGCCGGGCATCTTGATGTCTGACAGAAGGCAGTCGAAATGATTCCCTTGAGCCAATTGCAGAGCTTCTTCTCCGCTGTTAGCGACCTCGGCTTGATAGCCTCTCAATTCCAACACTCTTGCGAGGGTTTTTGTCATATTGTCGTCATCATCGACGATCAAGATACGGCGTGAAGCAGTTATCGCTTATCCGTTTCTTTGGCCACGGGTAAGAAGATACGAAACGTGGTCCCCACATTGACCTCGCTCTCCACTTCGATGCGGCCATCGTTGGCTTCCACAAGGGTTTTGGTGATCGCCAACCAAATCCCCTTTTCCTTGGTGGTAAATAGCGGCTCGAAGATCTTCACCATGTTCTCCGGTGGTATGCCCACGCCGGTGTCCCGGACAGTGATGCGGATACTGTTTTCTGTATATCGCTCACTGATCACTGATAACTATCCACCATCTGGCATGGCCTGGTGCGCGTTGGTGACCAGATTGGTGAGTACTTGCTTGAGCTGGCCCGAATCGACAAAAACGAGAGGGAAATCATCTGGAACGTTGAGCTCTATGGTGCAGCAATCTTGTGTTAACTATACCTTCACCGCTATAAACAACATTCACCGATTGAGTTTACACTCAGCGTCGTTTCTGCAAATTCTAACAAATATATAACACAACGTTTCAAATTGTATGCTATACTACACTGCTTGATTAACAGAAGTTCTGAAAAAAAGATAAACCTTTGATTTGGAACCCAAGCGTAACCTATTAAATCTTATATGGAAGGAGTTCCAAATTATGACTAAAGAACAAGGTACTGTAAAATGGTTCGACGGTGGTAAAGGCTATGGCTTTATTGAGCGCGAAGCTGGCGAGGACGTTTTCGTTCACTACAACGCCATCATGGGCGAAGGCTTTAAAAATCTTGAGGATGGTCAACAAGTAGAATTCACCGTTACCCAAAGCCAAAAAGGAGCCCAGGCTCAGGACGTTGTAGCTATCTAACGATAAAACGTATTGATCCTACCAAAGACAGGACAGCTAGGAATAGTTGTCCTGTCTTTTTTTAGTGGGGAAACTAGATTTAGCAAAATCCGAATATTAAGTCTTCCTTACCTACTGCATTGTTCTTCATGTTCATCCATATTGTCCGGTCACAGGCTGCAATTGCGGTAGGACTGGCAGTTTCCCGCCCTCTCCCCGCCCAGTTCCCGGCGTGCGGAATTATCGCACCGGGCTCTCCAGTGACACTCGCTTTCGCATG
>CAZJBA010000176.1:0-6122 GCA_964544065.1 uncultured Anaerolineales bacterium | reverse complement strand
AGGTTGAAGGTATTACCGAATTATTTTCTTAAACTCCATCAAAAAACGCGGTAAGATTAAGGTATTCATTAGATGGTTACCAGGATTGTTCTGACGCAAGTTAAAAGAAGGCACCGATGAGAGCTTTTATAGAAACCTTACAAAGCTGGTTGGCGAACGATGAGCAAATTGCGCTGGCGACCGTTGTGGGACTCAAAGGCTCTTCGCTAAGACCGGTTGGCTCTCACATGGCCGTGACCGCCTCGGGAAAAATGACCGGCTCGGTCAGCGGCGGTTGTGTGGCCGGAGCGGTCGTCCAAAAAGCCCAAGAGGTGCTCGCTTGTGGCGAGGCAGCCAGACTCCGTTACGAGCCCACGGACGACGAAGGCTGGCAGTTGGGCCTTTCCTGTGGCGGTTCCGTAGAAATCTACGTTGAACCATTCACCAACCTGCATCAGCGTTGGTCCCAAGCCTTGAAGCAGGGAGAAACCGTTGCCCTGGCAACTGCCCTTGACGAGGCCAAACACGCTTTGATCTGGCCCGACGGCGACTGGGAAGGTGATAAAGCTTTGGTCGCCGCCCTGCCTGATCTCTTCGCCCAACCCACAAATTCGACCCACCAAACCACCTTGGGCGAGATTTTTTGCCAGACTTTCTCCCCTCCGCCAACATTGAACATCATCGGCGCGGTACACATCGCCACTCGATTGGCGGAACTGGCCCAAACGCTGGATTTTCGTACTCGCGTCATTGATGCTCGCCAGGCTTTTGCTACTCCCGAACGTTTCCCGCACGCGAATGAGTTGATTCAGGCCTGGCCCCAAGAGGCGCTCTCGCCACAGCATTTGCGCCCGCAGGATGCCGTTATTGTGCTCAGCCATGATGCCAAATTCGACCTCCCCACCCTGGAAATCGCGCTCGATAGTGATGTAGGTTACATTGGCCTGCTGGGGTCTACGTCAACGCAAGAAAAACGGAAGCAAGCTCTGAGGGAGAAAGGCTTCTCCCCGTCAACGCTGGCACGCATTCACGGCCCGATAGGGCTCGATCTAGGCGCGAAGACGCCGGGAGAGATCGCCGTCTCCATCCTGGCGGAGATCATCGCTGTCCAGCATGGCAAGAAAAAATGATTCTAATGAGATGGATATGAACAAGAAGGGGGTTGCGAAAGTGTCTACACATTTCTGAACCATTCCGACAGTTTTGGATCTATCTAAAGGACAAAGAAACATGAAAACCAATTTGCGCACAATGAGGGAAAAGAAAAACATCGCCCTTGTCGCTCACGATAACAAAAAGCAAGACTTGCTTGAATGGGTCCAATTCAACCGCGGCCTGCTGGAGCAGCACAAAATCTACGCCACGGGCACGACCGGTAGATTGCTAGAGCAAGAACTCGACATTGACATCCACACGATGCAAAGCGGGCCACTGGGCGGCGACCAGCAAATCGGCGCGAAAATCTCCCAGGGCGAGATCGAATTTTTGGTCTTTTTCTGGGATCCGCTCGAGCCTCATCCTCATGATCCCGACGTCAAAGCCCTGCTGCGCATTGCCGTGGTTTGGAATATCCCCATCGCTTGTAATCGTGCCTCAGCCGATTTCATTTTCTCGTCCTCGCTGATGTCTGAAGCCTACGACCGACGGCTGCCGGACTATGAGTCCTACCAACAACGGTTAATCAAGCGCAATCGATGAACGATGTACTCACCCGAACCCGTTGACAAACAAGCGGTTACAGAAGAATTCAATCGCTTTTATAGTCGCTTTGCCAAAATTTTGGAACAATCCGGGCGGGAATTCAGGGAGGAAGAAATAGGGGCTTTGGCAGCGTCCATTTGTACGTAGCGAGGAAGAAAAGGTAGGGGTTTTACTTCTCACTCGTGAAATTTTTCGACTTGATAGGTGAGTACCTTAATCACTTTATGTCGCCACAGATCGGGGGAGGCGCCCATCTTCCGGCACAAGTGACTTAAAAATGTCTCCGGTTGAGGCAACTTTTCCCATACCTGGGGTAAGAATGTGGCCCGACGGAGGCCGTCGCGCAAAACGACTCCATCGACGCCGGGACGGAGCTTGGAAAGCAAGTCGTCGGGATTCTCGTATTCCAAGGGGCGCGGCTCGGTAAGATAAGAGATTTCAAGTTCAATGTCGGCAAGTTCATCTGGCTGCACGGAGGGGAAACGAAAATCTTTCAAGGCCGCGTCGACGGCGTGCTTTTGAACGTCCAAGACCAGAGGTTGGCGCGCTTCTAAGGCTCCAATACAGCCGCGCAATTGGCCCGCTTTGGTCAGGGTGACGAAAGAGGCGCCATCGGCGCGCAGGCGTGGGGGCATTTGCTCCAAGTTGAGATCAGGCAACGGGTCACCGCGCACGCCTAACGTTAGAGCCTGACGGGCCAGCTTCAAGAGGGATTCTTTCTCCTCGGGGGTTAGATGCTCTTCCATTTCTAAGCTCCTACTTCTATGATCCAATCCATTATCACAAGAAAATCACATCGTCTCAACCATGCGGGGACGAACGTGTGCCCTCGAATGTTGTCAGGCAGCGTTGTAACATCCACCATGGTCGGCACCGGGGACGTTGCCTAGATCGGATGTAGATTGATCTAGCCGACGTCTCGTCGGCGTTTCTCCATACGACCGAAAGTTGCCATCTGACAACTCTTGCGCGCACACGGGACGAACGCCATTCCTTCGTCAGTAATAGCTATCCACTCGTTTTGTCTACAGGAACGGCGTTCGTTGCTCCCAAGACGTTGAGATGATACAGAAAACCTTGCCATGTTTCCGTCTTTTGGGTACTATCAGTATACAACAAATCGGGATTTTTATGCACAGATCAGATCCGAGAACAGCCGGGAGTGATTCTATCGCTGCCGATACGATTAAATCGATCGCTACGGTGGTCGCAGTCGCTATGATTGTGGCTACTCTTTTCACCGCGACGACGCCGGGAAGTCTCTTCTCCGGAGAGTTGTCGGCCAAACTCGCCGAGGCGCTACAGGCCAAAGAACAAGCGGATGGCAACTGGCCGACAGCGACGCCGCGCCCCTGGCCGCCCATTGGCATCGTGGTAGGCCACTGGGGCGATAGCGATGATCCCGGCGCCATTTGTCCGGACGGGCTGACCGAGTTAAGCATCAACCAAGAAACCGCCGCGCTGGTGCAAAAGACACTCGCCGCAGAGGGCTTCAAAGTCCACCTGTTGGAAGAGTTCGACCAACGTTTAGAGGGATATGATGCACTGACGCTGGTCTCTATCCACGCCGATTCGTGTCAATATATCAACGACCAAGCCACAGGGTTCAAGGTAGCCGCTTCGGTCTACAACCCCCGCCCCGAACAAACAGCTCGCCTAAAAGCCTGCCTGATCAATCGGTACGCCGCGGCGACCAATCTCCCTGAGCACGCAGGCATCACCGAGGACATGTCAGGATACCATGCCTTTGATGAAATTGGCGCCGACACGCCCGCCGTCATCATCGAGACCGGTTTCATGAACCTCGATCGGCAAATCTTGACGCAGAACAACGACCAGATTGCTAATGGCATTGCCGACGGCATTTTGTGTTACATCCGTAACGAAAGTGTCTCGGCGCAACCAACTCCCAATGAGCCATAAACGGCAACAATCGGACGATGCGCTTCAGCAAGCCAGACTGGCGCTCCAACATGGAGATCGCCGGGCGGCCCGATTGTGGGCTGAACGGGCCGCCTCCTTGACTCCCGATCGTGAGAGGCCGTGGCTTTTTCTGGCCGCCCTGGCCTCTCCCCGAGCCAGCCTGGCTTATTTGGAAGAGGCCCTGGCAATCAACCCTCAAAGCGAGTTGGCGCGCAAAGGTATGCATTGGGCCATCCAGCGCTGGCGTAACCAACCTCCACCGGCAACCCCACCGCGCCAGATCATTTCCGATCAAATCCCCTCCTCGGCGCTGACGCGTTCCAGGCTCGCCTTCTTGCCCTGGATTATGATGTTCTTGATCGTTGTGTTAGGAGTTTTCTTTTGGCTCCGGTATCCCATCATCTCCTCCGCGTTCGCTTCCGAAGAATCGATCTCGGGGGTGCGCATTGCGGCCGACAAAGCCACGCGCACCTTTACCGCGACGCCAACGTTCACGCCAACGCCGACCTTCACGCCAACGCCCACTTTCACGCCTTCGCCGACAGCCACGAAAACGCTCACCCCCACCCCAACGTTTACAGCCTCCGAGACGGCCACCCCTGCTCCAACCCATACTCCCAAGCCCACTGAGAAGAAACCCAAACCAACAGACACGAGTCTCCCCGCCGATGTCTCCATGCCTGCCGGGGTGACAACAAATCAACGTTGGATTGACATTGACCTTTCCGAACAGCGTCTGTATGCAAACAAGGGCTCCCAACGGATCAAATCGTTCGTCGTCTCCACGGGTACCTGGCAGTATCCTACCGTGACGGGCCAATACCACATTTATGCGAAATATCGTTACAGCACCATGGCGGGACCAGGCTACTACTTGCCCGATGTCCCCTATGTGATGTTCTTTTACAAAGGCTACAGCATCCACGGGACCTATTGGCATAATAATTTTGGCATTCCCATGAGTCACGGATGCGTCAACATGGTCATCGCCGATGCAGGTTGGGTCTATGATTGGGCCGCCATGGGCACGCTGGTCAACGTGCGCCCGTGATGCCAAGTGATTTAGCCGATTGGGGAGCGGTAAGGGACTGTGCCTCTTGTCTATACGCGATTGCCCTGAACAGTACGGAAGTCGGGCTTGCCTTCCCGGGCACTTATTGGCATAATGAGGAGGGGCCGATGATGTTCAAGTTCTGCGGTAAAATCTAGGATAAGTACGCCAGTCGTTTCGAAAGGAGCTCAGAATGCACACCGCTTTTCAGCACAATCAGTATTTACTCAAACGCAAAATCTTGGCCTTAACCGGGCAGTTCCGCATTTTTGATCCGGCTGGGCAAATGGTACTCTTCAGCAAGCAGAAAATGTTCAAGCTGAAGGAAGATATTCGCGCCTTCGCGGACGAAAGCATGACCCAGGAATTGCTCTTGATCAAAGCTCGCCAGGTGATCGATTTCTCCGCCGCGTATGATATTTTCGACAGCAGTATGCAATCCAAAGTCGGCGCGTTGCGGCGCAAAGGATTCCGCTCGATGGCGCGGGACGAATGGGAAGTACTAGATGCCAACGATCAAGTCATTGGGGTTCTCCAGGAGGACAGCCTGGGGCGGGCGTTGCTGCGCCGATTCTTGCTCGGCAGCCTGCTGCCTCAAGATTATGATCTGCGGATGAACGGGCAAAAAGTGGCCGACTATCGCCAACGCTTCCGGCTGGTTGGTTACCGTCTCGACCTGGACTTCAGCCTGGATACTGCCAGGCAACTCGATCGCCGCCTGGGAATCGCGGCCGCGATCTTGCTGGGTACCATCGAAGGGAAACAGAGCAGCTAACAACAAGCCCAATATTTTCAAAAAACCAAAGATGCCAAAACAACCGCTCTTGGAAGGATTAATTACCGACGAAGACGACAATCCCGTAGAGACCGCATACGTTGGTGGTGAACCCTGTTACGTTGTCGACGACGCTGGCTTCCGGCGACACATTCCCTCCGAAGAAGTCGATCGCCAGGTATTGCAAAAAATGAGTGAGATGATTCAGGGACACGAAGATTTGCTAAGCGAGCAAGCTGCTAAAATGCTCGGACAGGAAGACATTTTCACTCGCGCCATGATCGAAAGCCAACTAAAGCAAATGGATCAGCAATTCGATCGTATTCTCGAAGCCGGCATTCCTGAGGAAAGCCGAGCCTACATGGGTATGACCGGTTTTCGCGTTCGCATCAACATGCATGGAGAGGTAGTCGAAATTCATCAACCTGGCATGATTGATCCAGATCAGTAGCTATTTGGCGGCAATCTTATCTGGTAAAATTCATTCGAGTCAAATTTTCGTATTTTCAACGTATCATGTATCTTCTCAATATTCCGGGGCCATCGAATAAATTCGATGCTGGCGTGCCAGCCGCTGGCAGAAAAAATCCACCTTCGTGGATTAGATTCTCAACCGACGCAGAGCCTGCGTTGAGCGAAGGCGAAACATCGGTTTCGTAGACCAGCATCGATTTTCGCGCAGCCACACGGTGT
>CAZJBA010000175.1:0-6131 GCA_964544065.1 uncultured Anaerolineales bacterium | reverse complement strand
TACTCAATCGGCGGCTCTGCTGTGGTCTATACGAAAATATGACATTGTCAAGTTAATCACGGCTCCTAAGTCAAAGGGAGAGAAATCGCCGCCCGATCGTATTCGATAAGGAAGCCAGGAAAACAGGAAGAAGCATTCAAGGTTTCCTGGATTCCTTAGAAACTCATGCTATTCAAACGGCACTTCGCTCTGCTACGTGCCTAACTACAAACCAAGCAATTTTCTATGGCAGAACAACAACGATCATCTCGATTCCTACGCCTGGGGCTGCGCGAACGCCGCACCCTGTTGACCCTGGTCGACCTGATGCTGGCCGTGATCGCCCTGGGCGTGGCCTTGATCGCCTGGGGCATGGGCGAAGAATGGCTTGGCCTATCACTGGCCTTCTTGCGCCAGCGCGTCGCTGGGTGGTTCTATTTGCTCCCCTTTTTGTGGCTATTCCTGATCATCGGGCTCTACGATGTCCACCGCAGCGCCAACCGACAACAGGTCTTGCGCGGCGTGGCAACCGCTACCGGGCTGGGATTCTTGCTCTACCTGATCGTCTATTTTGCCTCCCAGAATCCGCTCCCCCGCCGGGGTGTGGCCGTCTTTCTGATCACCGCCTCGCTGTTGACCCTGGGGTGGCGGCTGCTCTACATCCAGGTGTTCACGGCGCCCCAATTCATGCGCCGGGTGCTGCTCGTCGGGGCAGGTCGGGCCGGAAGCACGATCTTGCAGGAGATCAACTCGCTGGAAACCAAACCCTTCGACCTTGTCGGATTGGTCGATGACGACTGCGAGAAAATGAACACCGAAATCGAAGGCCATACCGTGATCGCCAATTGTGGCAATCTGCTCGAACTGGTCGAAGAAAAAGATGTTTCCGACATCATCGTGGCCATCTCCGGCGCGCTGCGGGGCCAGACCTTCCAGGCCCTGCTTAACGCTCAAGAGCAAGGCGTGGAGATCACCCGCATGCCCGTGGCCTATGAGGAGCTGGTTCATCGCGTCCCGATCAAGATTTTGGAGACCGACTGGATTTTGCGCTCGTTCGTCGATGAGGTGCGCGTCCACGGTTTCTATGAAATCCTCAAACGGATGATCGACATCCTGGGGGGCCTGGTGGGCGTCACCATCCTGATTCTGCTGTTTCCCGTGATCGGGCTGGGCACTCTGCTCGACAGCGGCAGGCCGATCTTTTATGCCCAGGAGCGCTTGGGCAAGGGGGGCGAAGTCTACAAGATTTTCAAATTCCGCACGATGCAAAAAAACGCCGAAACGGTCGGCAGGCCCCGGCTGGCCCAGGAAAATGACGACCGCGTCACCCGGATGGGACGCTTGCTGCGCAAGACCCATTTGGACGAATTGCCTCAATTCTACAACGTGCTGCGCGGCGACATGAGCCTGGTCGGGCCGCGGGCCGAGCGCCCCAGGCTGGTGGAACGGTTCCAGCGCCAGATTCCCTTCTACCGAGCGCGTCTGCTGGTCAAACCGGGCATCACCGGGTGGGCCCAGGTCAATTACGGCTACGCTGCCACCGTCGATGAGACCTCCGAAAAGCTGGAGTACGATCTCTATTACATCAAACACCGCAACCTGGTGCTGGACGCACTGATCATCCTGCGCACACCGGCGACGATCTTCGGCTTGAAAGGGCAATAAAATGGCAACCTGTCTGGTCACCGGCGGAGCTGGTTTCATCGGCTCCCACATCGTGAGAAAATTGTTACAACGCGGGGATCATGTCCGCGTGTTAGACAATTTCTCCACCGGCAAACGCGAGAATCTGGCCGAGGTGGAATCGTCGATCGAGATCATCGAAGCCGACTTGCGGGACCCGGAGCAGGCCGCCAAGGCCGTCGCTGGAGTCGAGATCATCTTCCACCAGGCCGCCTTTGTCTCCGTGCCTCTATCGGTCGAAAACCCGCAGGCCTGCTTTGACACCAACGTACACGGGGTCGAAATCCTGCTTCAGGCCGCTCAGAAAGCAGACGTCCGCCGGGTGGTGATGGCCTCCAGCGCGGCCGTTTACGGGGAATCACAGGACTACCCCCTGCGTGAAACGGGCGAGACGATGTCGCTGTCACCCTACGCGGCGTCCAAACGGGTGAATGAAATCTATGCCGATCTCTACACCCGGGCCACAGAGATGGGTGTCACCGCGCTGCGCTATTTCAACGTCTACGGGCCGCGGCAATCGCCGGCATCGGACTACGCCGCAGTGATCCCGGTCTTCATCCACCGGCTGCTGGAGGGAGAAGCCGCCACAATCCACGGAGACGGGCTGCAAAGCCGCGATTTCATCTTCGCCGACGATGTCGCCCGGGCCAATCTGATCGCCGCCGACACGCCCCAGGCCACGGGCGAGATCATCAACATCTGCTCCGGGTCGGAGACCACCATTTTAGATATCCTGAACACGCTAAGAGAGATCATCCCCGACACGCCAGAAGCGGAATTTGGGCTGCCGCGCCCTGGCGACATCTATCGCTCGGTGGGAGACCCATCTCGGGCAAAGCAACTTCTAGATTTCGAACCAAGCACAAGTCTGCTCGACGGCTTGCGCCAAACCGTGGATTGGATGCGATCGTGACCAAAGCAAAGCTGCTCGCCAGAATCAAACATCTGTTTCGCCAGGCCAAAGCCCTATTCGAGCGCGTCCCGATCCGCAACCGCGTCTTCTTGCTTGGCGACCTCTTTCTCATCATCGTCTCGGTGCTGGTCAGTTTTGCCCTCCGCTTCGAGCTGGGCAATCTGTTCGTCTACTATCTGCCCCAAGCTATGCGCATGGCCATCCTGGCGCTGATCATCAAGCCGCTGGTCTACTACGGCTTTGGCCTGTACCGGCGCCTGTGGGCCTATGCCAGCACCCACGAGATTCGCCTGATCGCCACAGCGGTGACATCCGCCTCGGTGGTGCTCTCCTTCGCCGTCATCTTGATGACCTACATTCAAACGCGCTTGCCCGACTATATCGGTTTCCCCCGCGCTACCCTGGTGATCGATTGGCTGCTCTCTATCTTGTTGACCGGCGGCCTGCGCTTCAGCTCGCGGCTGATCGCCGAGAGCCGCTCGACGGCGGCCAACGGCTCCCAGCGCAAGTGGATCGAACGCCGCACCCTGATCATCGGGGCCGGAGACGCCGGCGCGCTGGTGGTGCGTGAAATCCAGAAAAACCCGCAATTGAACCTCGACCCAATCTGCTTCCTCGACGATGACGAAGCCAAACAAAAGAGCCAGATTCACGGCGTGCCCGTGGCCGGCACCCTGGACAATCTACGCGCCACGATCAAAAACAAACGTATTCAGGAAGTGATCATCGCCATTCCGACGGCGCCAGGCAAGTTGATCCGCCGCCTGGCCGATATTTGCCGCCAAGAGGGCGTCGGCTTCCGTACCATGCCAGGCATCTACGAGTTGATCGGCGGCAAGGTCAGCGTCAGCCGCCTGCGGGAGGTCAACATCAACGACCTGTTGCGGCGGGCTTCGGCCATCAACGACGACCGCCGGGTTGGATCGGTCATCGCCGGGCGGCGCATCTTGGTGACCGGCGGGGGCGGCTCGATCGGCACGGAATTATGCCGCCAGATCGCCCGCTGGGGGCCGACCTCCCTGGTGATCGTCGGCCACGGCGAGAACAGCGTCTACGAGACCTATCTCGACCTGATCGAAAGTTATCCCAGCCAGGCGCTGCACCCGATCATCGCCGACATTCGCGATCGCGACCGGCTGGCCAACGTGTTTGACGATGTCCGCCCCCAGGTGGTCTTCCACGCCGCGGCGCACAAACACGTCCCGATGATGGAGATCAACGTCGAAGAAGCGGTCACCAACAACGTGTTAGGAACTCGCAATGTGGTCGAAATCGCCATGAATTACAACGTCGAGCGATTGGTGATGGTCTCGACCGACAAGGCTATCCGCCCGACCAGCGTGATGGGCGCGACCAAACGGATGGCCGAACTGCTCGTCCTGGACGCGGCCCGCAACACGGGAAAGGCCTATTCGGTGGTCCGTTTCGGCAACGTACTGGGCAGCCGCGGCTCGGTGGTGCCTCGCTTCCAGAAACAGATCGCCAACGGCGGGCCGGTGACGGTCACCCACCCGGACATGGAACGCTTCTTCATGACGATCCCCGAAGCCGTCCACCTGGTGCTCCAGGCCGGGACGATGAGCAACGGCTGTGAAGTCTTTGTGCTCAAGATGGGCGAGCAAGTCAAGATCGTCGACCTGGCCGAAGACCTGATTCGCCTGTCGGGCCTGAAGCCGGGCGAGGACATCGAGATCGTCTTCACTGGCGTGCGCCCGGGCGAGAAGCTCAGCGAGGAGCTCTGGGACAAATGGGCCACCTTCGAGGACACCGAGCACCCCGACATCCTGCTGCTCTCCGAGGAGGACATTCTCAACGGGGACGCCCTGCACAACGCCGTCGACGAGTTGGTTCACCTGGCCCGGGAGGGCGCCCCGACGGCGATCCTCAAACGGCTGGATGTGCTCATCCCTGGTGCGTCGGTGAGCGACACCCCGCCGCCGGATTTGACTTCACTAGTTTAAGTATTGAATACCAAATAGAACGCGGACTACGCAGATTAGGCTGATTTACGCGGATAAATAAAAAGTTGTTTAAATCCGCGAAAATCCGCTATATCCGTGTCATCCGCGTTCCATTCAGAAAGAAAATTATGACCCACGTATCCCCCCAAGGATGGCAAGACTTTCTCGACCAACACCCCAACGCCCACCTGCTGCAAACCCGCGCCTGGGGCGAGCTCAAGTCCGAATTCGGCTGGCAGGTCGAGCGTCTCGTCGTCGGTGAGACCGGCGCGCAGGTTCTCTTCCGGTCGCTGCCGCTCGGATTAAGCCTGGCCTACCTGCCGCGCGGCCCCGTCGGGGAGGATTGGGATTCGCTCTGGCCCGAGCTGGATCGACTCTGCAAACGGCGCCGGGCCGTGTTCCTGAAGGTAGAACCCGACCTGGAACGGGGCGAATCGGACTCCCTCGAAGCGGACCCTCCGCCCCCTGGCTTCCGCCTCAGCCCGCAGGCGATCCAACCGCCGCGCACCCTGACGATCAATCTGCGCCCCGACGAGGAAGAGATACTCCTAGAAATGAAGTCGAAGACGCGCTATAACATCCGCCTGGCCGGGCGCAAGGACGTCGTCGTCGAACCCAGCGACGAGATCGACACCTTCTACGAGATGCTCACCACCACCGGCGAGCGGGCCGATTTCGGCGTCCACAGCCGTGAATATTACCGCCGAGCCTACGAATTGTTCACTCCTCAGGATGCCTGCCGCCTGCTGATCGCCCGCTACGAGGGGACGCCCCTGGCGGCGATCATGGTCTTCGCCCAAGGGGAGCGGGCCTGGTACCTGTACGGGGCCTCCTCCAACCGGGAGCGCAACCGGATGCCCACCTACCTGCTCCAATGGGAGGCGATGCGCTGGGCCAAGAAACGCGGCTGCGTGGAGTACGACCTGTGGGGTGTACCCGACGCCGACCGGGAGACTCTCGAAGATGAATTTCTCGACCGCCACGACGGCCTGTGGGGCGTCTACCGCTTCAAGCGCGGCTTCGGCGGGGAACTGCGCCGCGCCGTCGGCCCCTGGGACCGAGTCTACCGGCCGGGATTGTACGCGCTGTATCGGCTATGGATGGGAAATCGCTGATATAATGTAATTATGATGGATACCAAACTACAAGAAGTACTTCGTAAGTTACAAACAGGGCTCGCAGATAAACTCCCAGAACGCTTGGAGGGAGTTTACTTATACGGTTCACAAGCTCGGGGAGAGGCGGGATTTGATTCTGATATTGATGTCCTCATCGTTTTACGAGGCGATTTTGACTACAGCGACATGCTGGATCGGACCATTGACCTGGTCGCTGATCTTTCCCTCGAATACGATGTAGTTATATCGCGCGCCTTTGTTTCCAAAGAACGCTTCGAACACGAAGAAAGCCCATTCTATATGAATGTCCGTCGCGAGGCTGTTCTCGTATGAAAGAACAACTTCAAGCCATCTTGGAAAAAGCGGAAGAAAGCCTTGAAGCTGCCAAGTTGCTGGCAAAGGATGATTATTACGATTTTTCGGCTTCACGCGCTTATTACACAATGTTCTATACTGCTGAGGCGCTCTTGCTCTCGC
>CAZJBA010000174.1:0-6187 GCA_964544065.1 uncultured Anaerolineales bacterium | reverse complement strand
AATTTTTTCTAAGCGGAGAGAAAACTCTCCATCAAATGACTCCGGTTGAAGACTTAAAATAAAAGAAGGCGGCCTGAAAACCACCTAACTATGCAAAGGGCAACAAGTTGCATTCCAGCATAGGATACATTCCTAAGAACAAGCTTCGGGGAAGCGGAGCAGCTTGGATAAGCGAGGCAGAAACACATGGACAAAGCCTGATTATCATTGAAAAAATTATTGATCGCAAGTTATTTATGTCACTTTATAGGAATGGTTGCCGACAGGTTTTTCCTGTCACGCCACAATATAATATATCTGTAATATATCAAGGTTTTGCCATTCCATCAAGGAGATTCTACGGTTTTTCCCTGAAAAATGTCAGGTTTGTCGGCTCCGACCCCTTACCGTTACCAATGGCCTCAAAATCACGTATAATGCCCATTATGGAAACCCAAACACCAACCTTCGTCTTTGCTGGCAGGCTTTATCGCGACTATTACATCACCGCCAACGATGAGCCCGTGCTCGACGTTCTGGGAGGCAATGTGCCCTATGCCGCCGTCGGCGCCAAACTGTGGCAGGATTCGCCTCCCCCCGGCATCATGGCCCGGGTGGGAGAAGATTATCCTCAGGCATGGTTACAAAAACTAGAACAAAGAGGCTTTGACATCAGCGGGGTTCGAGCGCTGCCCCAATCCATCGATGTGCGCAACTTCTACGTCTACAAGGACAAAGTCACCCGCGTCAGCGGCGATCCGATCCCCCATTTCGCCCGCCTGGACCTCGAGTATCCCAAAGCGTTGCTGGGCTACAAAAACCGCCAAGACGAACTCGATAGCCGCGTCAAGCCGGCGCCCACCTCCTTGCGCCAAGACGATATTCCCGAACCGTATCAAGACGCCACCGCCGCGCACCTCTGCCCCTTAGATTATATCAGCCACAGCCTGATGCCGGCCGCCTTCCGCCAGGCGGGTCTCACCACCGTCACGCTCGACCCGGTCTCAAGCTACATGAACCCGACCTTCTGGAGCGACGTTCCCAGCCTGGTCACCGGGTTGACCGCCTTCATCCCGGCCGAAGAAGATTTGCGCGCCCTGTTTGAAGGCCAGAGTGACGATGTTTGGGAGATGGCTGAGGCCCTGGCCGGATACGGCTGTGACCATGTGGTCATCAAACGGGGGGAACGGGGGCAATGGCTCTATGACGCCGCTTCCAAGTCCCGCTGGGAGATTCCCGCTTGCCCGGCCCGAATAGCTAACCCGACCGGTGTGGGTGACGCCTTTTGTGGCGGATTCCTGGCCGGATACCGACAAACGTATGACCCACTTGAAGCGACGCTGCACGGCAATGTCTCCGCCTCGATCGTTTCCGAAGGGAGCAGCATTTTCTTCGCCCTGGATGTACTGCCCGGCTTGCCACAAGCTCGCCTCGATTCGCTGCGCCAATCGGTGCGCGAACTTTAGGAACCATTGTCTGCTCGCTCGTCGAGGGTCTCCTGACCCCGACGCCGCTTTGACCGTAGGTCTCCAGGCTTTTTTTAACAATTTTCACCCTGTCTTCGAGACGGGAGACCTGCGGTCGCTCCAGGTGTGCGGTCAGAGACCTGCACACAGCAGCAGAGACCTGCACACAGCAGCCGAGGCCTGCACACAGCAAGATTTCCCCAACCATGACTGGACTTCTCGATCGCCTGCTCGATCTGACCATCCAAATTCAACAAATACCGGCGCCCACGTTCCACGAAGCGGAACGGGCTTCTTTTTTGCGCGACCGCTTCAACGCCGAAGGGCTCAGCGATGTCGAAATCGACGCGATCGGGAATGTCTATGCCCGCCTGCCCGGCGCCGGAGACGCGCCGCCCCTGGTCGTCTCCGCGCACAGCGACACCGTCTTCCCGGCGGACACAGATCTGAGCGTCATCCGCCATGAAGATGTCATCTTCGGCCCTGGGATCGGCGACAACAGCCTGGGCGTAGCGGGACTGTTCGGCCTGGTGTGGGCCTTGCATCAGCGCGGGATCACGCTGCCCGGCGACCTGTGGCTGGTTGTCAATGTCGGCGAGGAGGGAGTCGGCGACTTGCGCGGCATGCGCGCCGTGGTGGACCGTTTTGGCGATGCGCCGCGGGCTTACCTCGTCGTCGAGGGGTTGGCCCTGGGGCAAATCTATCACCGCGGCCTGAGCGTGCGCCGCTACCGGATCAGCGCCCATACCGAAGGTGGTCACTCCTGGGCCGAGTACGGCAAGCCATCCGCCATTCATGAGATGGCCAAGTTGGTCACAGACCTCGACGTCATCTCGCTGCCGGAAGAGCCGCGCACCAGCCTCAACGTGGGCACCATCTCCGGGGGTATTTCAGTCAACACGATCGCCGCTCGGGCTTGCATCGAGCTGGATTTACGTTCCGAGAAAACAGCAACCCTCTCCGAGGTGATAAAGAGGGTCGAAGCGCTGGTAACGGAATCCAGCCGGGGAGATGTTCAAATCGAGACAGACATCATCGGGGACCGCCCCACGGGGGAAATCCAGCCAAATCATCCCCTGGTACAGCTCGCCAAGCGCGCGCTCGAATCCCAGGGAATCCAGCCAAATTTCAACATCGGCTCCACCGATGCCAACATTCCCCTCAGCCGGGGCTTGGCCAGCATCTGCATCGGTTTGACGGTGGGAGGCGGTGTGCACACGTTGAAGGAATACATGCACATAAAACCGATCAACCGGGGATTGGAGCAGTTGGTCACCGTGGTGACGGGTTGCTGGGAGTTGGAAGGTTGACTCCGGGGATAGAAGTCGAACTTTTACGCGGCAGACGTGTTAGGCGGCACGCAAAACGGAGCGGAAACTCAGGTAGATTGTGCTTGAACGCTGGAAAAATTCAACTTCTTCTGCATTTCCAAATCATCGATCAACGCTTGGATTATTTGCTGCTGGGCTTCGATGCTTTCGAGTAATTTGAACTGAACCATAGCGCGGTTCAAATTATGCTCGTCGTGCTCGACCTTGAAGTACACGTTCCCGGCCAAATGATCCTGAAAGAAACGCAGCCCCATCTCAAAAGCTATCAAACGGACAGAGTCGTAAATGAAATCATAATCGCTGGGGGTCAAGAACGCGGCCGCGCTGGCGAGATAGCCTTCCAGAATAGGCTCGGCCAGGTCGATTTCAAAGCGGACATGATCGAAGTCGCCGGTTTCCTCGCCAAGGGGGTTGCAACTGGAGCGCAGACAATCACCCAAATCATAGTGGATCAAACCTGGTTTGACCGTGTCCAGATCGACCATGCTGACCGCTTGGCCGGTCTGTTTGCAGATCATGATGTTGTTGACCTTGGGGTCGCCGTGAATGTTACGCTCAGGCAAGTCTCCGCGCGCTTTGGCATCTTCGAGCACGCTGGCCCAGGCGCGGCGCGTCTCGATCATGGTGTGACAATAACGCGTTTCCGGACTTGACTCTGGGGGAGAGGTTTGAGGCTTGACTTGATCGTATTGGGCCAAATATTGGGGCACGATGTGGAATCCCGGCAGCGTATCGTGCAACTTATCCGTGTTGAGATCGCTCAACAAAGCGTGAAAATAGCCCAAAGCGTAGCCAACCTCCCGGGCATGGGTTTGATCTTGAATCGTTTCCAAGGTGCAAGAGCGGTCGACGAAGCTGATCGCCCGCCAAAAGGAATCGTCAGCGTCGATGTAATAGGCTTTGCCCGTCTTTGTAGCGCGAAGCCGGGGCATCTCCCAACGGTGAGAAGGCGGCCTGCTCTGCTGCATCATTTTCCCTTGAATGTGCGTGATGCAGGTGCGTAAGTTTTCGATGATCAGTTTGGGGCGGCGGAACACATAGGTGTTGATCCGTTGGAGGATGAACCGGCCCTGGTTCTGAGGCGTTGTCCGCACCAGATAGGTATCATTGATATTGCCGTTGCCAAACTCGTCCACGGCGACGATCGTTTCCGCCGGGACGAATTGTTCAGCCGCTCGCCGGGCCGGATTCATGATCAGCTTGGAAGCGTACATCAACAGCGATAGCACCTTTCCCCTCTGGCAGCACTCGCAGAGGATTGATTTCGATTTCGACTATCTGGGGATGGTCGGCGGCCAATTGGGCCATGCGAATCAGGGCCTCCAAGACGGCATCCCGGTCGGCAGGCGGCAGATTGCGGTAGCCCTTCAATTTGCGCCCGGCCCAGGTGGACTCTAGCATCAATTCGGCTTCGCTGGGCGTCAGCGGGGCTAATCCAAAGGCGACATCCTTGAGGCCTTCCACCTCGGTGCCGCCGGAGCCAAACATCACCACAGGACCAAATTGAGCGTCTTGGACCGCACCAACGATCACTTCTTGTCCAAAGGGGATCATGCGTTGGATGTACCCCCCCTCGATTTTTGCTTGGGGGTAGGCCGATTGAGCCCGATCGACGACGGAGGCGAAACCGGCCCTGACCGCTTCTTCATCGCCGAGATCGAGTAACACACCGCCAACATCGGACTTATGGGAAATGCTCTCAGAGGCGACTTTGAGCACAACGGGAAAGCCCATCTCACGGGCGATGGCCACTGCTTCATCCGGGTCACGGGCTAATACCATCTTGGCTGTGGAAATTCCGTAGGCTTCGAGAATGTCATTGGCGCTGTTTGCCCCTCCGGTTTCGAGCGTTTCCCGCGCCAGGGAAGGGTTGACATCTTGGCGCAAAACCGGCTGATCTTGAGCATAGTCCAACAATTCAGAGCGCTCTACCAGGGCGGCAAGTGCGGCCGCGGCTCGCTCCGGGAAGCGGTATTCGGGCACGCGGGCGGCGCGGAAATGCTCCACGGCTTCCTGGATGAGTAACTCCCCCATCACGGCGACCACGACGGGCTTGTCGGTGCTGTGCACCACCGGGATGATGGCCTTGGCAACCGCTCCGGCGCTGGACATGGGCGGCGTCGGAAAAATGACCATGGCGCTATCGACGCCGGGATCGGCCAGTATGATTTCCAGGTTGCGGGCAAAATCTCGCGGAGCGCCGCCCGCAAGCATATCAACGGGGTTTTGCAAACTAGCCGCAGGCGGCAATGATTCCCGCAGTGCTGCTTTGGTTTCAGCGGAAAAGTCAGCCAATTTCAAGCCGAGGCCTTCCAGGGCATCCGCGGCGGTCACAGCGGGGCCACCGGCGTTGGTCAAAACAGCCACGCGGCGACCTTGGGGCGACGGGCACCAGGCAAGGGCGCGGGCACGATCGAACATCTCCTCGCTGGTTTCGGCCCGCAAGACACCCGCCCGGCGAAAGGCAGCATTATAGGCGCTCTCTTTTCCGGCCAATGCGCCGGTGTGAGAAGCGACCGCGCGTTGGCCCGACTCGAAACGCCCGACCTTGAGAGCGAT
Source organism: uncultured Anaerolineales bacterium (assembly GCA_964544065.1). Taxonomy (GTDB): domain Bacteria; phylum Chloroflexota; class Anaerolineae; order Anaerolineales; family UBA11858; genus JAYELX01. The sequence goes on along the minus strand of CAZJBA010000174.1, from coordinate 852 downwards.
GATGGGTTTCTGGGTTACGATTTTTCGGGCCTGCTCGACGAAGCGTCGCCCGTCTTTGACACCCTCGATGTAAAGCGCCAAGACATTAGTGTAAGGGTCGGAGGCCACAGGAGCGAGCATGTCGGTCTCGCTGACGTCAGCCTGGTTGCCCAGGCTCAACAGCCGAGAGAGGCCATAGCCCTGGCCGCGAGCCCAATCAATCACAGCGGCGCAAATCGCTCCGGATTGGGAGATAAAAGCGACATCGCCTGGTGTCGGCCCAGGCGGTGGCAAGAAGGTGGTATCGATGGGAAAATGGGTATCCAGCAGGCCAATACAGTTAGGCCCAATCATGCGAATGCCCTCTTCCTTTGCTACAGCGATGAGTTCTTTTTCGAGTTCTTTCCCCTCCGGCCCAGCTTCTCGAAATCCCCCTGATCCGACAATGACGGCATGGATGCCGCGCTGGCCACATTGACGCAGCACATCAGCGATGTAAGGCGCCGGGATCAAAATAGTGGCTAAATCAACCGGATCGGGCACATCCAGCACACTTTCATGGATAGGTCGATTCAACAGTTGGCCACCTTTGATGTTGACAAAATGGACGGCTCCCTGGTAGTGACTGCGCACCAGGTTGTTAGCCAGTCGGTAGCCCAGCTTGGTAGGATTCTCCGAGGCGCCCACTACAGCGACGCCTTTCGGATTAAAAAATGGTTTCAAGGAGTCTGGAGTATCCATGATTGTATTATATCTTATCTACGGATCGGGTCATTAAAAATTAAGGAGGTCCGCCCCACCCGCCTGGTGGTGATGAAGGGTGATTCATCTCCCGGCAGGTTGCCGAAATGTCAATTTCCGAAGTCTTAACCC
>CAZJBA010000173.1:4811-6298 GCA_964544065.1 uncultured Anaerolineales bacterium | reverse complement strand
AATGAAACATTTTGGGGACACGGATCAACACGGATTTTCACGGAGTTTCTTTTATAGTTTTACCAACATTCCGTTTTTTCCGTGTTCTTCCGTGTACTAAAAGGAGTTTATATGAGCGACTATGATGTCATTGTGATTGGCGCCGGGCCTGGCGGGTATGTCGCCGCCATCCGCGCCGCCCAACTGGGATTGAAAACCGCCGTGATCGAAAAAGAGTGGATCGGGGGCGTCTGCCTGAACGTGGGTTGCATCCCCTCCAAAGCGCTGCTCAAAAACGCCGACGTCGCCGAACTGTTGCATAACGGCGGCCGCACCTTTGGCTTCGCCTTCGACAACCTGGAACTGGATTACGCCAAGGCGGTCCAGCGCAGCCGCAAGGTCTCCCAGCGGTTGACCAAGGGGGTCAGCTACCTGTTGAAGAACAACAAGATCGACGTCCACATGGGCGAGGCCAAGTTGGTCGCCTCCGACACCGTCGAAGTCACCGACGAAGAGGGGCAAACCAATCGATTGAGCGCCGACAACATCATTGTGGCCACCGGCGCGAACCCGATCGTGATTCCCGGCATGGAAGTCGACGGCGAGAAGGTGATCACCTACACCGAGGCGATCTTGCAAGAAGACCTGCCCGACTCCGTCGTCATCGTCGGCTCCGGCGCCATCGGCGTCGAGTTTGCCACCATCTGGAACGCCTACGGCGTCGATGTCACCATCGTCGAGATGCTGCCGGACATCGTCCCCCTCGAAGACGAAGAAGTGAGCAAAAAGCTGCTCACCGCCTTCAAGCGCAAACGAGTCAAGGTGATGACCAACACCAGGGTGGAAGCGATCAAGACCACGGACGATGGCGTCGAAGTCCAGGTCAGCGGCAAACGCGGCGAGCAAACCCTCGAGGCGGATCAAGCCCTGCTGGCGATCGGCTTCAAACCCAACAGCAAGGGACTCGGCCTGAAAGATGTCGGCGTCGCATTGAACGACCGCGGCGCGGTCGAGATCGACGAGCGCATGGCTACGAACGTCGAGGGCATCTGGGCGATCGGCGACGTGACCGCCAAGCTGATGCTCGCTCATGTCGCCTCCGCCCAGGGGATCATCTGCGCGGAGAACATCGCCGGGGTCGAGACGATCACCCTGGACTATGAGATGATGCCGCGAGCGACCTATTGCCATCCTCAGGTGGCCTCCTTCGGCCTTACCGAAGCGCAGGCCAAGGAAGGCGGCCACGAGATCAAGACGGGCCAATTCTCCTTCCGGGCCAACGGCAAAGCCCTGGGGCTGGATGAAACCACCGGATTCGTCAAGCTGCTCAGCGATGCGGAGAGCGGCGAGTTGCTCGGCGCCCACATGATCGGCCCCGAGGTGACCGAACTGCTGCCGGAATTGACCCTGGCACAGCGGATGGACATCTCTCCGGAAGAGATCGCCCGCAACGTGCACGCCCACCCGACCCTCAGCGAAGCGATCATGGAAGCGGCCCACGCGCTCGT
>CAZJBA010000173.1:0-4711 GCA_964544065.1 uncultured Anaerolineales bacterium | reverse complement strand
TTCGACGTACTCCTGCTCATCGCCCGTCCCGCCGCCGGAAAGAGCGAGATCATCGACCATTTCAAAAAGACCAGAACCGATGTGCGCATCCGGCGCTATCACATCGGCGACTTCGACGAGATCGACGATTTTCCTATGTTGTGGACCTGGTTCGAGGAAGACGCCATCCTCACCGAACTGGGCCACACTCGCCTGTTCACCGATAAAGACGGCTATTTCCTATACACTTATCTTTGGGACGTGCTCACCGAGCGAATCTGTCTGGAATACGCCAAAAAGCTGCGCGATGACCCCGCTTATCACGATAGCAAAACAGCCATCGTCGAGTTTGCTCGCGGCAGCGAACATGGCGGGTTCGCCCGCGCCTTCGAACACATCAGCCCGGAGATGGCCGAACGGATGGCAATCCTTTACATTGACGTCTCCTGGGAGGAATCGCTGCGCAAAAACCGGGCCCGCTTCAACCCCGACCGGCCGGACAGCATCCTGGAACACGGTTTGTCCGATGAGAAAATGGAAACGCTCTACCGGCATGTAGATTGGGAAGAGATCACCGCAGAGGACCCCCACTTCATCGAGATTCAGGGGGTTCAGGTTCCTTACGTGGTCTTCGAAAACGAGGACGATGTCACCACCGCCCGTGGCCCGGCATTAACCCGCCGGCTCCAGGAGCGATTAGGGCAACTCTGGAAACTCTACAATAATTCCAGATGATCTTGCCCCTGGGAAAGTTACCGCCCACCCTGCTGGCCAAAATTCTCTCTCAGGCGCCGATCATCGACCCGCGCGTCATCGTTGGCCCCGCTGTGGGCGTCGATTGCGCCGTCGTCGAACTTGACCAGACCTGCCTGGTGTTCAAGAGCGACCCGATCACCTTTGCCAGCGACCAGATCGGCTGGTACACGGTGCAGATCAACGTCAACGACATCGCCACCACCGGCGCGCTGCCGCGCTGGCTGCTGGTCACGGCGCTGCTTCCGGAGGGGAAAACGACAGCGGAAACGGTCGAAACGATCAGCGAGCAACTCTACCAGGCTTGCGAAAAGATGAACATCAGCGTGATCGGCGGACACACCGAAATTACGAGTGGGCTGGATCGACCTATTTTAGTTGGGACTTTGATCGGGGAAGTGGCGCGGGAGAATCTGATCACGCCCCAAGGTGCTTCCGTTGGTGACCGGATTCTGCTCTCCGGCGGTGTGCCCATCGAGGGGACGGCCATCCTGGCCCGTGAATTCGCCGACGAACTAAAGGGGACGCTCTCGAAAGAGGAACTTCACGAGGCCCGAGACTATCTCACCGAGCCGGGAATCAGCGTGCTGCAAGAGGCGCAAACGGCCACAAGAGCGGGCGGCGTCACGGCGATGCACGACCCCACCGAGGGCGGCCTGGCGGGAGCGTTGTGGGAACTCGCCGAGGCCTGCGGCCACAGCCTGAAGATCGACCCCGAAAACGTGATCGTCTCCCCCATTTCAGAGAGAATTTGCAACCATTTTGACATCGACCCCTTGGCGACGATCGCTTCGGGCGCCCTGCTGCTGACTGTCAAGCCGGAGTCTCTCGATGCGGTTCTCGCGGCGATAGATGCCAAAGGGATCTCTTGCGCCCAGATTGGCACGGTGGAAGAGAGTCCCGTTCAGGTACGGCAAACAACCCCCGAGGGAGTCAAGCCGCTCCCCCGCCCGGAGCGGGACGAAATCGCCCGGGTGTATGAAAATCACCCCCAAACCTGATTGACACAGCAGGTTTGTGTGCTTACAATCAGTGCATGAAACAAATTCCCCCAAAAGCACAAAAGATCGTTTTAGATGATGCCGTTTCGCGTGATACCGTCACCGCGCGGCGAAAACGTCTGGCCGAAATCTTGTGGCACGAACGCTACTTGACACGCGCAGGCTTGATCGCCCGCGTGGAGGCTAAACTGGGAAAAGGTTGTTTTGGTGAGTCAGCCTGGAAGGACGTTTTCTACCGAGACATGCGTGTGGTCAAAAAGGCTTTTCAAGCGGCAGGCTACCAACTGGTTTATAGCCGCAGTCGAGAGAAGTCCGGTTATTATCTGCGCGAGCAAGATCGGGTCAGTTCAGCGCTTAGAGATATCATTTATGGCGTTGTAGCCGATGTGGACTCTGCTCAAGTTGCTGTGGCCAGACAACTAGAACCGGGCGAGCGTGTTCAACAAGGATTTTCGATATCTACGCTGGCCAACCAGGTCGTCGCCTATCGGCAAAACCAACGTGAGTCCGCCCATGCCTGAGAAGACATTGGCATATGATCAATTTGTCAAGCTGGTGCTTGCGGCTTTGGAGGCTGCAGACGTCCCCTACATGATCGGAGGTGCTGTCGCTGCCTGGGCCTGGGGGGAGCCACGCGCCACTCGTGATTTAGACGTTGTCATTCAAGTTCCCATCGAATTGGTAAACCGGCTCTCTGAGGAACTAACGGCCAGAGACATGCTCGTGCCCGCAGAGATCATCCTGAATCATCTATTGGATGATCGCGCCGATATACCGATCAACGCGATCCACATCCATAGCGGCTATAAAGCCGACATTTATCTATTGCGGGAGGGTGATACCCTACGCAAAGAGGCTTTTCAGCGCCGAAAGCTGGTCGATCTGGGACCTGTGCTGGGCAATGTCTATCTCCATTCCCCCGAAGACCTGATCGTGTACAAATTATGGTATTACAGCTTGAGCCAACAAACCAAACATTTGCGCGACATCTCTTCGATCGTCGTCACGCTTCGAGATGAATTAGAGTATGACTACATTCGGCGCTGGGCGGTGGAAAAGGGTGTCAATGCATTGTGGGACGAGCTTCTAGAACGCATCGTTACAGAGGGGGAAGGCAAACTTTAAACCACACTCTCCCTAGAGGAGAACAGCATCAATCCGGACAGGCCGGCAAGATGATCGGCGTGGCACAACTACCGTCGGAGATGATCTTGACGCGAGTTTGGTAGGCCGTGTTGACATTCTCGGCGGTGAGCACCTCGCTCGGTGGGCCCAAGGCTACCGGCTGCCCATCGACCAGCAAGACAACCCGATCGGCGTACATGGAAACTTGGTTGAGGTCGTGGAGGGCCATCAAGACGGCCAGATTCTCTTGCTGGGCCAAGCCCTGGACCAGGGAGAGGAAATTGACTTGATGGCGCAGGTCGAGATGGTTGGTGGGCTCATCGAGGAGCAGGATCGGGGTTTGCTGCGCCAAAGCACGGGCCAGCAAAACGCGTTGGCGTTCGCCGCCGGAAAGCTCGGCGTTGCGGCGCCCGGCAAAGATATCGACACCGGTTTTCTCCATTGCCCAGGCGACGGCGCGGTGATCCTCGGCGCTGGCACGGCCGAGCATGTCCATGTGAGCGGTGCGGCCCAACAAAACCGTCTGCTCAACGGAGAAAGCGCCGCCAAGGGGACGGGCCTGGGGGACAACAGCGAGGAGTTTGGCCCGCTCGCGATTTGACAGGGCCTGCAAATCCTGACCGTTGAAACGAATCTCCCCGGCTTTACGCTTCAAGACCCCGCTCACCGCCCGGATGAGGGTCGATTTTCCGGCTCCATTGGGGCCGATCAAAGCGACAATTTCGCCGGGTGCGACGCTGAAACTGATCTCCCGGAGTACGATCTTTTCGCCGTAGCCAACCGTGAGAGAAGAGATTGCTAACGTCATTACCAGAACACCTCGGTTTTCGCCCGACGCAAAACCCACAAGAAGAACGGCGTCCCGACCAGGGCGGTGACGATGCCTACGGGCAACACCTGGGGGGCGATCAGGATGCGGGCCAAGAGATCGGCGCCCAGAAGCACGCCCGCTCCAGTCAGAATGGAGAGAGGGATCAAGCGGCGATAATCAGGGCCCCAAAACATACGCATTAAATGAGGCACGATCAGGCCGACGAACCCGATCACGCCGGAAAAAGAGACCGCCACGGCGGTGGTCAGGGAGGCGGTGACGACGACGAAAAATTTGGCCCGTTCCACCGAGAGGCCCATTTGTTTGGCTTGCTCTTCGCCAAATTGGAGCACGTTCAGGAGGTGGCCAGAAAAAATCAGCAGAACGACGCCCACGGCCATGTAGGGAAGCGCGGCGACGACCGGTCGCCAACCGGACATGGTCGAGCCGCCGAGGAGGAAAGAAATCGCCCGGTGGATTTGCTCGTTGGAGCGCAGCATCAGAAAAGAGGTCACCGCCGAGTTGAACGTCCCGATGGCGACACCGGAGAGGATCAGGGTCGTCAAGGGGATCATCCGCCCGACGCGGGCGAGATTGTAAACCAATAAGATCGTCACCAGCGCGCCGACAAAGGCCCCCAACGGAATCCAGTAATAGCCCAGCCAACCTTGAGGCCAATGCAAGGCCATGGCGGCAACAGCGCCGAGACCTGCGCCGGAAGCAACGCCGATGATGTAGGGATCGGCGAGGGGATTGCGAAACAGGCCCTGGTAAGCCGCGCCACTGCCGCCTAACGCGGCGCCCGTGATGGCGATCAGGATGGTGTGAGGCAGACGCACCTTGAAGATGATCGTCTCGAAAGAGTCAGGCCAGGCCTGAGCGACATCGAGATAGGGCAGACGGTCCAGGAGCACGCCGACCACCGTCGTCGCCTGAATGGAAACGGATCCAAGACCGACGCTAAAAACAAAGGTCAGGGCCAATAAAACAGTCGTCCAGAGATAAGGGTATTTGCGAAACATACGGGCGCTATTTTACCGCA
>CAZJBA010000172.1:0-6315 GCA_964544065.1 uncultured Anaerolineales bacterium | reverse complement strand
CTATATTCGCGTAATCTGCGTTCTATTTAGCGGGGGGCGTGAACGCTTACGATTATTTTTCCCATATTGGGGAACCGGTATCCCGTCGTCCTGAAACTAATTTCGAATGATAGCACAAAAACCACATCGCTCAAAGCTGCATTTTTCAAGCCAACGATGGGAGATTCCTTCGCACCTCATCAATTTGCACCTTGCTGCGTCTCCCGATTGAAGGCTTCCAACTTGGCTCGCAACGTTTGCAACATTGGACCGGCGATGTCTTTACGCTGGGGATACAAATTCTGCATCTCGCCGGGATCGGCGTCCAAATCGTATAATTCAATGAACTCGTTTCCTTCTTCGATCTCAGGATAGCCAACGTACCACATCAACTTGTAGTTGCCGCGCACCAACATGCAAGTCGCCCGGGCTACAATGCCATTTTTCCTGAAACGCTCCACTTGGAGATCGGTAATGTCAGCGTCTGACTTCGAATCAGAATCTGAAAACGGAGGCAAGACGCGCCCCTCGGCCCAGGAAGGGATCTCTTGCCCGGTGACGTGCAACAAGGTGGGCAGCAGGTCGATGGCACTGGTATTCTCGGCCACATCCACGCGCTTATCGCCGCCCGGCGGGAAGATCAGCAGGGGAATGTGGCTGATTGGCTGGTGAAACACCGGGGCGATGTGCCCGATGATGCCGCGCTCGAACATCTCGCCGTGATCGGTGGTCAGCACCAGCCAGGTATTCTCCAGCGCGCCGCTGCGCTCGAGTAGCCCGTAGAGGCGGGCAAATTCGGCATCGACGTAAAGCAAATACTCGTCATACCATCGCAACTGCTGGTGCATTCTCCGGGCGGGGACGCTCTGCTCCAGGATATGGAGCGGTTTCGACAGGGGGACATAATCATCTTGTGCGAAGGTATCGACGAACTCCCCGCGGGTGTTGTAGGGATCGTGAGGCGGTAAAAAATGAACATAGCCAAAATAGGGCTGCGGCGCTGAACGCATCAGGTTGGCCAGCCAATCGATGCCCTCTTCCAGGGTGAAGAAATTCATGCCCAGGTCTTCATAGACGGGCAAACCGCGCGGGAAGTGAGGCACGATGTCGGCAACGTTTCGCAAGCGGAAATGCTCGTAGATTTGGGAAAAATACAGTGAATAAGAATAGCCTTCATCCAAACGTTTTAGCGCCTGGCGCCATGCCAGCAGAGCGGTATCTTGATCAATTTCGAACAAGGCGTTGACCAGCGGGTCGCTCTTCAAGTACAGGCTTTGCCAAGGGGTAAAATCGTCGATTTCGGCGAGCATCTGTTTCAAAATTGCATTTGCCAGAGGGTTATGGGTGTATGCCAAACGATGATAAGGTGTAAAAGCACCGAAAATGTTGTCCTCCAACACAGCCGAATCGGCAACCTGGCTATGCTTGAAGGTTCGATGCGTCCACGAGGAGGCTCCGGTCAACAGCGAAGCGGTACCGGGCGTGGTGAAATGACCGCCGGTGAAGTGCCGGTGGTAGACGATCGCTTTTTCGGCCAGGCGGGACAGGTTGGGCGTTGTCTCCCGTTCGTAGCCGTACAGCGACATATTCAAGGCCGCCCAGGCATCGAAAACCAAGATGAGCACGTTCTCGCCGTTGCCCTGGGCAAGGGGAGCGCTGGGGCGGAGGTATCGCGGCAGGGCAGCTCCCAGCGAGGACAGCCCGGCCAGCTTGAGGAAGTCGCGGCGCGTCAGTGAAAACCGCATCATTCAAGCCAGGGCATGATCGACCGCCGCTTGGGCGTGGATGGCGGTGGTGTCGAACAGCGGCACGTCGGTATGTTCCTGTTGAACCGACATGACGATCTCGGTGCAGCCCTCGATGACGCCTTCGGCGCCCCGCGCCCGCAAACCGGCGATGATGTCCAGGAACTGCTGGCGAGATTCCGGTTTGATCTCGCCGAGGACCAGCTCTTCGAAGATGATCCGGTGGACGATCTCCCGTTCCGGAGGCGGGGGAATCACGACGCGCAATCCGTGGCGGGTTTCCAGCCGCCCGGCGTAAAAATCCCCCTCCATGGTGAAGTTGGTGCCCAGCAAGCCGATGGTCTCGATTCCCTCAGCCTTGATCCGCTCGGCGGTGGCATCGGCGATGTGCAGCAGCGGGATGTCGATAGCCGCCTGCACCTGGGGCGCCACTTTGTGCATCGTGTTCGTGCAGATCAATAGGAAGTCAGCTCCGGCAGCCTCGATCCGCCGGGCAGCCGCTCCGAGCAGCTCTCCGGCGCGGTCCCACTCGTCACGGCGTTGCAAGACTTCGATCTCTTCGAAATCAACGCTGACCAGGGCCAAACGGGCCGAGTGCAGGCCACCCAGTCGCTCTTTGACTTCCCGGTTGATCCAACGGTAATACAGGGCCGTGCTTTCCCAGCTCATGCCACCTAACAAGCCAATCGTTTTCATCGTCAGACTCCTTTTTATCGCTTTCCTTGTCCCCAAGTATAGTCGATTTACAGAATTTGGTAAGCTTTTTGGGCTGGTTTGAAAACTGATACCTGATCACTGCTTACTGAGTGCAAGAAAACAGCGACGATCGCGATCAATACGTTTCAGGCAAGGTGACGCGCGTCATCTTAGCGCTCCGCTGAACTCGTGGTATTATGCTAAGCAAATAACCGAACCCGAAGACGGATAGAGAGATTCAATGAAGTTCAATTTTCGAGGCTTCTTCCGCTTCATCTATAAATCGCTGTTCGAGAGTAAAGGCACCAATTACCAGTTGACAGCCAAACGCCTCGCTTGGCTGTCTGTTTTTTTGATCGTGTACCCTTGCTTGGAACTGGTAACCTGGTTTGGCTTCCTGCTGGATGAAATCTTCTTTCGGGGTTATCGCAAGGTGGAGATCAAAGAGCCGGTTTTCATCCTCGGCAATCCTCGCAGTGGCACCACCCTGCTGCAGCGGCTGCTGGCGCGGGATGGACACAACTTCCATGCCATGAAGACGTGGGAGATCGTTTTGGCTCCCTCCATCTCCATGCGTAAGATCATCCACGCCCTCTTGTGGCTGGATCGTCGCACAGGCGGTTTAATCCACAAGGGAGTCGCACAAGTGGAGAAAAACTGGCAAGCCGAGAATGTCGTCCACAAAATCGCGCTGCAAGCCCCGGAGGAAGACGAGTATCTCCTGATTCATATCTGGTCCACCCTCAAGATTTGGCTCTACATGGCGATGCTGGATGAAGCTGGTTGGTATACCTACTTCGATACGCGCATGCCCGAAACGGAAAAGCAACGGATCATGTCTTTCTACAAACGGTGCCTGAAGCGCTATCTCTACGAGCAAGGGGGAGAGGGCAAGCATTATCTAGCCAAAAATCCCCACTTCACGCCCATGATCGATACCTTGTACCATCATTTTCCGGATGCCAAGATCATTTACCTGGTCCGTAATCCGCTCGATGTGATTCCGTCCAACATCAGTTTGAAGGAGCAGGAATGGCAGTTGCTGGGTGATCCGGTCGAAGCGTATGCCAGCCGCGATTATATCTTGGAGATGGCCAAACATTGGTACAATTATCCACTGGAAAGGTTGCAGCAAACCGCGCCGGATGGATACAAGATCATCAATTTCAACACGATGGTTGGGGATGTGGGTGCGACCGTCGCCGAGGCCTACGCACACTTTGGCCTGGAGATCAGACCCGAGTTTGATGAAATCCTACGGGAAGCGACTAGAAAAGCGCGCCGCTATAAAAGCGAACATGAATATTCGCTCCAAGAAATGGGTTTAGAACAAGACCAACTTGAGGAAAACTATAAACAGGTTTTCGAGCGTTTTGATTTTTCTCCCAAGAAGTAAAGCCTTGCTACGCTGGCTTATTAAGGACATACAAGGAAACCATGAAAGTTGTTTTCATCTCCATGTTTCGAAGCGGTCACGGCGGCGGAGAAGGTCGCGTTGCCCATGAGTTAGCCCATCATTTCGCCCAGCGGCATGATACTGTCTTGATCTGTCCGGCCGAACGAACCGGCCTGTATCGTGAAAACGAGTTGAAAATCTACGGCATTCAAAGCGCGGGTGCGGATGAATTTCACATGCCGGTGCTGTCTGGCAAAACCGTCAGCGGCATGTTCGATTTTCTGGACAGCTTCAATCCCGATGTGGTTCATTCCCACGAACCGGCCTTGATGGGCTTGATCGGCCAAATTTGGGCTCGGATACACGAGGTCCCCTTTGTACACACCACTCACGCGCTCCCCGACAAGATACTCAATTTTGGCGCTTCGGAGGCCTTAAACATCGAACTGCTACAAGGTTCCCTGAGCGCATCCCTGACTCGGCGGGTGCTGACCGATTTTTATGAGAATTGTGACGCCATCGTCGCCTTGAATGAACCCGCTCGGAAGTCGCTACGCCAATACGGCTACAACGGCACCATTTTCATCATTCCCAACGGGCGCGACCTGGGACTCTATCGCCGCGGCCAAGACGCCGACCTCACCGCTCCCGAGAAGACCTTGACCTTCACCGGTTACATCAGCGAGCGCAAAAACCAGGCCTATCTGCTGGAGATGTTTTATCACCTGCCTGGCAGCTACCGGCTTGATTTGGTTGGAAAGCCCCTCAAGTCGGTGGATGGCGAACACCTCAAGGTTTATTGCCGGGAAAACGGACTCGACCAGCGGGTTACCTTTGTGGGACAGGTGCCCCACGAGGAGATTCCGGCTTACCTCCAGCGCGCTCACGTTTTTGTTTCCGCTTCCAAAATGGAGGTGCAGAGTCTGGCCATCATCGAAGCGCTGGCCTCTGGCACCCCGGTTGTGGGCCTGGCCAACGAGACGATTGCCGAACTCGTCGATGACAGCGTAGGTGCTTGTCTCCCGGCCGATACCTCCCCACAAGTTTTTGCCCAGCATGTCCAACAGATTTGCTCGCTGGCTCCCGACGAGTACGAGCGCTTGTGCCAACAAGCCCGGGAGCGGGTCAGCCATCTAAGCTGGTCTAACGTGATTGACCAGACGGTGTCCGCCTATCAGAATTTGATCCGGATGAAAAGCCGCCCTGAAGATGGCGACCAAAGCGATGAGACCACGTTTGATGATCTCATCTCCCTGCTTTCCAGCGGTGATGTGCGCAAAATCTTGAAAGCCAGGCAAAGGCAAAGAGGTTCCGTCCGCCGTGAGGGCCCTTCGATCTGGGAGCGGTTCGCCCTGGGCAAAAAGATACGGGGTCTGCAACGAGTTTCAAGTTCAACTTGGATGTTCGCCGGGTTGACTATTGTCGTATCGGTGATTGGTTACGTCGTCATGCGCATCAAGAATATGAGTCAATCGAAATAAGAGAAAAACCGAATCACAATACGAGTCAGAGGCCGAAGGAGCGAAATCCTTCGGCTGTTTGTTTTCTCTCTTAGCCACAAAGATTAAGCAAACCTTAACTTCCCATTTACAAAAAAATAAAAAACGGCGATGGCATCGTCGAAATAGCCGCCTTGAACTTGGAAACGGTGAGCAATTTCTTCAATGGCATCGTCCGAGAAACGTTGATCGACAGCCACAAACGTTATTGCAACGTCGTCCACAGTTTTACGTTCGGCGAGGAAGTTTAGCCAATTTGCTTTCGGCCTCAAAAATCAAACCGCAGAGGATATTTGACCCTCTGCGGATTTCAATTCTGAGCGACACCACCGCGCGATAAGCGCTGCTCAAAATCAAAGAAACAATTATTGCATGTCATTGCGAACGGAGCGGCGCCGATAGGCGTGCAGAGCAAGCGAAGTGCGGCAATCCCCCGCCTGATAATGAGGGAGATTGCTTCGGCGGGAAAGTACCGCCTCGCAATGACACTGATAAGTTTCTTAGTAGCGGATATTGTACGAGCGTCTACTTCTCCGTGACCGTGACCTCGACCATCTGGTCGCCTTCTTGAATGTCGTTGACCACGTTCATCCCGGAGATCACTTTGCCAAAGACGGTGTGCTTGCCATCCAGGTGGGGCTGAGGCGAGTGGGTGATGAAAAACTGGCTACCGTTGGTGTTCGGCCCGGCGTTGGCCATGGAGAGGGTGCCGGTCTCATGTTTGAGCGGATTCCCTTCCAACTCATCCTCGAACTTGTACCCCGGGCCGCCGCGGCCTGTCCCGGTGGGATCGCCGCCTTGAATGACAAAATCGTCGATGACGCGGTGAAAGCTGACGCCGTCATAGTATCCTTCTTGGACTAAAAAGACAAAATTGTTGACCGTCTTGGGGGCGTGTTGGGGGTAAAGCTCCAGTTGAATCACACCTCGGTTGGTCTCCATCTTGATTTCGTACTCTTTGTCGGGATCGATGATCATTTCAGGGGGTTGGTTCCATTGC
>CAZJBA010000171.1:0-6355 GCA_964544065.1 uncultured Anaerolineales bacterium | reverse complement strand
TGATCCCTAACCTTACCGCCGAATCCGCAGCGTCCAGTCGGTATCGGCGCCCTCTTCGCTCAACAACTCCAACGAGAGCGCTTCCAACGCCATGGGAATCTCCTTCTTGGAGGCCGGGTGGGTGCCGGTGACCTCGATAATATCGCCGGGGCTGGCTTTGCGAATTGCTTTGCGCGTCTCGACCAGCGGAACGGGGCAGGTTTCGCCGCGTACGTCTACTTTGATTTCAGCCATACAACCTCCTATTTTTCAAATTCAATCATGACGTGATCAACATCCCAGAGGGGCTCGATTTTCTCGAGGATTTCCTCGCGGATGTTGGCCGCAAATTGGTGATCGTCGGACAGATCAAGGGCCACGCGGACAGTGCCTTCGTCCACTTCGATTTCATTGACCAGCTTGGTGCGAACCAGATCGAGGCCGACCATCGGATTCATCACCCGCTTGAGCCGTTTTCGGACGATCTCCTCGGTGGTGGGGACGCGTTCCGTGACCAGGCCGTGTTTCTCTTCGTAGTTCTGAATGGCGGCTTTTAAACCGTCGACGGCCAGTACAGAGCAGTGCGTCTTGATTGGCGGCAGGCCGCCCAATGCTTCGGTTGCCTGCTTCCAGGAGATCTCCTTGGCCTCTTCCAGGGTTTTGCCTTTGGCCATTTCGGTGATGATCGACCCGGTGGCGATGTTGGAAGCACAGCCGTAGGATTCGAATTTAATGTCGGTGATCGTTTGGGTGTCTTCATCGACGTTCAAATACAAGGCGACCATGTCGCCGCAGGCCGGGCTCCCCTCCGTGGACTTGGCGTCGGGATTCTCAATACGCCCCACGTTTTGAGGGTCTTTGAAGTGTTCCATCACAATTTCACTATAGGGTAATTGGGTCATGTTTCTTTATTCCTTTCCTAACGGGCTGATGTCCCGTAATTGTTGGATCACGGTTGTGACGGCTTCGGCTACCGCCTCGACCTCTTCCATTTTGTTGAAGCGCCCAAAGGTAAAGCGTACCGAGCCGTGAGCCTGCTCGTGGTTGCCGCCGATGCCCATGATCACGTGGCTGGCCTCCAGCGAGCGGCTGAAGCAAGCCGATCCGGTGCTGACGGCGAAGCCGCGCATGTCCAGGTGTAACAAGATCGACTCGCCCTCCACAAAGCGGAAGGAGACGTTGGTGTTGTGCGGCAAGCGATGGACAGGGTGGCCGTTGAGGCGGGAATGGGGGATTTCGAGAAGTCGTTCGGTCAAGCGGTCGCGCATTTCTTGCAGCCGGGCGGTCTCCTCGGGGGTGACCAGTTCGACCGCCTTGCCAAACCCCACCGCACCGGGGATATTTTCCGCGCCAGCGCGCAGATTGAACTCTTGAAAGCCGCCGTCCATCCACTTGGCCAGCGGGGTGTCTTCTCGCACGTACAGACCGCCAACACCTTTGGGGCCGTGAATCAGATAGGGCGTCACGGTGACAAGATCGACGCCCACTTCTTCCACGTTGAGAGGCAAGCGCGGGAAGGTGTGAGTCGCGTCGGTGTGAAAGACGACCTCGTGTTCCCGGCAGATTGCGCCAATGGCCTCGATGTCTTGCAAAGTGCCGATCTCTTGATTGGCCGCCTGCACCGAGACCAGGATGGTCTCCGGCGTGATCGCATCCTCCAAGCGGTCCAGATCGAGCCGCCCGGTTTCATCGACCGACAGGTGGGTAACCTCAAAGCCGCGTTTTTCCAATGTGCGGGCGCTGTGCAGGACGGGGAAATCTTCGATTTTGGTGGTGATGATGTGGCGGCCTTTTTTCTCCCCCAGGGCCGCGGCGACGCCTTTGATCGCCATGTTGCTCGATTCGGTGCTGCCGGATGTGAGGATGAACTCTTCCGGTTGAGCGCCCAATCGATCCGCGATGGTGGTGCGTGCTTTTTCTAATGCCTCACGTGATTCGATCCCGGCCGAGTAGCCAAATTGGGATGTGGCCACCGCGTAGGTATCGAAAAAATGGGGCTTCATCGCCTCCAGCACGCGTTCATCCAGGCGGGTGGCGGCGCCGTTGTCTAAATAAACAAGTTCTCCGAACATATACGCTCAACTTTCGTGATGAGTTGGGGTAGCAGAACGCTTACCCCTTTTCTTTGGAGAATAATTATTGATAATATTTATAAACAAAATCATAAAATTTGTCAAGGGTAATTGTTAGTTTTCAGCCTAGCTTGGTTTGAATCGCCTCCCAGGAGATGGGGCCAGAGCGCAGGAGAGTCAACGTTTTGGTTGTGCAGTCTACCACTGTAGACGGCTGTCCCCCTGGCGTGACGCCGCCATCCAGGATCAGATCGATTTGGGAGAGTTGCGCCGCCACCTGTGCTGCGCTGCGAGTGTTCTCTCCGCCGGAGAGATTGGCCGACGTGACCGCCAGCGGGCCGGTGAGCCCCAGCAGAGTCAGGGCGTCAACGTGATCGGGCACCCGCACCCCCAGCGTGGGGCCGGGTGCCAGGTTGTCGGGCAGATCGGGGTGGCGGGCGACCACCAGGGTCAGCGGCCCCGGCCAGAAAGCATCGGCCAGCCTCTGGGCCGCCGGGCTGGCGCTCGCGGCGACCTGGTCGAGTTCCGCCGGGGAGCCGAGCAAGACGGGGATCGCTTTCTCTTTGGTGCGTCGTTTGGCCTGGTAGAGTTTTTCGATCGCCGCGGGGTTGTCGATCTGGGCGGCCAGGCCGTAGACCGTGTCGGTGGGGAAGGCGACCAGGCCTCCCCGCTCGAGAATCTCCACGGCGCGGGCGAAGCTTTCCGGGTTGGTGGTGGGAAGGGTTTCGGTTTTCATGGTTGGTTTTCTCCTTCGATGCGGATCAGGCGGTCGTGCCCGGCCAGGTCGGGGAGCAGACGGACGTTGGCATCAGGGAAGGCTTCTTGTGCCAGGGCCAGGGTGCGGACGCCGTGGGACGAGTCAATCTCCAGGAGCAGCAACCCGCCGCGAGTGAGTCGCCGGGGCGCCTGTCGCAACAACGAGCGGATCAAGTTGAGGCCGTCTGGCCCGCCGTCCAGCGCCAGGCTCGGCTCGCGTCCGTAGATTTTCAGGGCGTGCAGTTTGGCTGTCGGGATGTAGGGCAGGTTGGCGCAGATCAAATCGAATCCCCCGTTCGCTTTCCCGGTGGGGAAAAGGTTGCTTTTGACCATTGTCATCCGCTCTGCGACGTGATGTTTCTCAGCGTTGGATCGGGCGATCCGCAACGCTTTGGGGGAGATGTCGGTGGCGGTGACGTGCAGATCGGGGACTAACTTGGCCAGGGTGACGGCGATGCATCCGGAGCCGGTGCCGATGTCGGCGGCGCGGCGGCGATCCGGATGGGCGCGCAGCCAGGCCAGGGCTTGCTCGATGAGCAGTTCTGTTTCGGGGCGGGGAATTAACACAGCGGGGTCGAGGTTGAAGTCCAGGCCGTAGAATGCCCAATGGCCGAGGATGTAGGGCAGGGGGGTGCCCGCTTCCAGCCGGGAGACCGCGCTTGAGAGGGCTTTTTTTTGTTGGGGGGTGATGTCGGCTTCGGGATGGGCCAGCAGCCAGGAGCGGCGTTTTTCCAGGATGTGGCCGAGCAGCACCTGGCTGTCTAATCGGGGGGTATCCGTGTGGGATTCAAGTCGGTGGGTCAACCGATCAATCCAAACACGAACCGAAGCCTGCTCGGCCAGTTGAGGCAGCGACGGGTTCATTCATCCAGTCCTGCTTCGGCCAGGCGTTCGGCCTCGTCGCGGGTGATCAACTCGTCGATGAAGTCGTCGATTTCGCCATCCATCACGGCCGATAAATCGTAAGAGGAGACGTTGACGCGGTGGTCCGTTACCCGCGATTGGGGGAAGTTGTAGGTGCGAATTTTCTCGGAGCGTTCTCCGCTGCCGACTTGCGAGCGGCGGTTGGCCGCTTGTTCGCTGCGCTGTTTTTCCTCTTCGATTTCGTAGAGCCGCGCCTTGAGAATGCTCATCGCTCTGGCCCGATTCTGAACCTGGGAGCGCTCGTCCTGGCATGCTACCACCATGCCGGTCGGCTTGTGGGTCAGGCGGATGGCGGTGGCGTTCTTCTGAACACTTTGGCCGCCGGGGCCGCCAGCTTTGAAGACATCCATCTCGATGTCGGACGGGTTAATGTCGATTTCGACGTCGTCGACCTCGGCCAGCACGGCGACCGTGGCGGTGGAGGTGTGGATGCGGCCCTGGGACTCGGTTTCGGGGACGCGCTGAACCCGGTGGACGCCGGATTCGAATTTGAGCTTGGAGTAAGCCATCTTGCCCTTGATCAGCATGGAGAGTTCTTTGATCCCGCCTACGCCGGTTTCATGCAGGGAAAGAATCTCGACGTTCCAATTTTGTTTGTCAGCGTAGCGCTGATACATGCGATACAGGTCCGCGGCGAAAAGCCCGGCTTCGTCACCGCCGGTGCCGGCCCGAATCTCCATGATCACGTTGCGCTTGTCGCGCGGGTCTTTGGGGATCAGCATGGATTTGAGTTGCGCCTCGAGACGCTCGATTTTGGGTTCCAGCTCATCGACTTCGGCCTGGGCGAGCATCTGCATCTCCTCGTCCTCGGCTTCGAGCAGCGATTTGGCCTCCTCCAGTTCTTCGAGGGCTTGGCGGTAGTGTTGTGTTTTTTGGTACAGCGGCTCCAGGTCGGAGCGTTCTTTGCCCAATTCGGCCGCGCGTTGGTAGTCGTCACCGACTTGCATCAATTCTTGGCTGATTTCTTGGTAGCGTTCTTCGATTCCGGATAGTTTGTTTAGCATAAGATGTTGTTTTCGGATATTAGTTTCTTGTTTCTATGTTTATAAAATTTTCCAGTATCTTCTCAAAAAATCGGGGAATATGTAGCCGAGATTTTCGCGTAGCCACACGGTGTTGCCCGCAGGGCACGCCAAATGGGCGTACACCGTATGGCAGAGCACACCCATTTGGTGTGCCCGAAGGGGTACCAAATCTCGCTTCTGCGGGGTCGCTGCACGGTGTGCGCCCATTGGCGTGCGCGCCCATGGCGTGGAAACCCCGGCTACATAATCGTTTCCCAAAATATTGAGAAGATACCTTTTCCGCTATTTGTAAAACTTTACCTCTATAGATTACAGTTTGATGCTGTCTCTGATTATACCATCTAGCGCTCGATTGGCGCGCCTGAGAAAGAGTTTGGTGTAGGATGCTTCAGCATCCTTTCGCTATGAGCCTGAGGGCTTTCAGCCTCAGGCGGGGCTTGATCTCGATACTTGAGTTTGAAAGCGATCGGTAACCAGACAGAAAGAGAGAAGCCCTCATGACGAAGATTAAGGCTATCATCAAAAGCCATCCGGTCGCGACCTATTTCGTGTTAACGTTTATGGTCTCATGGGGCGGAGTCCTGATCCTGGGCGCGCCTCACGGGATGCCAACCCCCCAGGAGCAATTCGAGCGGCTCTATCCGATCGTTTTCCTGCCCTATTTGCTTGGCCCGCTGGTCTCCGGCATCGTCCTGACCGCCCTCGTGGATGGCAAAGCCGGTTTTCGGAATCTGTTTTCCCGCTTGATCGCCTGGCGGGTGAACCTTCGCTGGTACGCGATTGCGCTCTTGACCGCTCCGCTCTTGACGGTGGCGATCTTGCTGGCGCTCTCGCTCGTCTCCCCAGCGTTTCTCCCCGCCATCTTCACGGCGGATGACAAACTCGCCCTCCTGTTTCTCTACTATCTCGTCCTGGCCGCGGTGTTGTGGGGCATCGTCCTGGCTGCCCAAACGTCCATCAGCGAGGGGCGCTGACAGACGATCTCCTCGCAGGAATACCTGTCCCGATTCCATCGTCATCATCGCCCGCCATCGCCCGCCTGTCAGCGTATGGCACATACTGCATCTCAGCTAATGCTCGCCTCCCTGTTAGCGAATACGTGACTCCATGTTAGCGGATGACAGACTCCTTATCAAGGCTTATCAGACTCCCTGATAAGCAATCTTAGCATCCCTACCAAGGCTTATTAGCCTCCTTATAAGGGCTTGTTAGACTCCTTGATAAGCAGTGTCAGCCTCTCTATCAAGGCTTATTAGACTCTCTGATAAGCAATGTTAGCCCCCATCTCATCGTAATAGCAGCCACCCTGATAGGGTCATAGGAGTGCTATTGACAAGAGGAGCAGGGCGCAGCGAGATGGTTCACTGGGCGATATTTTGCCAACGTTTAGGCCATTGCGCCACAACAGGACGGAAATATAGTAAAATGATTGTGACAAAAAATTTTCGAGTGCTCAACTCTCTTCGAAATGCTTCTATTAGTAGCAACCAAGAAAGCACTTGATACCTGCGTTTCGATAATCGCATTTATCGAAACTCAGGCATCCCACCATTTGTAATACAACCCGTATTTCAAACAAAAAAGACCGACAAAATGTCA
>CAZJBA010000170.1:0-6372 GCA_964544065.1 uncultured Anaerolineales bacterium | reverse complement strand
GGCCTGACAGTTGGCGCTGGTGTTGTTACCAAAATCATTGAGTAGGTAAATTATGGCTGGCAAAAAAGGGATTCGTCATATTGTGACCCTGCTTTGTGTGGATTGCAAGGAACGAAATTACTTGACTGAAAAGAATCGCCAAAACGATTCTGGTCGCCTCGAATTGAAAAAGTATTGTCCTCGTTGTCGCAAACACACTTTGCATCGTGAAGTAAGATGAAAATTTGACTGGCAGTCGTCTATGGTATAATGGATGATTGCCGGTAAACACAGGCGAGTAGCTCAATTAGGCAGAGCAACGGTCTCCAAAACCGTAGGTTGTGGGTTCGATTCCTACCTCGCCTGCCTCTGAACGTCACGCCGTTCTCTCACTTGCTATTGGCAAGATTTGAGGCGGCGTTTTCGCCGCAGGGATAGATCATTCATGTTGCTGAATGTGGTAAAAGGAGCTTTGTGTGGCCAAAAAGAGATCAGCTCGTGATAATGCAATTATACGCTTTTATCGTGAGACGAGAGCCGAATTGCGGAAAGTGACCTGGCCTACACGTCAGGAAGCTGTTAATTTAACAATAATCGTTTTAGTCGTTATATTCAGTATGAGTGCATTTTTAGGTGTCTTGGATTATCTTTTCACCCGTTTCTTTGCATTCATATTTGGATAACCGAAACCTAAGAACGGTTATGTCTCTCTGAAAGAAGTTAGCATGTCTGAACAACAAGATCAAGAAGATCGCATTCTAAAAGAGCTTAAAGAGGCAAATGGTGAGCAGCAAGAAATGGCTGCTGATGCCTCTTCTCAAGATCAGGCTCAAGAAGTTGTCGCCTCTGAAAACGAACAAGAGGAGGACGGCGATCGCGCCTGGTATGTGGTCCATTGTTATTCGGGGCATGAGAACAAAGTGCGACATAATTTGCTCCAACGGATTGAATCAATGGGCATGCAAGATGAAATCTTTGATATCGTTGTTCCCACCCAAGATGAAATCGAGGTCAAAGATGGAGAGCGTCGCACCATTGAGCGGCGCGTTTTTCCCGGTTACATTTTGGTTAACATGGCCATGTCGGAAGAAGCCTGGTACGTTGTCCGCAACACACCCGGTGTGACCGGCTTTGTCGGCATGGGGAATACTCCCGTCCCCCTGCGCCCTGAAGAGGTGACTGGCATTGTCAAGCGGATGGAAGCAGAAGCTCCCCGCATCAAAGTTACCTTTAAAGTTGGCGAACGCGTCCGTATCATTGAAGGCCCTTTTGAAGATTTTCACGGTTCTGTCGCTGAAATCGACATGGAGCGGACCAAGGTTCGGGTCATGGTGAATTTCTTTGGCCGAGAGACCCCGGTTGAATTGGATTTCTTGCAAGTAGAAAAAATTTAGTAGTCTCTTGTGGGAGGAGGATCATAATCCGTTAGTACCACAAAGGAGAAAAAATGGCAAAAAAAGTAAAAGCTGTTATCAAGTTACAAATTGAGGCCGGAAAAGCAAACCCGGCCCCCCCGGTGGGCCCCGCTCTTGCGGCCCACGGAATCAATTTGATGCAATTTTGCAAAGAATATAACGCTCGCACCTCGAATCGCATGGGCGAAATCATCCCTGCTGAAATCACCGTTTACACGGATGCTTCTTTCAAATTCATTTTGAAGAGCCCCCCCGCCTCCATCCTGCTTAAAAAAGCAGCCGGTGTTGAAAAAGGCTCCTCCATGCCGAAGCGAGAAAAAGTTGGTTCGGTCACTCGAGATCAGGTTCGCGAGATCGCTCAAATCAAGATGAAGGATCTCAACGCCATTGATATCGAAGGGGCTATGCGTCAAATTGAGGGGACGGCCCATAATATGGGCATTGAAATCGAAGAGTAGTCCTAGTGGGAGGGTGTTTGCCCGCTTGCACCACCAAGGAGAGTTAAATGGCTAAGCACGGAAAGAAATATCGACAAGCGTACGAGAAAATAGATCGGCATAAAAATTATCATCCCGAGAAAGCTATCAAGCTGGCGAAAGAGTTGGCTTTTGCTAACTTTGATGAAACTGTGGAGCTTCATTTTCGGTTGGGGGTTGATCCCCGCCATGCGGACCAGCAAGTTCGTGATGTTGTCGTCTTCCCTCATGGGCTTGGGAAGACGGTGCGCGTATTGGTTTTTGCCCAAGGTGAAGCTGCCTCAAAAGCAGAACAAGCTGGCGCCGATTTCATCGCCGATGGCGATGAGCTGATTCAGAAAATCGAAGATGGCTGGCTGGAATTTGATGTGGCCATTGCCACGCCGGATATGATGGGCAAAGTGGGCCGATTGGGTCGCATTCTGGGGCCCCGTGGCTTGATGCCGAACCCCAAAGCTGGGACCATGGTCCCAGCCGATGACCTTCCGGATGTGATTGAAGAGACCAAGGCTGGCCGCGTCGAGTTCCGCGTCGACAAAGCTGCCAATTTGCATGTTCCCATTGGCAAAGTTTCTTTTGAAGAAGATAAATTATTTGATAATATGGCCGCGCTAATGCGCGCCATTCTCAAGGCGAGACCCGCCGCGGCGAAAGGTGCCTATATCCGTCGAATTACGATGAGTACGACCATGGGCCCTGGCATTCATGTCGATGTCGCCAATGCTATGAGCATGAAGGAGAATCTCTAAAAGAAATGCTAGCCACCCGACAATTTTAGAAATAGGACCCAGATTTTCGTTGATTATGGGTGAAAAGGAAAGAAATCACCTAAAAAATCTTGTAAATCAGCTAAGCTGAAAGCACATCAGCGTCCCCAAAAAATAAGTGTCGGGCAACTAGAAAGAATTTTCTAATACTATGCTTCGCCGAAGACAGCAGGTGTCCCTGGGCTTAATTCCCTGCCGAGGTGGAGACTTTTTCCGAAAGAAAAGAGTCTTTACCCTTCGCGAGGTAAAGACTTTTACTTTTGGAAAGGAGGTGAAATTTTGGCTATTTCAAAGCAGAAAAAAGAACAGCTTGTCGCTGAATATGGTCAATGGATTGAGCAAAGTCAAGCGTTTGTCTTAACCAAGTACATTGGCCTGTCTGTGAGTGAATTGGAAGAACTTCGTCGGAACCTTCGTGAAAGCGATGGGAAATTCCACATCGTCAAAAACACATTGATGAAGATCGCTTTTGATAACGCTGGCCTGGAATACGGCGAGGAACTCTTTACCGGCGATACCGCGGTTGGATATGCGGTCGAAAATATGCCTGGCCTGGCAAAAGCACTGGTAGATTTTGCGGGTGAATCTGATTTTCTTGAATTGAAAACAGGATATTTCGAGGGTAAACGTGTCGGCATCGAAGATATCGAGAGGCTCGCTGAAGTGCCGCCGTTGCCAGTCCTGCGTTCGCAGTTGTTGAGCGCTTTACTTGCTCCGGCTACCAAGCTGGCCAGCACGTTGTCCGAACCTGGTCGCCAGCTCGCTGGTGTACTCAAGGCATATGCTGACAAAGACGCAGCCCCAGAAGCTGCATAAACCGAAGTTAACTAACACGAAAATAGATTGAAGAAAAGAATCAAAAAGGAGTACGAAAATGGCTGATCTAGATGCTTTAATGGAAGAACTGAGTGAACTTACCGTTCTCGAAGCTGCTGAACTTGTTGAAATGCTAGAAGAAGAATGGGGCGTCTCTGCGGCAGCCCCCGTCGCCGTTGCTGCGGCTGGCCCTGCTGCTGGCGCTGAAGAAGCTGAAGAAGAAAAGACCGAGTTTGACGTTGTTATCAAAGACGTTGGGCCCAAAAAGATTCAGGTTATCAAAGCAATTCGCCAGATTACCCCCCTGGGGTTGCGGGACGCCAAAGAATTGGCCGAAGCCCCTGACGCCAAGGTTTTGGAAGCTGTCGCCAAAGACCCCGCTGAAGATGCGAAAGCAAAACTCGAGGAGGCTGGCGCTACCATCGAGCTTGCCTAAGAACTGAACAAAAAGTATCTTCTTAACAAAGCGGGGGCGAACGCTGTTCCTGTAAGCAAAACGTATGGATAGCAAATCCTGACGAAGGAACGACGTTCGTTTCCCCCAAAATATTGAGATGATACTCCAAAAATATCTTAGCGATTTCAAACCTCACAGGTCTCGCAGACCTGTGAGGTTTTGGCAAAGACCGCCTCCGGGCGGTCTTTTTTCTTTCTGGTTGGTGTGGTATATTCATTCCAGAGGTGAGTTTATGGACACGTGTATTCTCATTATTGAAGATGACGAAAAGATCCTTCAATTTCTGAAGCGAGGGTTGTCCCTCGATGGCTACCAAGTGGAAACCGCCCTTGATGGCCAAACCGGCCTGGAAATTGCCCGCCAGAAACCCCCCGATTTGGTGGTGCTGGATTTGATGCTTCCCGGCATGGATGGTTTGGAGGTTTGTCGCCGCTTACGGACCGAGGGAGGTGTCCCCATTTTGATCCTTACTGCCAAAGACAGCGTTGATGATCGCGTCATTGGGCTCGATATGGGCGCAGATGATTACATGGTCAAGCCTTTCGATCTTGATGAACTGCTTGCTCGCATTAGAGCTTTGCTGCGGCGCGCCCAACCCAGCATTCATCCCGAAGTCTATCAATTCGCCGACCTCGTCCTCGATTCGGGGACACATCAGGCTAAACGCGGCGACCGCACCATCTCTCTCACGGCCAAAGAATATGACTTGCTAGAGATGTTCATGCGTCATCCTCGCCAGGTATTGACCCGTGACGTGATTTATGACGCCGTGTGGGGGTATGATTTTGGCGGCAAAAGCAATATCATTGAGGTCTATGTCCGTTATCTTCGCCAGAAACTACAGAAAGAGGGCGAAGAACAACTGATCCACACCGTTCGGGGCGTCGGTTACGTGCTGCGGCAAGCGGATTAATGTCACTGCGGACCAAATTGACGCTCCTATATTCTTTTTTGGTTGGGGGAATTTTATTCCTGTTTGGATTCGCGATTTACCAGCTTGTTAGTTTTAACCTGATTCGCCAAATTGATGAAATCTTGGCCCAAACGGCCAATGATTTGGTTGAATCAACTCAGTTGAGTCCTGTCGGGGAAGTGAATCTCATTCCTGCCCCCGATTTGGATCTGGCCACCAATCTATATGTTCAAGTCTGGGAACAAGATTCGAGCTTGCGCTTTGCCTCCGCCAGTATTCGCCATTTGCAAGAACCTCTGGATCCCCACAATCAATTTCCGGAGCAGCTTGTCTATCGGTCGACTCAGGTTGGCAACGCCAGTTTACGGGTCTTGAGCGTCCCTCTTTCCATCGATGATCGCCTGGTTGGCACCTTGCAAGTAGGGGCTAGTTTGAAGATCGTTGAAGCCACGCAGGTAACGCTATTGACCGTGCTCATCCTTGGGACTGCTTTGGCGGTGGGGATAGCAGCTTTGGCCGTTTCCCTGACGACGTATCGGGTTTTGCAGCCGCTCAAACGCGTCACGGATATGGCTTTGCAGATCGCTCGCGCCGATGACCTTTCTCGACGTATCTCCTACCAGGGTTCCCCAGATGATGAAATTGGCCAACTGATTCAATCCTTTAACCAGACTCTCAAAAGGTTGGAGAAGCTGTTTCATTCCCAGCAGCGCTTTGTCGCCGATGTTGGTCACGAGCTGCGCACCCCCTTGACCGTCATCAAAGGGAATGTCAATTTGTTACGCCGGGTGGGGGAAATCGATGATGAATCGCTTGACAATATTGAAAGCGAAGCTGACCGCCTAACCCGCATGGTCGAAGATTTGCTCTTGCTAGCGCGGGTCGAGTCGGGCAAGCTGCCCCTCGTTCGTCAGACGATCGCTTTGGACACCTTATTGCTGGAAGTGCTGCAACAAACCCATGTGTTGGCCAAGGGACAGGTGGACGTTCGCCTGGGAGACATCGATCAGGTTTTGGTCTGCGGAGACCGCGACCGCCTCAAACAAGTTGTCTTGAATTTGATCGAGAACGCGATCAAGTACACCCAACCGGGAGGAGAGGTAATAGCTGGCCTGGGGAAATCGGGCCATAAAGCGCGCTTGACCATTTCCGACACCGGGCCGGGGATTCCCCCTGAGGATTTGCCCCATATTTTCGATCGCTTCTACCGGGTCGAGAAATCACGGGCTCGCTCCAAAGACGGTAAAGGATTTGGGTTGGGTTTGCCGATTGCCTATTGGATTGTACGACTTCACGGGGGCTATATCGACGTCGATTCGGAAGTGGGCCAAGGTACAACCTTTTGTGTCTGGCTCCCTCTGCCGGACGAAGGGGTTTGTTGACAGTCGTGGAAAGCGAAACAGGTTACGAATGATGCTTTTGAAGTATCTTCTCAAACTGCGATTTGCCGTAGGCATCCCTTCGGGAAAATCGCCCATTGGGGCTGTCGCCGAATGTCGATCTTCATCGACGCGGCTGCGTCCACGCAGGTGGACGCCCAGCGAAGCTC
>CAZJBA010000169.1:0-6433 GCA_964544065.1 uncultured Anaerolineales bacterium | reverse complement strand
TGATCAAACGCCACTCCGCTATCGCTGCGTGGCTTACTACGAACAACGAAGAAAGGGATTTATGATGGCAAAAAAGCAAGACAAAGTTCGGGTTGCGATCATTGGCGTGGGCAACTGTGCCTGCGCCTTGGTACAGGGGGTTGAGTATTACAAAAACGCCGCCGTTGAAGCCGAGATACCCGGCCTGATGCACGCCAGGCTGGGCGGGTACCACATCCGCGATGTCGAGTTCAGTGCCGCCTTCGACGTGGTCACCACCAAGGTGGGTAACGACCTGAGCGAAGCGATTTGGGCATTCCCCAACAATACAATCGAGTTCGCCGAGGTGCCCCACCTGGATGTGCCGGTGCACCGCGGCATGACCCACGACGGCCTGGGCTCGTATTTGAGGCGCAAGGTGGAAAAAGCGCCCGGCCCAACCGACAACCTGATCCGGATTCTCAAGGAGACCAAGACCGACGTGGTGGTCAACTTCCTGCCAGTCGGCTCAGAGATGGCCACCAAGTGGTACGTGGAACAGATTCTCGATGCCGGATGCGCGTTTGTGAACGGGATTCCCGTTTTTATCGCCAGTTCCCCCTATTGGAGCAAACGCTTCGAACAGCGCGGCTTGCCCGTCATCGGCGACGATGTCAAAAGCCAGGTCGGGGCCACCATCGTCCATCGTGTCCTGGCCAGCTTGTTCAAGGATCGCGGCGTCCATCTCGACCGCACCTACCAGCTCAACTTCGGCGGCAACATGGATTTTTACAACATGCTCGACCGGGACCGGTTGAAATCAAAGAAAATCTCCAAAACGCAGGCGGTGACCAGCCAATTGCCTTATGATTTAGGGGAGGATAACATCCACGTCGGGCCCAGCGATTACGTGCCCTGGCTGACCGACCGCAAGTGGTGCCAGATCCGCATGGAGGGGCGCGCTTTTGGCAACGTGCCTCTGAACTTGGAGCTAAAATTAGAAGTGTGGGACTCGCCCAACTCGGCAGGTGTAATCATCGATGCAGTCCGCTGCGCCAAGCTGGCCCTGGACCGGGGGCTGGCGGGGCCCTTGATTGCCCCCTCGGCTTATTTCATGAAATCGCCGCCCGAGCAATTTCATGACGACCGCGCCCGCCAGATGGTAGAGGCCTTCATTCAAAAAAAAGAGTAAGTGTTCACACCCCTCGCTAAATAGA
Source organism: uncultured Anaerolineales bacterium (assembly GCA_964544065.1). GTDB lineage: Bacteria > Chloroflexota > Anaerolineae > Anaerolineales > UBA11858 > JAYELX01. Next base: position 5,258 of record CAZJBA010000169.1, on the reverse strand, counting down.
ACGCAGATTACGCGGATACAGATGATTTTCGCGGATCGTTCTGCGTGCCGTTGGCAAAAACCAAAATAATCTGTGAAAATCTGCCCAATTCGTGTTGCCGGGGGCACACCTTTGGCGATCCGTGTTCCATTTCGGGTTCTTTTATCCATACCCTGAACGTTTACAAAAAGAACAGGGCTTACACAAAATTGAACAAGTTTTATGTAATTTTCGCCGAAAACGCTGGTTTCGACAAGCTTCCCCCTACGGGGACGCATGCGAAGCACGCAACACCGAAGGTGCGCACAGCGAAGCGAGCGAATCGGCGAACTGCGTAAGTCCTAAAGAAAAGTATTTGACCGCTCTCATCCCGCCACGCAGGGAGAACAGCGCCTGAGGGCTTCAACCAATTGTTGAATGCGAACGGGCTTGCTAACGTAATCGTCCATACCCTTTTCGAGGTATCGCTCGCGGTCGCCTTCCAGGGCGTGGGCGGTCATGGCGATGATAGTAGGCTGCCGCTCCTGAGGGAACTTCTGGCGAATACGTTCGGTCGCTTCAACGCCATCCATCTCTGGCATCTGCACATCCATCAAAACCACATCATAAGGTTGGCGCTCCAAGGCTTCTATCACCTCTATGCCATTGGCGACAACATCGATGCGATATCCCAAACGCTCTACAAGTCTGGTAGCCACTTTTTGATTGACGAGGTTGTCTTCGGCCAACAAGATTTTGAGAGGGTGCTTTTCCCCCATTTGTCCATCGTATTTTTCTTGCTCCTCTTCAGGGGCTTTGGGAGCGGTTTTCTCCGGCATCTCTCCCGAGACATTGACAATGGCGTCATAAAGCGAAGAAGATTTGATCGGTTTGATCAGGCGACCTGCAAAATCCACCTCCTCAGGGATCCCCTCCCAATCTCCCAAAGAAGTCAAAAGGAGCACAGGGATATCCTCCCAGCCTGGTTGTTTGCGTAATTTTTGCATTAACATGACACCGTCCATGCCGGGCATTTGCATATCCACAATGGCAAAATCGAAGTCGTCCCCGCGCTTCACCCACTTTAAGGCCTCTTTCGCTCCCACCGCAGCCACGGGCCGCATACCCCACGACTTCAACTGTCGGATCAAAATCAACCGATTGGTAGCATTATCATCGACAATCAACACTCGCCGACCGGTGAGCAGGTCTTGAGCGCGTTCCACGTCAATTTGAGGTCTTCCCGGAGCCACCTCAGCGACGAAAGTGAAGAAAAAGGTGCTTCCTTTGCCGACTTCGCTTTGGACCCAGATTTCTCCCCCCATCATTTCGACCAATTGTTTACTGATGGCCAGGCCTAAGCCGGTGCCCCCGTATTTTCGGGTGGTGGAAGCATCTACCTGGCTGAAGGATTGGAACAATCGATCCCGGCGCTCTTCGGGGATGCCAATGCCTGTATCCCGCACGGAGAACGTCAACTCGTAATGATTCTCGTTTTTCTTCTCCCCCTCGACACGCACCACCACCTCACCCTCCTGGGTGAATTTGACCGCGTTGGTGAGCAAATTGACCAAAACCTGACGAACCCTGGTCACGTCTCCAAATATAGCAACGGGGACATTTTTCTCGATCAGGGAGGCAATTTCTAAATTTTTCTTTGCCGCTCTGGGGGCAACCAGGTCTAAAGAGGCCTCCACACACTCGCGTACATTAAAGGGCTGCCGTTCCAAGTCCAGTTTACCTGCTTCGATCTTGGAGAAATCTAAAATATCGTTAATGATCTCTAACAACGCTTCCCCGCTCTGGCGCACGGTTTCAACATATTCACGCTGTTCAGCGTCCAAAGAGGTATCCAGCAACAAGCCAGTCATACCAATAACGGCGTTCATGGGGGTACGGATTTCATGGCTCATATTGGCCAAAAATTCGGCTTTGGCTTGAGCGGCTTCTTCGGCGACGCGTTTTGCCTCAATCAACTCCGTAATATCGTGATATAAAGCAAAAAGACCAACTTTTTCTCCTTCAACGATCACGGGGGTACCAAAAATTTCCACCTCCACCAGAGACCCATCCTTACGTTGCCGCGTGGTCACGCCACGGATATCTTCACCACCATTGACTGCCTGAGTATATCGAGAAGCCTCTTCTGCTTTTTGAGCAGGGATGATCAAATCGTCCAGCTTTTCACCCACAGCTTCCTTTTTTGCATACCCAAATAAGGACTCAAAGGCAGGATTGCAATCAACAATACAATGATTTGAATCCAGGGTAACAATGGCGACAGGACTGGTTTGCACCAAGGTTTGATAATATTGTTTTTGGTTCAAAATCTCATTGGAGGCCCACAGTCGTTCCAGGGAGTTCCCCACGAGGTCCGCCACGTGTTCGGCCAGATCGATATGCTCGGGTTTAAATGACTTTGGCTCAATGAAATCTAACCCAATTGTGCCCACCACTTGATCCTTGACCAAAATGGGAAAAATTAGGAGCGACTCGACGCCACGCTGCTTCATCAAATCATGAATGGGCTCCAACAAAGGATCCTGCTGAGCATGTTCCACCAGCAGCGGAGATTCATGTTCAAGGATATAGCTCATCGAAGGGTTGTCTTTCAAAGGAATTTCGGCATCCATAGCGCTAGGTCGACCCGGTTGACGATATTCGGCGACGACGGTCGCCGCGGTACGCTCCTCATTGATCAGTGCAAAAGCTGCCTGAGGGCATTGCATGAATTGAGCCAATTCGGTGCAAACCGGCGTAAAAACTTCCGCAGTGTTCTTGGCAGTAACGGAAAAATTAATAACCCTGCTGAGCAAGTTAATTTCTTGCAAACGTTGATCCAATTCAGTATCTTTCTTTGTCCTGAGACGATAGTGTTGGCGCCCATGGCGACTAATGATAAAAGCGGTCAATCCTAAAAATAGCGGGGCCGTATCGATGATCCAAAGGAGCGGCTCCGAGGCTTGAATCATCAAGACGTTCCCGCCCGTTATCGAGAATCCCCACTGGGCCAAAGCGATCCAGGTGGCTACCAAGGGGAAGATTAAGCCAAAAATAAAACCAGCAACGCCATAATAGCTCGGCCTGAATTGCCGGTCAGAAAAAGTCAGTTGTTCTCTCATACGCAACCACCGTCCATGGCTACCTTGGTTCGATTTCGTCCCTCCCGCTTGGCCTGATAAAGCATATCATCGACACATCCAACCAAGGTATCCAACGAAATATACTCACCCGACGGGACGCCTGCCACCCCTAAACTAACTTCGACTTGAAATTTTTCCTCATCACCCTGTTGATGGAGTGCAGCAGAAAAGACGATAGAAGAGATAACCTTTCGCAAGCGCTCCGCAATTTTGAAAGCATCTTCTGAAGCTGTTGAGGGCAATAGAATGATAAATTCCTCGCCACCCCAACGGCCGACCCGGTCATAAGGACGTAACGTACCTTCGATCTTATCAGCCACCGATCGCAAAACGTGATCTCCGACAAGATGACCATAACGATCATTGACAGATTTGAAGTGGTCAATGTCCAACATAATCATACTTAGAGGTTCTCCTTGCCGAAAAGCATGCTCCAACATGGCTTCTGCATGTTCATAAAATGCTCTCCGATTCCAAAGTCCGGTTAATTCATCATGCATGGCTAAATCTTGCATTTTTGCGTGAGCCGCTGTCAGCCGTTGTTCCAAATCCAGTACGCGTTCCCCTACTCTTAATCGCGCCTGCAACTCTTTAGGATTAAATGGCTTGACTAGATAATCGTCTGCTCCAGCATCCAGGCCATCGACGACATTTTCGATGCCTTCTCGCCCGGTCAATATAATGATATAGACATAAACGGCCATCTCCGCCGAGCGGATTGTACGGGTCAAAGTCAACCCATCCATTTTAGGCATAAGCCAATCTGTAATTACTAACTGAACTTCATTTTGCTGGATAAACTGCCAGGCTTCCTCTCCGTGTTCTGCCACGTAGACCTGGTAATCCATCGCTTCTAAAGCTCGAAGGAGCAGTTTACGTGAGATAGGGCCATCCTCAACAATAAGAATCCTCATACCCACATTCCTTCATGCTAGCATTGATGGTTCACCACCGATCTACGATCATCGTTTCTGGCACAGGTAACCGCCTGATTAACAAACCCAAGTAAAGCTTGCAGGGAGGAGGGTTCGGAGGGATTCGGGCTGGCTACCCCCAGGTTGATTTGTAATTGAAACGTGTCTTTATCAAATGTTAAAGGGATACCGCCTACCTTTTGACTGATCCGTTCAGCCACGGTCAGCGCCCCCCGAAGCGAAGTTTCCGGAAAAACGAGCAGAAAGCTATTTTCTGTCCAGCGCCCAATCAAATCATAAGTACGCAAGCTGGCCCAAACTTTTAGGGCAACTTGGATCATAGCCCTATCTACCGCCTTTTGACCATATTGCTTGCGAATCTTTCCCAAATTGGATACTTCCATCAACGCAACCGAAAAGCGAGTGCGCATCCGTTGGGCTCGGCTCATTTCGGTATAGAGTAATTCTTTTATGGTAGGTTGACTAAACGTACCCGTTTTCACGTCACGAAGAGGCTCAGGGGACCTTCGTTTAGAACGGAGCTCCGTTAAGGTTTGCATATAACGGTTCACAATAGCCAAACGAGCGATTAATTCATCAGGTTCAACCGGTTTGACCAAAAACTCGTCCACGGGCAAGGTAGAGGAAGCAAGATCAAGTTGGGCATCATCAGAGGAAGCCATGCCAATCACATACACATATACATCCTCCTTTTCTTGTCGAATACTGGCAACAAAATCGGGCTCGACAAGATCCAGATCCAGGATGAGAACCGGCCTCCATTGTTCGCACAAATATTCCCAGGCCATTTTTTCATCATGAGCCTGAACAACTTGATACCCTGCCGCGATCAAGCGTTCAAAACAGCGTCCAGCTTGAAGCTCTGGAACATAGGTTAACACTTTCATAACGCACTCCTTGCTACAATCTGGGCATTTCATCATCCCCGAAAAGAAACCTTGGGACTTGTTCCTTTCTAGTATAATACAAGTCCGTAAAAAAACATCCGACAAATATAGAACAGTTCCACACATGTTTGGTATTCCCATTTGACAGGAGCCATGCCCGAGAAGCCCAGGCGGGTTCAATACACTGTGAACTAAACAATCAAAATGTTCTTTGGTGTCATTGCGAGGCAGTTTTTCCGCCGAAGCAATCTCCTGGACGGTCGGGGGGACTGCTTCGCAATGCCAGCGGCACGCCTTGCCCCCAGGGCACGCACGCTCTGCGTCCCGCCAGGGGA
>CAZJBA010000168.1:0-6493 GCA_964544065.1 uncultured Anaerolineales bacterium | reverse complement strand
GGGTTCATCGCGGTCGACTGTACCGTCTTCCCCCGCGACTTCAATTTCAACTTCGTCTGCCACCTCAGGTGTGTCGCCAGGAGTAGGCTCCTGCACCTCAACCTCAACCACTTCTTGCTCAGATTGATCCAGCCTGCCGCTGCCATCGGGCAGGTCGCCCGGGTCGCATTCGGCCGGAGGCTCTTCTTCATCGCCTTCCGACGATTCTGTCCTGGCCTCAGGGGCCTCTTCTGCTTCGGCTTTGGCAGGTTGTTCTTGCTGGACGGTTTCTTCGGTCCGCTCCTCCCCACCTTCAGCCGGCTCTGGTTCCGATTGCGCCTCCGCTTGCTCGGCGTTATCCATCGCCTCGGTCACAGCGCCTTCAACTGCTTCGGCCTGTTCGTAATCCTGGGTCTGTTCAACGCGAGCCTCGGGTTCGTGGGTGGCATCCTCCACCGCTTGCGCTTCGGCGCGTTCGGTGCTCTCGACCTGTTCGCCACTTTCTACTTGTTCTTCTTGGGGTTGGACGTTCTCATTCATCGTATCGCTCCTTTAGAAATAGTATTGATTGCTCTTTTTTGTTCGATTCGATCTATCTCATACCCATCTCAGCCAGTGCTTCGCTGAGCACATTGGGGGTGTAATAATCGGGCTCATCGGGGTTGTTGGGGCGCACGGCGCTGCCCTCCAGGCCACCATAGAATTTCCCGGAGTCATCGCCATCACCGCCCCCATCGGGGCTGAATGTGGAATCGCCACTCGATCCATAACCAACTTGGTTAGATTCGGCATCTTGGCTGGCGTGGACCATTTGCAGGAAGCTGGCTTCCCGATCTGGACCTTCTGAGGGTTTGTGAGACAAATCTGTCGGGCCCCAACTCCAATTGCCTGTATAGGGCATCGGGCTGCCGCCTTCGAGGGTCATGCCCCGCTTGATGACTTCAATAGCGCCGCCATCTTCCCAATAAAGCTGATATTGGGTGCCGTCGCCGCAATCGACGATGATATTGCCGTCGAGTGAAACTTCGGAATGTTTGCTCTGTTTTACGGTCTCACGTCCGCAACTGTCGTTGGAACTTCCTTCCCAGTGCTTGCCATTGACGACGCCCCAATACTTAACTTTGCCGCCATTGCCTTTAGACCCGCTGCCATAATTCCCCACGGGTGGGCCACCGCCCGATGAACTCATACCACCAGGGAACTTGCCGCCACCCGCTCCACCGGGGAACAGGGCGCCGTTCTTGCCCATCCCGACGGGCATTTTTCTGGTTTCAGGCAGCTTCTCCGGTCCCAAAGTCTGGGCTTCGACATCGTGAGTCGCTTCGGCAGCGGGAGCAGCAACACCGTCATCAACGGGCAGGGTGGTCTTTTCACCATCAACAGCCAGCGTTTCTTCAGTCGGCTCGACAACGTCCACTACGGCGTCATCATCGGGCAGCGTGTTCTCCGCCTCGGTCGCGACCTGATCAACCGCAGCGTCCATTTGAGCATCCTTTTCGACCGGCTCGACTTGGAGGATTTCCTCATCGGCCTCGTCAGCTTCAGCTTCTCCCTGTGAGGCCTCACCACTGGGCTTGGACTCGCCCGTCACGGGATCGACTTCTTGCCCAAGGGTCGACGTTTGTGCCGAAACCTGATCGGCCGCGTCAACGATTTCATCCACCGCCGTGGTCAACGTGGTTTCGACTTGCTCGGATTGCTCGAAATTGCCGCTTTGCTCAACGTGAGCGCCGGCATCGTAAGTCGCATCTTCCAAGCTTTGTTCGGCTTCGGCAGCTTGCTCAACTTGCTCGGCCTCGACCGCTTCCGTGACTACTTCTTCGACGACTTCGGTTTCGGCGCTATTTTCTTCCTGGGGTTGAATGATCTCCATCTCGTTCATCGTTTGCTCTCCTTATCGAAATATGAATGCGGGATTTCTACTTCCTGAGGAAAGGTTTGATCAAGTTCGATCACGATCTCAGGTGTTGTTCTGCTCTTTTAGTCGTCAGGAATGTGGATTAAGTAACATCAATTTCGAATGTCACGTTTCGTTTACCGGCGTGTTCACCCGGCTGAAATACTGGTTGGCCTGCTGAAAAAGCTTCAATTGCTTTTCCGGGACAGGGAGACGCGATTTGGCCGTCGCCAGCGAGAGCAAACAATAGGTCAGATTGGCCAGATGTTCGTGATGGATGTGAAGGGTTCCGGCTGTGGCACCCAGTATGCCAATCAGGTGTGTCAGGGCAAAAGACTTCACAGCCATGACAGGCTTTTTGTTTTCTATGGGATTTTCGAGTTCGGTCTCCAGGAAACCTTGCAATAACTCAAAGGGGGGTTCGTGTAGCAGGCTGAAATAACCATAATGGCAGGGCGCTGCGCAAAACTGGCACCCCCGTTTGCGATGAAGGCGGTTTTCGGGCTTGGCCCGCTGCGGCAAGCGCGATACCAGCCCTAAGAATTTCTGAAACGCGTCAGCCTGTTCGACGCCCTCATCAGCGATGAGAATTCTACTGGTAAGCTCGGCGACCCAATCTTCAGCGGGGTCATGTGTATCTTGGTGGAAAGCGACAATCCGATGGCTGATTTGCGGGGTGGCCAGCTGGACGTATTCATCTAAAGCCAGACCAGCTTGTTCTGCTGCCGTTTCTTGAAGCGACCTGGCGATCTCGCGATATTCGCCAACCTGCTCCGGCGGCGTGTAGGCCAAAATATAGTAATACGCCAATGATTTTTTGAGACTTTGGGCGGGAATATTCTTAGACATGATCAACATCTCTCCGTAACGATTCGATTGATTTCTCGTTTCGTCGCCATCGACCAGCGAAAAGTAACCGCTAGGGGCAAATTATGGCCACTGATCCCTGATCTACTGATCCACTGCCAACTGACATGCTCTAATCAAGGCTTGATTTTTTTGTTGAAATTTACGCATCTGCTCTTCGGGAAAGGGATAACGAGACTTGGCCGTCGCCAGGGTGAGCAAACAATAGGCCAGATTGCCCAAATTGGCGGCGTCGATGTCCCAGGCAGCCAAGTCCAACGCTCTTGACAGATGCTTGAGGGTGAAACGCCAGACAAGTCGAATAGGCCGTTGCTGCCCGATCGGCTTGCGGTTCTCCGCTTCCAATGCCTGTTGCAGGACGTCAAAATTTGGTCCGGACAGCAAGGAAAAATAACCATAGCGGCAGGGATTCTGGCATAACTGGCAACCGCGTTTGCGATGAATGCGATTATCGGGATCGGCGCGGTCGGGGGATGTGGCCAAGTCATTCATTTGAGACTGGAAAATCCGGGCTCCCTCGGGGCTGGTTGCCGCTGATGAAGCCGCATCAACGAGAGCCTCTACCAAGTCCGCATCCGGGTCGCGGCTGGCCTGGTGAAAGGCGACGATATGGCTGCAAGCCTGAAAGAGAGTCTTGGGCCAAGCCGTTCCCATCCCTTGTCGCAAAGCCTCTTCAAAAGGCTGAAACGCTGCCACCCGTTCCGGCGGGCTGTATGAGAGCAGGTGCAGATAGATGAGGGTATGTTGGAGTTGCGTAGCGGAGGTATTGGTCATGGTTGCTCCTTTTGAGCGGTAGATCAGGAGATTAGTAGGCCAGGAGATCAGGGCGCAGGAAACTGATCACCTGATTCCTGATCCCTGATCCCCTGTTTCCTAATTCCTGATCTACTGAAGTTTCTCCATCGGCGTGTAAGCCACCTTGACCCAGGAAGCCATATCGTCCTGAATGCCAGCGACGATGGCCTGACCGACCTTGAGACGGGCGATCACCTGGGCTTGCTCCTCGGTCAGGGCCAGCGCCCCAGCCATGGCCTGGCGGTCATCAGCAGCGACCAAGCGGTGGACGATCTTCAGGTTGGTGTTCTTGATCGCGTCGGGCACCAGCTTGGAGGGCACCTGATCGATGATGGCCATCCCCTGTCCGTAAGCGCGGATTTCGGCCAGAATGTCGGCGAACATCTCAGCCATCTTGGCCTGTGGATTGGCGGAATCGCTGCGCTGCGGCGCGGCCCGCAGGACGCGATGCGCCTCCTCGATGATGGCCAGATGCCGCAAGCGGTCGGATTCGGGCGAACCCTCACTCTCGTGCTGGGCCTGGCGGTACTCGTACATGAAATTCAACAACAATGCCATGGTGAAGCATTTGTCGGCGTCGTCGCCCAGATGTTGCAAATTGACCACCACGGGGCGGTCGAACAAATCGGGCCAGGGCGTCGAGAAGGGATGGTCGAACATGCGCCCCTTCCAGCCCCGCAGCAGGCTGCCGATGCGCGTCCGCAGCGCTGCGGTGATGTTGGCCGTGACCCGGTCTTCGTAACCCTTGGCGCGCACCAGCCCGGTGATCCGGTTGTAGAGATTCTCCAGGGTGGGCCGTCCCACGCCGTCGGGCGGCAGGGTTTCCTCCAACCAGCCCTGGCTGTCGTACAGGTCAACGAGGGCCTCCTCCAGGATCACGGGCAGAATCTCGTACATCGGGAAACTGGCGTTGAAAATTGATTTCAGCCGGTCCAGGTGGGGCATCACCTGGGTGGTCGCGCCGGGAATCTGGACGATGTCGAAGGGATTGAGGTGCAAATCATCCAGCGGTTGGCCGCCCCACTCCTTGCGTCCGGGCACATACACAGCGATTTCACGGTCGAAAACGCCGGACTGATTGTAGGCCAGGGCCAGTTGGACATATTCACTTTTGGCCGGTTCGATGACGAGGAAATTCTTGCCCCGCTCCATCAGGCTGGTCAGGACGCGGCGGCAGGTGTTCGATTTGCCTCCGCCGGTGATCCCGGTGATGAACACATGGCGGGTGAGCGAATCGAGATCGACGTCATAGCTCAGGCCAGAGACAGCTTCGCCCCCCTCGAGCACCGACCCCAGGGTGAGCAGGTTCTCGGAGAGCGGCGGCAAGGGCGGATTGAGGCTGAAAAACGCGGTCGGCTGCATCGGGATTCCGGCCATCTCGCGCAGGGGTAAGTTGGCCAGCAGGGCGAGCTCCTCCGTGTTCATCGGCGTGGTCAGCCCATCAAAGGCAAAACCAAGCGGATGTTGAATCTCCTCATCGCCGCCGGGGGAGAATAATTTCAGTGGCGGGTTATGAAACGAGTCCAGGGCGACCTGGGCCTGCCCATCCCAGACGGGGGCCAGGTCGTGGGCGCGCACCGGCTCGAAGGCCGTCTTTTCGCCACTGACCAGGGCTTTGAGCTGCGCCTGGGCCTGCGCGGCGGTCTCATCCTGGTCGCTGATCAAATAGACGCCCACATTCCAGCAGCCTTGCGAACGGGCCGCTTCAAAACGCTCCACGGTTTCGGCCAGCAACTCTTCACTGGCCTGGGCATGTTTGTTGAGATATTCGCGCCCGAAGGAGAGCGATTCACTGGTCGAGAAGGTTTCCGATGTGCTCAGACCTTCGGTCCGCCCCCTGGTTTCGGATTCTGTGCTCGACCGGCCGCGGGTCCCGGATTGGCTGCTGGAGGGCAGCAGTTGCCCAAACATGCCCAACATGCCGGAGAGCAAGAAGGGTCCGCCCGCGGCGACGAGTAGGGCCGCGACCGCGCCCATCCCCGCGCCTTTCAACCCTTTGGCCATTCCGCTGGACTTCTCCAGTTCGGAGCCGAGCACGCCCTTGCTATGGGACTCGCTTTCGGATGTCGAGACACCCCGGCTCGTGCCCGTCGAGGCGGATTCACTCTCCGAGCGGGTTTCCCCCTCCGAGGTGGACTCGCCGCGGGTTTGCTGTAGGGTCGCCTGGGTGAAGGCGTGCACCTGCCCGGCCAGGGTGCGGCTGGATGAAACGATCTCCCCGACTTGATTCTCGGCCATCGGCTCGGCCACGACCATGTAGAGATAAGGCTTGCCGCGCAAGCCGCGCATGAACCGGTCCAGGCTTTGCGGGTAGCCCCTGGCCTGGGTCACCGCCTTGGGGGAGGGGATGCCGGTGAAAGCGCGCCCGTGCCGGTAGCTGCTCAGGGGGACGTGAACGTGCTTGGCAATTTCTTCATATTCTTCGACGACTTTGACGCGTGTCCCCGGCCAGTTGGAGCAGAGAAACTGCCCGACCTGATTGGCAAAGAGCCGCGGCTGGGTGCCCGGCTGGCGGGCGACCACGCCGATGTAAATGCGGTTGCGCAAGCCATCGCTGGAGATCATGAAGATCAGTGTGTAGCGCGGGTCGTGGCAGGCTGCCAGGGTGGTTTGAATGGCGGTGAAGTATTCGCTGGTGTCTTCACTGACCGGCTTGCCCACCTGTTCCACCTTCAAGATGGCCAGATCTGGCTGCGGGGTGAACTGGGAGTCGGCCATGCGGACATAATCGTTGGCAAAAACGGGGCCGTCGAGATACTCGCGCCGCAAGGCGAACAACAGCGACTTAGAGAGGGCGTCGCCCGCTTCCATCAGCATCTCCGGTGTCGGTTGCGGGGGAGTCTCCTCGGCGGGGATCAGGTTGGTTTCGTCAGTCATGGGGTTTTCCTTTTAGCATGTTAGTAGTAAGCCACGCAGTGCTCTCCAACGAAGTGGCGTTTCAACTGGATTCGACAG
>CAZJBA010000167.1:0-6501 GCA_964544065.1 uncultured Anaerolineales bacterium | reverse complement strand
ACTACGTATAAACTGATTCGTCAACTGCTATGCAAGTGGCAAGTTGGCTAATGTTGTCAGGTCTCCCGACCGACGACCCCAGCGACCGCAGGACTCCCCACGCTGCCCCAAACCGGCCCTTATCGCTCCGGAACGCAGACGAGCTGATCCTGGATGGATTTGCAGACCCCATCGACCTCCCCGTTCTCGGTAGTCATCGTGCACGCCGCGCCCTGCGTCAACCCGGAGCAGGCTTCGATCGCCCTCGGGGGTGGCCCGCCGTTCCCCGATGGCACTCCCGTTCCCGAGGGAGACCCACCAGAATCCTTGGATTCTGCTTTGAGTCTTTTGCCGGGCCGCAAGTTCAGGCCCGCCAGCCCGGGGTAGCTTGGAGCGATTTTGGTCACCCGGAAGACCTCACCGCCATATTCGTACTGCCAAACGATCTCTCCCTCCGGGGTGACTTCGAAAAAGATGCCCGCCGTCCCGTTGCAAACCAGCGTGTTCCCGTTGATGAGACGCTGTGCTCCGGAGATATGGTCGGCGAAGAAATCGGTCGGGTCTTCAGCCGTGTAACTCCACGCGGGCGCTTTTGGGCCATAGGACGAACCAGAAGACAAAGCGTAGCTTCCATCGGCGTCAAGGGGCGGCACAAGCTCATCAATCGAGGAGTAGGGCCGTACTTGTTTATCGCCGTTGTTGAACACCAAAATATTCCCCGCGCCGGGGAAGCCATCGGGAATCCATTGGGCATCATGCTGGCCAAAAAACTGTTGCTCGGCCTCGGTTCCGGCGCCGTAAGCCTGGGGATTGCCCCAACGATAGAGCAGGTCGCCCGCCGGCCCAGCAGCCTCCGCCGTGGTTGTGGCATGATCGATGATCCAGATCTCGTTGAAGCCGCGCACGCTGAGCAAAATCTGATCCAGATCGGGGTTGTAGTCGATCGAATTGATATGGGTCCAGTCGGCCATGACCTGGCGGCTGACATAGTTGAGGTCGATCCGGCCAGGATGCTCACTCACGACGCCGTAGTTATCTTTGGTCGCATCAAAATTCTGGATCAAATGATCCCAAACGTGCCATTCCCAGACAATTTGATTTGTGGAGGGGTCAACTTCAATGACATGATCGGGCCACAAGCCCCCATCCTTCAGTAGGTTAGGATCGCGCCCGGCGGCGATAGCCTCAGCCTGGGGCTTACGCTCCCAGGCAATCATGAGGAGACTGCCGTTGGGCATTCGTTCGATGTCGTGATGCAGTTGGCCTCGATCGTTGGCAAATTGATACGACCAAACTACTTTGCCCTCCGGTTCGATCTCCTCGACGATGCCGCCCCTTCCTCCGGCCTCAAAACTACCCTCTTTCACCACGCCGGTCCGCAGCAAATTGCCGTTTTCGAGCAGGTAGACAGCGTTGCCGGGTGTGTAATCACTCTCCCAGGCGTACAGCGCCAGGCCATCCGGATTCATCAAATAGGTGGTTGTCACCTGCAAGGGAGAGAAGAGATACAGGGCTCTCGCTCTTGGTTGGGACTCCGCCGCGGGCTCATCATCGCCACCTGCTATGGCCGTTGTTGGTGAGACAATGGGTGCAACCTCCATGGTTTCTTGCCCGGCGATATCCGAGACGAGCGAACAGGCCAAGGTGGCCGCGAGAAGAAAAATGATCGGAAGTAGCCTTTTCATATCCATGCTGTTCTCCTATGCGTTTCTAATGTCTTCGCCCTGACCGGGTTGCATGCCCTGGTTTGCTCCATTCCCGCTGGGTGGGGTCACGCCTGTGCCAATCTTGGGGTCTGTCTCGCCGCCGGTGACAATTTCGCCGCTCACACCACCGGTCACACAACGGACATAATTATAAACGCGGATGGCATCGCCTCGGGGGCCGTCTCCCCTGCTTCTCATCCTTCACTGGGGCAAGTAACGTTGAACAGCTTGATAGCCAGCCAAGACAAGGGGTGTGAAAAGCATCAAGCTGAGAAGATCCGCGGCGGCGCTGGGAGCAAATTCCCCAACCAGGGCGGTGCCAGGACCAAATCCATTCAACACAATGTCGGCCAGCGAGGCAAAAAGGGTACTCACCAAAATACTGGACGCTCCCCACAGGTTAATCATGGTCCACTTTAAGCTCCGCTGTCTGAGTAAATAATCATTGGCAAGCAGAAGCAAACCATCCAGGAACAGCAACCAACCCCAACGTGAATAATCTTGCACCTCGTCGGTCCAGGGGGCAGGTACATCAGGATGGAGCAGGACAATCATCGCGCTGAAAGCAAGCAGGGTCATCACGCCGCGGGTCAGGGTGCGCAAGTGTTCTTCCTGCTCCCAGCGTGAGGCAAATCCAGGCAACATGCCCATCACCCCAGCGGCGATATTCCAAAGGGGAAAAATATCCCAGCCGGCGACGAAATCGCCCAACAGGCTGCCCACAGCACCGACAAAAAATCCCACCGCCGGGCCGAAGGTAAATCCAAACAGGATAGGAATGCACAGAGCAGGACGGAGCACCAGAGGGCCAAAGGAGAAATTGAGCAGGCGGTTGAAAAGGAAAGAGAGCAACATGTAGAGCGCGGCTCCCAGGCCCATGAAAACCACGTTTTTGGGTTTGAGCTTCCAAACCGAGAGATGGGAAGTCCAGCGATAGAGGCCGTACAACGCCGCCAAGGCAAGGACGATCAGGATCAACAGACGGGGGTTGAAGAAAATCTCCAGGTCGAGAAGCACGTCGAGCATGACCAACACAATCGTGAAAATTACCAAGATGGCAATCCATGTCAGGGTTCGCTTTTTCATAGCCTCAATCCTCCTGCACGGCAAGATCGATGGCGAGGGTTTGCGATTCACCCGGGGGGAGCGTCTGAATCGCGTCGAAAACCGTTTGCTGTTCTCCCTCACCGATTTTGAGGGTGTAGCTGCCCGGGTGGGGCACCTTGGGCTGATAGGACGTCCCCTTGATGCGGAGCGTATACACGATCTCGCCCGATGCATCGTCGAGCACTTGAAGGACGGGGTCTTCTTGTCCAAGGATCTCCAGTTGGGGAAGCAGAGTCTCCGCCAGTAGGTGATAATTCTCTCCTTGGTGAATCGTGATCGGCCAGCCCGGGTATTGTTCACAGTCGGGGTCAGTGACATTGCACCCGCGCGGCCAGCATTCCATGGTGATTTCGCGGCTCCGTTTGTTGAAGCGGATGATCCCAAAACCGGCTCCCTGGGCCAGCCATGGGTCATAATTGCGTTGACTGGGGTCCGGATTGGCGTAGGCGTACATGGTAATTTTGTTGCCAAAGCCATCCGTATAGTTGCCCGTATGCCCCAGCTCGCCTTCGGGCAGCTCTTTCTCCGGTTCTGCGGGGCTCCACCAGCGGCGATAACGGTTGACGATGGACGGTACGGAAAACGAGAACCCGGCGTCGCCCCACTGATCGATCCCGTGCTGGAGCAAGGTGGCCAAATGCTGATCGCCGTTAATCAGCACGGCGAAGCCTTTGCGAACCAGACGGAGCGCGCGATCACGCCCACTCTTGGGCCAACCGTTGGAGTCCAGATCGGCTTCCAAGCGTCTGCGGCTGGGACCGTGCAAATGAGCGGTTCCCGCCCAGGGAGCCTGCGAAAGCACGGCCTTGATATCTTGCCCGCTCCAGTCGGCGGTCCATTCCTGCAGAAAGGCAAGTTGCCGCTCTCCCAACAACGTTGCCCCTTCCACATCCAGGAGCTGAGGGTCAGGCACTATATTAATATGATCATAGCGACTGAAGAGCACGCCCTGGCGTTCGAGTTCGTTGCGGTCAAGGATATCGATTTGCGACTTAAACTTACGGTCTTCGATGATGGCAAAGCCGATTCGCCCCCAGGTCAAGGAGGTGTAATACGTGCCGATGCCCCGTTTGATCGGGGTGGGATCATAAGGGTCCGGCAGGTGGCTGGTTTGCGCCTTTTCGACCTGGTTGACGTAGTCGGGGTCCTGGTATCCGTCCGGGCCGGGGTCCCCGCCCTCGCCCCACAAATTGCTGTTGCCCACATCGTGATCATCAGGAATGACAATCGTCGGCCTGTTTCGGGTGATCTGCCCAAATTGGCGCCCAAACAGCAGCCAGGAGGCAAAGTGTCCCTTGTGATCATAGACCTGATCGCCGGAAAAAAACAACAAATCGGGGTCTATGCGTTCGATGTTTTCGATCAGATCGGGACGAAGGTCGCGGTCTTGGTTGGAATTCCCCGTGAAAGCAGCGACGACGATTTCTTCTTTGTCGACCGGATCGGCGCGAATCTCGCCGGTGTAATAGGCGCCCTCCCCATGGGCGACTCGATACGCATAGGCCCGAGAAGAATCCCAGCCTTCTACCCGAAAGAGCGCCACCCAATCGGGCCCGCTGACGTCGGTCTCAGCGACCGGGGTCCAGCGGCCCTCCTCCTTGATCTCCAACCGAACGGTTCGATCAAAGTCAGGAGGTAAGGCATAGAGCTGGGCCGATAATTTCAGAGTTTGTTCGTCAAGCGTATAAAGCGTAAAGCAAATCACATCGTCGGATGGGACCTGGGTGATTTTCCATGCTGGATTACGTAGTTTGTTACGTAGAGTTGCAACGCCATAGACAAAGGCAACGGTAAAAAGAGTGATCAAAGCCAGGGAAAGAAGTGTTCGTTTCATCTAATCATTTTTCAGCCACCCAATCGGCAAACAGGAGCGTGACCGGTTCCGTTTGGCTGATCTCGTAGCCCAACGTCTGGGTGTTGATGATTTCCTCCACTTTTTTATTGTCCACAGTGAGCAATTTCAAGCGGCCGACAAAGTCTGTACCGTAAACGTCATACGCGATCGTCTTGTCATCTGGAGACCATCCCATCGTGGTGATCTTGCTCTTCGGTTCTTCGACCAACGTGGATTCGTTGCGGCCATCTCGATCAAGAATCTCGATCCATGAATCGAGGTAATCGGGGTAACAGCCGCTGTTGCCGATCACGGCCAGGGCAAAGGCGCTGCTGTCGCCCTTCCAGTCGGCCTCACTGACGTAGCCCTCTCGGTTCTTGAAGCGTTCCATCACGCCCGTTTCCAGGTTGAAGACCCACAGGTTATGATTCGCCGCCGAGAAACAGGGATTATCGAGGCTGGCGGTAAAGATGTTTTTATAGGCGATCAAGCGTTTCTCGTCGGGGGAGATGGTAAAAGAGGCATAGGCGAAATCATCCGCAGGGGGGAAGAACTCGTCCCAGTTCAACGAGCCCCAATCAAAGCCGGGAAAAACCTCGGCAAAGCTGGTTACCGCGCCGGAATCGAGACCAATCTTGACGAATTTGAACCCATCCCCCTCGCTCGCAATTGTGTAGAAGGAAGTGCCGTCTGGGGAAAAATCGGCAAAGCTGGTGAAGAGCTGGCGGTTGTACGCCCCTGAGAGTACTCCCGTGATACCACCACCGCCTGGCCTGGCGATGATCAGGCTGGAATCAGACAGAAAGGGGTTCGACTTACCGGGCATGAATCCACCAGCCTGGCCTTCACCACCTGCACCCCGCTTCGTCATCGGATAGAGCAAGTAGCGATTGCCGGGTGCGGTGATCACCCCACCAGGAAACTCGCCCCCGGTTGATGCCGCCACTTCCATGGGAGAGTCACCGCCAAAACCGGCTGCCCACAGGGTCTGCCCCTCGACGTCCCAATTGAAAATGCCCATGCCAAAGCGTTCCATGACCGGGTTGTTGGGCGAACTGATGTAATAATATTGGTCGTAACGCTTGGAGCTGACCACGCTGGTGGGGTAATCTTTCAACTCGAGGATTTGGTTGCCGCTGCCGTCGGGTTGGACATAACCACCATCCAGAAATTCACGGAAGTTAAATAGGTAGCATTCCGTGCCACTCATCTCATTGCTGGTGACGCTGTGCTTGATGATGTGGTAGAGGATGCCATACTCAGATACTGCTCCACCGCCCTGGGTTGATTCCGTTTCAGGTTCGGCTTCTCCTTCTTCAACAGGTTCAGCGGCTTCGCCCTGATCGGTAGCTTCTTGACAATCCTCAGGACAATTGTTCACATTTTCCGGGCCGTCGCAGACTCCGTCGCCGCAGCGCTTCTCGCTTTGGGGCGGCGGCTCGGTTGGTGCGGCGGCTTCGTCTCCGCCGCCGGTCAATCCACCAAGGGAGCAGGCCAGGCTCAGGCTGATGAGTAGGGTTAGGATAATCGATATGCGTTTCATGGTTCCTCCTAAAGTGAATTGATATTTTTGATAACTTGCTGACTGACTCTCTGTTTGATACAATCTGGCGTAAAATTCAACGTGACAGCATATCACTGATACTAACAACTATCTCCGAAAAATAGATAGTGGTCACAAAGTAAGTGATGGTTGCCTTCCAAAATGTTCTAGGCGGCTTCCGTTCGACTGAGCGTTCGACTGAGCGTTCGACTGAGCGTTCGACTGAGCTCACGCCGAAGTCTCACGCCGAAGTCTCACGCCGAAGTCTCACGCCGAAGTCTCACGATGAAGTCTCACGATGAAGTCTCACGATGAAGTCTCACGATGAAGTC
>CAZJBA010000166.1:4629-6526 GCA_964544065.1 uncultured Anaerolineales bacterium | reverse complement strand
GATGAACAGTCACTTTCTGTAGATGCCGATCGGACGCATATGCGGTGACGGTGAATTGATTGGACAGTTCATTTCATTCCACTTACCCCAAGTCTCTTTTGATGTTTCCCAGGACACGCTATCGACCCTATTTCTTGATTTGATTTCCCCTCTTGACAAATCTCTCTCCCAATGTATAATTTTCGTTGTTGCAAATAGTTGCAGAAGATACGGTTCGCATGAGAGTTTATGGATGACTATAGAAGAAGGAGAAAGAATGCAGTCTAAAAGAATTTATTTTGCTCTTTTCATTGCCCTCATGGTCGGTCTTTTGGTGGCCTGCTCGGGGAAAGATACGGGCACGTTGGCCTTCCGGGCCAACGGCGAAGATTTCGTCCGCCAGGGATTCGTTTCCAAAGACGGCTGGTCGATTCAGTTCGATCATGTTTACGTCACGCTCGATGAGATCGCGGCTTACCAAACCGAGCCTCCCTACGACCCTCACAGCGGCGGCGAGATTGAGGCAGAGACCAAAGTTGGACTAGATAAGGCTTTCACCATCGATTTGGCCGAGGGCGGGCCTGACGCAGATCCCATCCTGGTCGCCGAGGTTGAGGACGCGGCGGTAGGCCATTATAATGCTATCTCCTGGGAGATGGTGCCGGGCGACTCCGGCTACCCACTGGTGATCGAGGGCACGGCTGAGAAGGACGGCGAGACGATCGACTTTACCCTCCAGGTGGAGAACGAGTACAGCTACGCCTGCGGCGACTATGTCGGCGACGAGCGCAAAGGAATCTTGGCCAAAGATGGCCAGACTGAGGTCGAGATGACCTTCCACTTTGACCACATTTTCGGTGATGCTGAAACGCCCCTGGACGACGAGCTCAACCTGGGCGCGCCCGGCTTCGAGCCGTTTGCGCAAGCGGCCGAGGGCGGCCGCGTCGAGATGGATATGGCCGAGATGGAGCAAGCTCTTTCGGCTGAAGAGTATCAGATTCTGGTTGACACCCTGCCCACGCTTGGGCATGTTGGTGAAGGCCACTGTCACAGCGAGACGAACTGACAAGCACCTCCTTGCTTGAGTAGTTTGTACTATGGTACGCAAGAGCACGGCCTTTCCGAGCAGGCCGTGTTCTTGCCATAGGAAGAGTTAAGGTTGTCATCTGTGAAGAAGGAGGAACGTTTATGCTCAAGAAACCTTTTGTATTGTTTTTGACGCTGTTTATCGCCTTGGCAGCCCCCTTGAGCGTTTTGGCGCACGGCGCCAAGATCGAGTACAGCGTCAACATGGCCGTGGAGATCGTCGCCACGTACGACTCCGGCGAGCCGATGGACGCCGCCCAGGTGACCGTCTACGCGCCGGACGATCCGGCTACCCCGTGGTTAAGCGGTACCACCGATGAGGACGGATGTTTCACCTTCACGCCCGACGCGGAGATCCCCGGCACCTGGGATGTGCAAGTCCGCCAGGCAGGCCACGGTGACATCATCCACATCCCTATCGGCGAAGGGACAGCCAGCGGAGGGAGCACGGGATTCACCCCCATCCAAATCGTGCTGATGAGCGCCAGCGTGATCTGGGGCTTTGTCGGCACGGCGCTGTATTTCTCCAGGAAGAGGGCCTGATGCACATCCCCGATGGCATTCTCCCCGCGGCCGTTTCCGCGGCCGGATACGCCACCACCGCCGCGGCGACCTGGTACTCGCTGCGCAAAATCAACCAGGAAGAGGATCCCCAAGAAGGCGTGCCCAAGGCCTCCCTGCTGACGGCCGCTTTTTTCGTCGCCTCCTGGATTCACATCCCCATCCCGCCGACCAGCGTTCACCTGGTGCTCAACGGGCTGCTGGGCGTGGTGCTGGGCTATTATGCCTTTCCTGCTATCCTGATCGGTCTGTTTTTCCAGGCGGTGATGTT
>CAZJBA010000166.1:0-4529 GCA_964544065.1 uncultured Anaerolineales bacterium | reverse complement strand
CCCCTTCACCGGTGGGATGTGCGCTACAAGCTGATCGGCATGTTCAGCCTGATCTTTGCGTTTTCCTTTGTGCAGGAGCTTCCTCTGCTTCCCTCCCTGTTACTCCTGACCCTGATACTTTTCCTCGTCTCGCGGCTGCCGCTGCATTTTCTGCTAACCCGCTTGCAATACCCGGGCATTTTTCTGCTGGCGGTCGCAATTGTGCTGCCGCTTTTCTCCGGCTCGACGATTCTGCTCCGGCTGGGCCCGCTGGCGATTCGCCAAGAGGGGCTGCTGGCGTTAATCGTCATCGCGGTCAAGTTCATCTGCATTCTAACGCTGGGCTTGGTATTGTTTGGCAGCGCGCCTTTCTTGACCACGATCAAAGCGATGCGGGCCTTGCGGCTCTCGCCGATCCTGGCGGACATGATGCTGCTCTCCTACCGCTATATCTTCGAGATCGGCCGTGACCTGCAAAGCATGTCCGCGGCGATGAGGCTGCGCAATTTTCAGGCCAACCGTTTCAGCCTGGACGGGTTGAGCAAATTGGCCTCGCTATCGGGCACGCTGCTGGTGCGCAGCTACGAGCGCTCCGAGCGGATTTACAAGGCCATGATCGTGCGCGGCTACGGAAACGATAAAAACAACGGAATCAGACAAGCCCGGAGCATCTTTCGCGCCGGTTGGCAAGACACCCTGGCGCTGGCCGGCCTGCTGCTCTTGTCTGCTGCTGTCGTGACTGCCGAAGTCCTACTTCGTCAGATTTAAAAGCATTAAGACACGGATCGCCGAAGGCCTGCCTGGCCGTACTCGAAGAGTACCCCTGCGGGGCAGGCCCGCAAAGCGCGGCAGCATAGATGGTACGGATTTTTTCCGTTTCTTCCGTGTCCTTCCGTGTACAAACCAAGACATGAAACGTTCATGACGAACCAACCTTTCATCAACGCATCTCCACCGGCCCCTGCGCTGCGTATCGCCGGGTTACATTTTTCCTACTCCCCCAAGCGGAACCTGCTCCAAAACATCGATCTGGCCATCCGGGAGGGGGAACGGGTCGGTTTCATCGGCCCCAACGGCGCGGGCAAGACCACGCTTTTCTTGCTGGCCTGCGGCGTGCTTGAACCTGATTCGGGCCAAATTGAGCTCTTCGGCCAGAATCTCACGCCAGGACAGTTCCATCCAGAAATCGGTATGATTTTTCAAGACGCCGATGATCAACTTTTCAGCCCCTCGGTGTGGGACGATGTGGCTTTTGGACCCCAAAATCTGGGCCTGCCGCCCGAGGAGGTTGAAGCTCGGGTGGGAGAAGCCTTGCAAACCGCCGGAGTGTCGGATCTGGCTCAGCGGACGCCGCATCATCTCTCCGCCGGGGAAAAGCGTATGGCCGCCATCGCCGGGGTGTTGGCTATGAAGCCCCGCCTGATGATTTACGACGAGCCCAGCGCAAGTTTGGACATTCGTTCTCGGCGCCGGTTGATCCAGTATTTACAGGCCTCCTCCGAAACGCAACTGATCGCCTCCCACGATCTGGAGTTTATCTTGGAAGTGTGTGACCGAGTCGTGCTGCTGGAGGAAGGCCGCCTGATCGCCGACGGCGCGCCCGCCGAGATCATGGCCGACGTCGCTCTGATGGAAGCCCACGGCTTGGAAAAACCCCACTCGTTGATCCATCACATGGTCCCCCATCACTGAGCAAGCCAACCTATCAATCATAAAACTTAACGCAGAGGCGCGGAGATGCAAAAGACGCAGAGAGACTTTATAGGGGGATCAGGAGAACAGACATCAGGTTTCCTACATTCCCAGTTTTTTCACCATAATGAACCATGCCGTTTTGTTCTTTTTACACAACCATGAAGTGATTGTGTCACCCAATTACCAGCCCCAGAGGGGCTTAAGCTATCAGCAGCGCTGCTCGTTTTTTGCGTCCGCCACCCCCGGTTGAAACGGCCAAATATCTGCTGGGGCGATGTTCACCCTGTGATCAAAAAACTGATCACACTGGTCACATAGCCAATCAGGCCAAGGACAAGGCTGAGCGAAGCCAGGTGGTATCGTCTTGTGCGGGCGTTGCGCTGGTGAATCAATTTGAGCAATGATTGGTCCACACTGCTGGAGCGCAGCCGCGTGCACCAGCGCAGCCGCAAGGGGCCGGCCATTAAAATCAGGGCGGACAGCAGCACCAGGATGAGCCCCGCGGCGATGGAGATACGGGCCAACAGGCTCGATTCCGCTATCCGCGGCCCCGAGAATCCGGTGATGGTCAGGGTGATGGTGATCAAACTCAGCAGCATCTGAGCGCGGTTCTGAAGCACCTCGAAGGAGTCGGTCAGATTGTCGTATAGTTTTGCAGCCTGATCTTCCCCTGCATAGATGGCTTTGAGGTGATCGAGTTCCTCGGGGGGGCTCAGTTTATTGGCATCAAAAAATCGCATCTTGGTACGTCTCTTTCTAAAATAGGCGTTAAGCTAATCATAACGCATGTTTTCTGCAACGGTACACGTAGCTATAACACCATATCAACCTTCTCTCCTGTACCATTCTCAAGAAAGTTCTAATAAAAGTTTTACAATCCACCCCCCAAGGGTGTGTTATACTCGTCCGCGTGTGAAACAGAAGTTCTGAAAATATAAGCGAAAAACTTTGATTTGGAACCCATGCGTAACCGAAAAACAGTAAATTTTATCTAGGAAAAGGAGTTCCAAATCATGACTAAAGAACAAGGTATCGTTAAGTGGTTCAACGGCGCGAAAGGCTACGGCTTTATTGAGCGCGACGAGGGCGAAGATGTTTTCGTTCACTACAATGCTATTGTAGGCGAAGGCTACAAAAACCTCGACGAAGGCCAACGAGTAGAATTCACCGTTGTGCAAGCCGATAAAGGCCCCCAGGCTCAAGATGTTGTAGCGATCTAAGACAACTGATTGAAACTGACAAAACAGGACAGCGAAGTTCGCTGTCCTGTTTTGTGTTTGGGGCGGTCAACAAGTCAGATGCAGGGCGGCGACGGCCTGTTTTTCTTGGCGGATCTGATTGTAAATCCGGCAGGCCTTCTCAGTCTTATGGCTGATCACTTCGATGCCCTGCTCCTCGACGTGATCGCGCGTCTCGGCGGGCACCACCATGCGGCCATAGGCGCCCGTTCCGACGATCAAGACTTGGGGGCAAGCCGCCAGCACCTTTTGGAGATCATCCACGCTCAAAGCGTGGCCCTGATCCCGCCACCAATTGGACATGACCCGGTCCGGGAAGATGATCACATCACTGGTGCAAGATTCGCCGTCGATGACGATTTGTCCAAATCGATACTCGTCGATGTGTGGGGGTGTAGATTTTTCAGTCATCGTATTGCTCCTTTGTTCGAGTCTCTTGCTAGCCTATATTATAAAGGCTTTCAACTCGATGCCATCATCAGAACCTTGCCTCTGTCCTCAAACAATAAAACCCCAAAGCAGGCCCTTCGGGGTTTATATTATAGCCAGCGTGCGTGAGGCTTTATTCTGAAATGGCCTTGATTGCATCGAGAAGCGCTTCATACTCCTGACGGCAGTTCTCGCAATGTTCGAGGTGATCTTGTACCAGCGGCATTGCCTCGGCGGCGTCTTTGCCAGCCAGTTTCATCTCTGCAAATCGATCCAGTTCGTGGAAACATTCTTCACAGCCGATTTCGTCGTCATGGGTTGTGACGACTGCTCGAACGATTCTTTTAAGGGTATCTGTCGTTAATCTCATGGTTAATCTTTCAGACGCTTTTGAGATGTTTCATCTTACCTTGAATCTGTATCAAAGCTGGCCAGGATTGATTCCGGGGTCAGGCCTTCGGCCAGGAGATGCTGTTTCAGATTCTTGCGGGCGTCATAGATGACTTTGTAGAGCGCGTTGCGGTTGGTATCCATCCGGCGGGCGACCTCTTCCAGGGGCATATTTTCCGCCATGACGGCCAGCAGAGCCCGGCGTTGGCGTTCGGTCAGTTCTTCCTCGATCAGGGTCAACACCCGCTCGAAGATTCTCGTCTGGGTGGTGCTTTGTTCGGGATTGGCGCCGGGGTCGGTCAATGCTTCGGGGGTGAAATCGATGCCGCTATCGTCGGGAACCAAAGCTTGGATGGAAATATCCTCCCAGCGCTTGCGCCGGAATTCCGAGTAGGCCACCCGCACGGCGATTTTTTGCGCCCAGGTGATGAACTTGCTCTCGCCCCGGAAGGTGTCCAGATTATCCAAGATTTTGAGCAAAGCTTCTTGGACGAAATCTTCAATCAAGACGTTGATGTCGCCGTGTCCGCGTTGGGAGAGTGAATAGCTCAAGCCGCGCACCAAGAGGGTGCGCAAATCGGCGATGGCTTCCTCACGATGAGGGCCGCGGAGATCACGGAGCCATTCTCTGTTGGTGCGCTCCTGCATGGGTGGGGGTTTCCTCCTGATTGGGGTTGGATATGAGTCTCTAAATCATTATAGCATGGGGCTTGTTGTTTTGTGACTCTTTCCCTGTTTCCTGACAGGGCAATCGCATTTGCACACAATTAGCGCACTGAACTATGTTGCGCTCGCTTC
>CAZJBA010000165.1:0-6618 GCA_964544065.1 uncultured Anaerolineales bacterium | reverse complement strand
GAAGTCTCACGATGAAGTCTCACGATGAAGTCTCACGATGAAGTCTCACGATGAAGTCCCGCCGCCGAGGACGGCGGCTAGAGCTTTTTTAGTCTGCCTGCTTTTTATTGGAAGTTAAACTTGGCCAAACTCTATGGTTGATGGTGTAACTCGAACATCTCCTCGACGTAGTCGAGCATCAACTGATCTGGCGAGCGGGGATCGCTTTCGGGAATCATGGCAGGGGGATGATCGTTATCGTAGCTCTCGTTGGAGGGCAGGTCGTTCAGCCGCACCCAGGGAGGATCCCCTTGCAGCGCGGCGTAGACCATGTTGATGGCGTGATCGACATCGGGCTGGACGTGATCGTCCTCGGTCTGCAGGCGCTGGTACGGCACCTGCCCGCTTGAGATAAATTTGAGCGCCTCGCGCTGGCTCCAAAAAGCGTCATCGTCGCAGGGAGCAAAGTCGATGCGTGTGTTGGGGGTGCAGTCGCTGGTGGTGTCGAAACGATCCGCCGGGCCTTCCCAATCGATATAAAACAGGATTGGTAAATCCGGGTAGCGGGCCAAAGCGCCGCTGGCCATGGTGACGCCATACGAGTAGGACACCAACCCCAACCGGTCGGAGTCGACCTGGGGCAGATCGGCGGCGAATTGGATCACCGCGGCCAGGCCATCTTGCTGGGCGTGGCCGTTGTAATCTTCCTCGCCCTCGCTCTTGCCGCGGCCATCGGGATCAAACACCACGGTGACGTAACCGTCCTCGGCCAGCACGTCCGCCATCGCGCCCGGTCGGCGAAATCCGGCGCTATCGCCAACGCCGCCGGGCACCAGTACCACCGCGGGGAACATCACCGTGTTGGCGACATCGGGCGTTGTGACGTAGACGAATAGCTCCACGCCGGTGGTGGGATTGGTAACCCGGTGCTCTTCACCAGGGATATCCTCAACATCGGGTGGGGATTCGCCCTCCCCGCCACAATCCTGGGGACAATTGTTCACATTTTCCGGCCCGTCACAGACTCCGTCTCCGCAGCGTTTTTCCGATTCGGGCGGCGGGGATGTCTCGGCGGGCTCGGCCTCCGCTTTCGTTGGCAGGGGTGTCTGTGTGGGCGCGGGCTCCGTCCCGACCAAGCTGCACGCCAGAGCAAGCAGTACAAGGGTAATCAAAGGGAGCGTAATCTTAGCGTTCATGATGAATCCTCCAATATTTCACGTTAATCCTGTTCTCCTAACGAATGTAAACCCGCGGTACACGCGTGTTGATGTTAGTCAAAATTTCATAGGGAATCGTAGGGGCGTTGATCTTCGTGCCGGATATCATAAATTGATTGTACTGGGTTTGGCGCAAATGTGCAAAAAGGTGTGCTATTTCACAATTGACGCTTATGATATACTAACAGTACGTTTGAGGAAAAATAACATGGATATAGACACCATTAAAACCAGACTTCAAAATGGGCTATTTCGTTTTAGTTTGCACGCTGAAATGGCGGCTGAAACAGAAAACCTGGACATTGCTCAAATAATTGAGGCAATCCTAAATGATGACATCCTTGAACACTATCCGGATACAGGCCGCGGTGAAAGTTGTCTAATTTTGGGTTTTGCTGATGAGATAGCTATCCATGCTGTTTGCGGATACAGGGCAGGGAATGTGATTATCGTTACCGTATACATTCCTGGTGCGCCCAAGTTTGTAGACCCATGGACAAGAGCAGGTAAAAAATGACAAAAACTGAAAACAAAAAGTGTCACTATTGCGGTAATGAACAATTTGAAGTGCGCCGCGTCCGCTATATTTACAGTCGGGAAGGGAAACATCTATACGTCCCAGATTTACCCGCTGATGTGTGTCAAAACTGTGGCATGATCTATTATCACGGCCCTGCCTTACTGAAAGTTGAAAAACGCTTCAACGCTATTTATGAAAATAAGGCTCAGCCCGATCGTTATACATCTATGCCTGTGATGGATTACGCTTAGTCTCTATCCGTAAATGATCAGAATTCGCTCCAGGCGGCGTCCCCGCCGCCGAGGACGGCGGCTTGAGCATTTTACAGATAGGCTCTTAGTGGCTGTTCTCATCCCACCGCTCCCACCACCGCGAAGAGAGAAAAGACCCTAAAGGTCTGCGAGACCTTTAGGGTCTGGTTTTGCAATTTCTCAAGATTTCGAGGTGCTGGGCTTCAAGGGCAATCCCCCCCCGGGAAAATCCAGCGGCGAGATTAACTTACCACTCCACAGGATCGGGCGGGAAGGAAACGCCCCCCGGTTCGAACCAGGCGGTGATATCGATGCCCTCGGTCATCTTTCCTGCTTCGACCGTGACGGGGGCCAAGCTCCCACTTCCCTCCGAAACATAGCCGCCGACCAGTTCAGATTCCGTATAGGCTACGATCGTGTACGTGCCAGACGGCAGCCCGGTGAACGTATAGGCGGGCGAATTTTCGGCTGCGCCAATCCAATACCACAGGGAAGAATCCTGATCGTAGGCGACGATGTGCAACGCCGGAATGGTCTCGCCGGGATAGGCAATCCCGCCGGAAATACCGGTTTTTTCTGAGACTGGTTCCAACGGCGGGAGGACCACCTCCAAGGTATACTCGACCGCGCTCTCATCAAGGGACTTCACATCGAGATAGTAATCTCCCGTTTCAGCGAGCACATCCGTCCATTGATTGCCGCCCTCGAGTTCCGATTTCAAGACGCTGCCATCCACACCGACGATGGTCAGGGCGACGATCCCAGGCGACTCCAGATCGACAGACATCTCTTGTCCGGCCGCGGCGGACAAGAGATAGCGATCGGCCTGCCCCGGATCAAGCGTATCGGTTAGCCGGATGGATTCTTCCCCCTCGGCGAATTCAATCCGAGTCGGCTTGGATTGCGTCTCCTCTTCGGGTTCAGGCATGCCGGTCGTATCCAACCCTTGTGCGCAAGTCAGGTTGATCGTGTAGCTGAGTTGTTCGGGCGCCAGGGCATCCAGGCATTCTCCGATCGGGCCGTCGATATCGTCACAAAGCGTCATGTCGATCGGCTCGACGAAAACCATCAGTTCACAGAGTTGGCCCTCGTTGACAAAGCAAGCTTGATCTGCACCAGGCCCGGCGCCGCCGTGACCCAGGCAGGGCAGCATCATCTCTTGTTCGGCCCAACCGCGTTCTTGCAGCAGCGTTTTTACAGCGTCGGAGGGGACAAAGATGTTCTCGAAATCGTTCCCGTCGCCCAGGCCAGTCAGTTGGCAGGCGGTGCCCGTCTGGCCGCTCCAGCTCATCTCGATAGGGACACTCTCGCTGGCGATCGCCACCTCCAGTGCTGGTTCCATGGCAGCCTTCAAATCAGCACAATCATCGTCCAAAGGCCCCAAATCACCCGGGGCTGTTTCCGCCTCGGGGGCAGCCGTTGGCGTTTCCGGGGTTTCGGTAGGCTGCTCCTTTTCTAGCGACGCGAGCGTCTGCGTCAGGGCGATTGAGACAGCTTGTTCCAGGTCGAAGTCTTCCTCAGCGGAACCAGGCTGACATGCAGACAAAAACAGAACCAGCAAGCCAAGAACAACAACAAGATCAAATGATCTTTGAAGTTTCATCATCGGTTCTCCCTATCACTGGCAGTCAACAATAATAGACGAATAAAAATTATACCTTGAAAAAAGGTACAAGTGATGCACTGTCGGAACTGTTGGAACGGATTGGGTCTCACCTGGAGGGTAGGGTTTTTGACAGGATCGACGGGATGGACGAGATGGAAAAGTGCCTGTCACCTTATTGGTGACAGGCACTCGGGGGTTGGGGGATTCGTCGTATGGCCCGCAAATAAATTGCGGGCTTGCCGTCGCCAACGGCGTGCGAAGCAAGGCACACACCGTGAAGAGCCCAAGCCGACTTTGCCAACGGCACACACAGCGAAGTCGGCTTAAGCTTTGAGCCTGGTAATTGATCGCTAGGCGGGATTTGAGCCACGGCGATGGTACGATATAGAAATCGGGGTATGGAAACCCCCGGCTACAGTCTTAAGGCACAGACCTCCGAGGTCTTCGAAGACCTCGGAGGTCTGCATATACGCCTCTCGTCCAAGTCTGGTAGAATCGCGTCGATATGAATGCCAAAACACCTTCTCCGCTGCAACGTCTGATTTTAATGGTGCTTGGCGGTGTTGGATTATTCGCCCTGGCCCTGGTCGCCGTGATGATTGGCTACCACGTCCGCTATGCGGGCAAAATCTATCCCGGCGTGCGGGTTGGCTGGGTCGATGTTTCGGGCCAGACTCCGTCACAGGCCGCCGCACAACTTGCGAGCGCGTACGCGTATCCGCAACAGGGCAAGATTCTGCTGCGGGAGGAGAATCAAACCTGGTTGGTCTCCCCCGCCGAACTCGGCCTCAGCTTCAGCGCTGAAGAAAACGCCCAGCGAGCCTACGATCTTGGCCGCAACGGGCCACTAATTCCCCGGCTTGGCGCCCAGTTCCGGGCCTGGTATCAGGGCGTCACGCTACCCATCCAAATGTCGCTGGATCAACGGATCGGCTACCAGCGCCTGGAAACGATCGCCAAGGAGATCAACCTCCCCACCATCGAAGCTTCGCTCAAGGTAGATGGCACCGAGGTGATCGTCCGGCCCGGGCAGATTGGCCGCCGGGTAGATATTCCTACCACCCTGGAGGAGATGAAACCACTGATGGAAACGCTCCTGGATGGCGAGGTGGATCTGATTGTCCAAGAGGACCCGCCCGTGATTTTAGATGTGGATGAACAGGCTGCGATCGCCCGGGAGATTTTGAGCGCTCCCCTTACGTTGAAGGCGCCCGGCGTCGGGGAAGAGGGTCCCGGCCCCTGGGCGTTTTCGCCCCAAGACCTCGGCGAGATGCTGGTGATTGAACGAGTCAACTCAGCAGAGGGAGAAACCTATCAGGTCGGGTTGAGCAACAAACGTTTGCACGACTTTTTACATGAAATCGCACCAAGTTTGAAACAAGAACGGCAAAACGCCCGTTTCATCTTCAATGAAGAAACCGAGCAACTCGAGTTGATTCAAGCCGCGGTGACCGGCCAATCGCTAGATGTCGAAGCCAGCCTGGCGTTGGTCCAAGAAAGAGTGTTGGCCGGGGAGCATACCGTCACACTGGATATGGAATACACCAACCCGGAGGTGGACGACGATGCCACCACCGAAAGTTTGGGCATCAGCGAGTTGGTCAGTTCGCACACGACCTATTTCTACGGTTCCAGTTCCTCCAGACGGCAAAACATCAGCACTGCGGCGGCCCGATTCCACGGAGTGTTGGTCGCACCCGGTGAGACCTTTTCGATGGCCGAGGTGCTGGGCAACGTCAGCCTGGATACCGGTTACGCCGAAGCCTGGATCATTTACGGGGACCGGACGATCAAGGGCGTTGGCGGCGGGGTTTGCCAGGTCAGCACAACCCTGTTCCGGACGGTCTTCTTCGGCGGCTATCCCATCGTCGAGCGGCATCCCCACGCCTACCGGGTCTCGTATTACGAACAAACCTACGGCGGCGGGCAAAATTCCAAGTGGGCCGGGCTGGATGCGACCGTCTATGTGCCGGTGGTCGATTTCCAATTCACTAACGATACCGACCACTGGCTGCTGATGGAAACGTACGCTGGCCCGCATTACCTGACCTGGAAATTTTACTCCAGCTCCGACGGGCGCGAAGTCGATTGGGACACCACGGGTCTGACCAACCAGGAAGACCCGCCAGAGCCGCTCTACGAGGAAAATGAAGATTTGGAGAAGGGCGAGATCAAACAAACCGACTGGGCCATCGACGGCGCCGATGTGACCGTCAACCGCACGGTGACCAGGGATGGAGAAACTCTCTCCGAGGACACCTTCAAGACCCATTACCAGCCCTGGCGCGCCGTTTGCGAGTACGGGCCCGGCACAAAGGGCATGCCGCCGGAAGACCCCGACCCCGATCAGCCCTGTCAACCGGACTCAAAAGAAGAATGAAAGGAACGATGCTAACCAACAACGTCACCCGACTGCTCGATCAACGCAAAATCGACTATCAGGCCTACGAATTGCCCCAAGAAAAGTTAGGCGCGCTAGAGACGGCGGACTATCTCGACACGCCGCCGGAATTGATCTACAAAACGATCGTGATCGTCCGCCGGGGGCAGGGAAAACCGATCCTGGCGGTGGTGCCCGCCCCTGCCGAGGTGGACTTGAAAGCACTGGCCAAGGACTTGGGGGAGAAAAAGGTCAAACTACCCACCCAGCAGCAAGCCGAACAATTGACCGGCTTGGAGGCGGGCGGCATTTCCCCCTTAGCGCTGATCAACCGCGGCTTTCAGGTCATCATAGACGCCAGCGCCCAAAAGCACGAGAAAATTCACGTCTCCGGAGGGCAAATCGGCTTGAATATCAGGCTTCCTGTGGCCGTCTTGGCGAAATTGACTCGGGCTCGTTTTGCGGACATCAGTAACTACTGATCCAGTCATTAAAAACTAAACAATTTGATTTGGACATAAAGTGAGAAACTACCATTTTTTCACCAAAAACCCGCTTGGCAAGGTCTCCTCCCGTAGGGACACACCGTGTAGACCGCAGCCATTGGTGCGGGGCTCGGTCGGGAAACCTTCGCCCAACATCCAAAAGTTCAAGCAAATATGACT
>CAZJBA010000164.1:0-6713 GCA_964544065.1 uncultured Anaerolineales bacterium | reverse complement strand
TTGGAGACCTTCGGTCACATCACCGGCTCGGTCAGGAGACACTTCGCCGAGCCAGACGTCGCTGTTGGCGTGTCTCCCGACCGACAACATGGAACGACCGTGGGTCTCCCTTACCTCGATACAGTTGGAGACCTTCACTAGTGGATCGCTTCCAGCAACTGCTCGTAAGACCAGACCCAGGAGATGCGGTTGAGGAAAGCGGCCAGCGATGGGCTCTGTGCCCGCAATTGGCGCACCGCATCTCCGATCGGGTCTTCCAAGCCACCGGCAGCGCCGCCAGGTTGGTCGGCGTAAGCGCCATAGAAGGCGAAATAAGCCTGGTTGAGTTTGCGGATGTGGTAGCCCTGCTCCCAGAAAAGTTGGCGACGGGCTTCCATGTAGGCTTCGGCTTCTTCGATCTTGCCTTCGGCCAACATGGCGTCGACGGTCAAGCGGGTTTCGTGCATCTCGGCGCGGAAGTCGAAAGCGGGTGGCTCCGGCTCCGATTCCTGCTGCTCGGACGGAGGCGGAGGCGGAGGCGGCACAAACCGGGGAAAATGTTGCGCGATGAAAGCGGCGCTGATCTCTTTCCCGGCGATACTGGCCGTAGTCTCGTTGATGACGCGCAGCTCCGGGTTGCTGTAATAATTGGCGCCCAAGGGCCGCAGGGTCAGGAAATTGTGAGTCCATTCGTGGGCGACGATTTCGGCCATCCAATTCAAGTTCGTGGTTTGCATGATCATGGTCGGGTAGAGGCCAATCCCGCCGATATTGACAACCAGCGAGGAAACGTCCAAGGCCTGATCGACTTGTTGCTCCAACTCGGCCCGTTCGTCAATGGTGATGTCAGGCTGGATAGAGATGTCCGTATCTTGGCGAATGAGATGGCGCGGGGAAACGATCAGGGCCTTAGGCAGCGGGGTGACACGATACAGCAGGGGAGGAACCGGTTGTCCCCCCAGACTCAATCCCAACTCGGCAACCGTGGCGCTGAACTGGTTTTGGATGATCGATTCGGCCAGCGGGGCCAGGTGTTGGCGTCGATTATAGAGATCGTCGAGCCTTTTCCGCACCAACACCGAGGCTGATTCGGGGTCAGAGATGCTTGCATCCGCGTAGATTTCGTTGAGACGGGCCTCATTTTCGAAAATACGATTCACCAAGGCAAGATAATCCAGCACCAGTTGATGCTGATCTTGTGACGCCATGTAATCCGGCGCGCCGAGGCCAATTTGGCCAACCTTGACACTGGCTGCATCAATGGTCCAGCCGAGGTAATCGAACTCAATCGAGCGGGTAAAGGCACGCACATGTTCGGTTGGATCGTTGGGTTCAAGCACGCTGCGCTGGAGCAAGAGCATCGCCAGGAAGATGACCATTGCCAAGCGCAGGAAACGCCACAGAGTTCGCCACCATTTTGCCTTCATGGGCCAGATTGTATCACAAGCCAGAAGATTGCATTTTTCCACTTGCGCTTAGGTGGATTTTGGGGGAAAATAGGTACTTACTCAGGCAACCAGTATCTTCTCCAAAGACGGGGAATTGGTATGTTGGTAATTGGTATATTGGGGTTGGGTCATTGATCTACCCAATGCCCACTATACCAATACTCAATCAACCTATTTCTATTCACCAAAACAATTATGGATGAAAAACTTGCTTACAGAATGGACCGTTCTGCGGAACGAATCTTGGGGAACGAGAGTTTGACCGCCTACCTGGACGACGATACGGCTGATATTCTGATCGATTGGGGCCTGATCTGCGCTCAGAAGATCGTCCAGCGCACGGATGGCATGGAAGACAGCGAGGCCGAAGAAGCCATGTACGGACCCATGCGGGCCACCCGCCGGTTGATGCGAGCGGTCAACCGATGGGTCGCCAACCGCGAGTCGCTGAGCGCTGAAGAGCAAGAAGCCTTGCTCTCAGACATCATTGCCCAAGCTGGGATCATTTACGGAAACGACTACTCGCCGCCCACGCCCAACCAACAGAAAGCCTTCCTGAAGGAAATCCGTTCAGGGGAGGTCAATGCTACAAAAACAATCCAGACCTTACGACAGTTTGTAGAAAACATCAATCTGGAATAAATATCACGTTAGAAAACGATCCTATCCAGCCTAAAAAAGGAGAATCTGATGGAAAGGAAAAAATCCGGACAATCGAACGCGCTTCGCCTCTTTATCGCCGCTATTGTGGTCATCTTAGCGGGGGTTTATTTCTTTACTGGCTCTGATCCCTTAGGACTTTTTACCGAACCGACACCAACGCCGATTCCCGAAATTGTCGGCGGTGGCGGCGACTGGTGGAACGTTTATTTCACCGACCCGGTCCGGGTCAACGATCCCAGCGTGATTCAGGGCTCGCTTCCCGAGAAGCTGATCGATCGCATCAACAGCGCCCAAAAAAGCATTCATATCGCCTCTTTTGAGTTTAACCTCACCCCGGTAGCCGAGGCGCTGATTGCGGCCCAGGAGCGCGGCGTGGATGTGCGCTGGGTCACCGACGATGAACACGGCCTCGAGACCGACCAAGAAGAGGGCCACGGCCAGTTCGCCATGCTAGAAGAGGCAGGCATCCCCGTCAAGGGCGATCAGCGCAGCGCCTTGATGCACGACAAGTTCTGGATTTTCGACGGCATGACGGTGTGGACAGGCTCAACCAACATCACCGAGAACGGCAACTTTCGCAACAACAACAATGTCATCGTGATCGAATCCACCCGTTTGGCGGCGATCTACGAACGCGAGTTCGAAGAGCTGTGGTCGGGCGAATTCGGGCCGAGGTCACCGTCCACGCTGGGGCAGCAAACCGTCACCGTTAATGGCACCCCCATCCGGGTTCTGTTTGCCCCCGAAGACGAGGTCGTCGCCCAACTAAGCCCTTTGATCAAATCGGCTCAGAGCAGCATTCGTTTCATGGCCTTCTCATTCACGCACGACGATCTTGGGGCTGCCGTTCTCTCTCGGGCCAAAGCGGGTGTCGATGTCATGGGCATTTTCGAAACCCGCGGCAGTGAGACAAAATACAGCGAATTACCGGGCCTGTACTGCGCCGATGTGCCGGTACGCCAAGACGGCAACCCTGGCACCTTCCATCACAAAGTTTTCATCATCGATGAGAAAATCGTGGTGACCGGTTCTTTGAATTTCTCCAACAACGCCGACGAGAGCAACGACGAAAACGTACTGGTGATCACCAATGCCGACATCGCGGCCCAGTACCTGGCCGAGTTCGAAGCCCGCTGGGCCGAGGCCGAGCAACCCGATCCCGCCGATATGAGTTGCGAGTAAAGGAACATCTTCAATGAAAAAACGACAAAAACTGCCCCCACGCGATTCGACCCGAGATTTCTACAAAGAGGGAAAAAAGATCAGCGGGTATTCTCTTTTCGATTTTATCCACGGATATATTTACGCTCGTTGGCCTTATCTTTATATCGGCATCGGCACTGGCGAACACCCTCTGACCCGGCTCTTCCGCCCCGTGTCGGCGCTTTTTTCACGCTTGCTGACATCAGATGGCAGCAAAAGCCCAGATTCAAATGGTGATACAGTAACCTTTGCCGATACCTACCACGGCAAGGTCGTTCCACCCGAAGCCGCCGCCGGACTCGTCTCGGTGCAAGAGGATATTACCTTCAAAGACTTGGAGCCGATCATCCCCTACAAGCGCGCCCGTGACATCGTCATGAAAAATCCCGATCACATCGTCGTGTTGGAATGCCCATGCCGCTCTGCCCGTCCCGACCCTTGTACCCCCCTGGATGTTTGCCTGATCATTGGGGATCCATTTGCAAGTTTCGTCCGCGAGCACCATCCCCAACGCTCTCAACGAATCTCACAAGATGAGGCCGTGGAGATTCTCCGCGCCGAGCACGAGCGCGGTCACGTTCATCATGCCTTTTTCAAGGATGCCATGTTGGAGCGTTTTTACGCTATTTGTAACTGTTGCTCCTGCTGTTGCGGCGCCATGCAAGCCCAGCGCAACGGGACGCCCATGCTGACGGCTTCAGGGTATCTCTGCATCGTGGATGAATCCCGTTGCGAAGGCTGCGGCACCTGTGAGCAGATTTGCCCCTTTGAGGCTGTCAACGTGATCGATGAAACCGCGGCCATTGAAGCGACAGCCTGCATGGGCTGCGGCGTATGTGTCGACAAGTGCCAGCAGGGCGCTCTGTGTCTGACACGCGACGCCAGCAAAGGGGAACCATTGGAGATCAAGGCGTTGATCGACGCGGCTTACTACCAACATGGACAAGGGCATCCTACACGCTAAGATTGAGTCCACTGAGTTGGTTGAATGTTGGTAAGCGTTCGAGAATTTTATCCATCAGTTCTTCTCCTTTTCATTTCGAGGCCCGGGAAAACCTTTCGAGTTTGGTCGCCGATTTAAACTTGTCAAGTGCCATGGAAGCTAACGTTGGGTCCATCTACCGTTGGCTTGGTTGGATTCAAGCACAGCGCGAATAAAGCGCACGCCCAATAATCCATCCAGTGAAGTGGGGAAATGAAGAGCAAGCGGGTTGGCTTGCTGGCCTTACTGATTTGTAGAGTATCTCAAGGAAGAAGTGACGCGCGTCATATCGAAATGACGAACGTCACACATGTTGATTGTCACTGGCATCTCTACAAATGAAAACAGGTGGCTATAATTTTAGCAAAAGATACACAATTTATTGGTACAAAGGAGCGCTTTGAACATTTTCAATACAATTTTCAACCTCCCAACAGAAGGTTTGAACCATGACTAATCAACAACCAGCGATCATCAAAATGCGAGAGGTCGTCAAAGCCTACCAGACAGGAGACGGACCTTTTTGGGCCCTCAAGGGCATTAATTTAGACGTCCACGCAGGCGAATTTTTAGGCATTACGGGAAAATCAGGGGCGGGCAAAACCACCCTACTCAACATGACCTCCGGCGTCAGCCAACTGACCGGGGGAGAAGTGTACTTTCGGGAAGGGAATCAAGCCAAGCAAGCGGATGAAAACGGATTCATCTCCGTACACGCCATGGGCGAGGATGCCAAAGCCGCCTGGCGCGGCCAACATATGGGCATCGTCTACCAATCCTTCGAATTGATTCCCAGCCTGGACCTGATCGAAAACATCATGCTGCCCCAGGACTTCTCCGGGCGCTACCAGCCCGGAGCCAGCAGGGAGCGTGCCCTCGAGCTGCTCGAACTGGTCGACATCTTGGAGCACGCCGACAAAATTCCGGCCCACATCTCGGGCGGACAGAAACAGCGCGTCGCTATCGCCAGGGCCCTGGTCAACGACCCTCCGCTGATCATCGCCGATGAACCCACCGGTAACCTCGATTCGGTCACGGCGGAAACCATCTTCCAAATTTTCGAGACACTGATCGAGCGAGGCAAAACAATCGTCATGGTCACTCACGACGAGAGCCAAATAGACCGTTTTTCGCGCTGGGTCAAAATCTCAGATGGCAAGCTGGTGGGCAACTCGGAGGCTCAAACTGCCCAAACAACCTCTGGGGGGAACGGACAGGCCAAGATCGTTTCGGGCACAAATCCCTTCGGGATTGTGTCATCGCGAGAAGCGCTTTCCGCGACGAAGCGATCTGCTGCTTGTCAAGGAGAAGATTGCTTCACCCCGGCAAAAACATCCGGGGTTCGCAATGACAGAAGTGATGCTCGTCCCGATCCAAAATCGAAACACCCAAAAACTGCGATCTCCTTGCGAGAGGTGGTCAAAACCTACCACAGCCCGGCCGGAGATTTCACCGCCCTGAAAGGCATCAACCTGGACTTCGAGTACGGCCAATTCGTTTCCATCGTGGGCAAATCTGGCTGCGGCAAGTCGACCCTGTTGAACATGATCACGGGCATTGACCACCCTTCTTCCGGGGAGGTCATCGTCGGCGGGAAGGACATTTACGCCATGACCGAGAGTCAGCGGGCCCTGTGGCGGGGCAAAAATGTGGGCGTGGTGTTCCAATTCTTTCAACTGCTGCCCACCCTGACATTGTTGGAAAATACGATGTTGCCGATGGATTATTGCGACATGTACCCCTTCCGCGAGCGGCCAGAGCGGGCCATGGCACTGCTCCAACAGGTTGGGCTGGAAGAGCAAGCTGACAAGCTGCCCACAGCGGTATCCAGCGGACAGCAGCAAAGCGCCGCCATCGCACGAGCCCTGGCAACCGATCCGCCCCTGATCCTGGCGGACGAACCGACCGGCAATCTGGACACGCGTTCCGCTGAAATTATTCTGAGTCTGTTTGAGCGTTTAGCCGGGGATGGCAAGACCATTTTGATCGTCACCCACGACCCGGCCCTGACCAAGCGAACCGACCAAACCGTGATCCTCTCGGACGGCGAAGTGATCGACCAAACCGTGGCGCGGGCGCTTCCTTACCTGGACCACCCTCAAATGTTGGCTGCTACGCATCAGGCTGAAAAGCAAGAATACGCGCCTCAATCGGTCATCCTGCACCAGGGGGAGCCGGTAGATCATTTTTACATGATCGCGGACGGCGAGGTGGAAGTGTTTGTCAACACAAACATCCCGGCAACAACGGTAGCCCGCCTGGGTCCGGGCCAGTTCTTCGGCGAAGTTGAATTGTTCAACGGCGGCAAATCGATCGCCAATATCCGCACCGGAGATCAACCGGCCGAGTTGGCCCTGATCCCCAAAGAGGAATTTTTACGGCTATTGAAAACCGCCCCCTACATGAAAGATGCCCTCAACCAAGTCGCGCAGCTACGC
>CAZJBA010000163.1:0-6764 GCA_964544065.1 uncultured Anaerolineales bacterium | reverse complement strand
AATATCTGAAGGGGAAAGAAACTCGTTTTGATGGTTTGACATTTTGTTTTCTCCAATACTTCTTGAATATGTTTTGCTGAATAAGTGAATCAGCTTGCCAAAAGATGGCTGCGGTCAGGAGACCTTGCTAAGCGGTTTTTTGGTCGAAAAACGATAGTTTCTCACTATATTAGGACTTACGATATTGAACCAGACTTATGTGATTTTCGCCGAAAACGCTGGTTTGCGAAGCATGCCTTGCCCAGCGGGCACGCACAGCGCGGCAAGCTTGTCGAAACCACCGTTTTCGGCCGCAGTTCGCCGATTCGCTCTGCGTCCCCGTAGGGGGAAGCTTGTCGAAATCAGCGAACTGCGTAAGTCCTATTTATGTCTAAATCCAAAGTTTAGTTTTTAATGACCGGATCAGTAAGACAAAAACCCGGCAACACCGAAACCGGGCCAATCGAGGTAGGTTCTCTGAGGGTTTGCATTCGGGCTTTTCGGAGTCGGCCCTGCCGATCAACCCCCTGGTCAACCACCCCAACGATGCCGCCGTTATCGGCGGCATCGTTCGTTGTTGGAAATGTCTCCTCGGTAGGGATGAGAATTTCTTTCATATTCTATCATCGCTCCCGAGTCGATTCCTTTTAGCCAGTTTCATTTTTTGAGAATAGACCGGTGATCATCTCCTTCACCCATGTGACCATACCTGCGAATCCATTGGGATATAGGATCATGACCAAGATCATCAGGACACCGTAGATGACATTGTGTAACCCTGGTAAATTTTCGAAACTTGATTTTAGATTTTGAATGAGGAAAACAAAGGGGAATGAAATCACCATTCCGCCCCACATGCTTCCTCGACCCCCAATGTAAGCCATAGCCAGGGCCTGTACTGTTTTTGAGGTGTGCATAACATCGGCTGGCATCAACGTTCCGATAAAGTGTGCGTAGAAGCCGCCGAGGAGGCCGGCAAAGAAACAAGAAATGGAAAAGTTTAATACTCGATATTTGGTAGGGTCTATGCCTGAGGCTCTTGCTGCTTCGATGTTCTGGCCAATGGCTTTAAAAGCTAACCCAAATCGAGATTTTGTTACCAACTTGAGCACAATGTACACGATCAAGGTTATTATGAGAATGATATAGAAATAGGGGAGGTTACTTGTGGTTTGTAAAAGAAATTTGGGTTGTAAGCCTTGTGTACCACGAGTTATCGGTGCCGCATACTCTATTATGCCCAGCAAGGCAATACCCACAAACCAGGCCATAACAGCGGCAAAGATTCCTCGTAGACGGAGAGTCAAGAAACCTAAACCTAATCCGACCACACCGGCAAAAAGTGCCCCTAGCCATATCGTGAGCCAAGGCGAAAGATCGGGGTGGATAAGGATGATGGGTATATCGCTGGATAGAATGGCGGATGTATAGGCTCCTAGCCCCAACAAAGCCGCAAAACCGAAGTTGACGACGTTGATGTATCCGGCTGTAAAGTCAAAGGCGACAGCCTGTCCCGCAAGATAGGCGCCCATGACGAGCCATCGGATGATATGTTCCTGATTGAAAGGCGGTATCAAGGGCAATAAAGCCACAAGGATAAACATCAATACCCCGAAAGGGGTAAATCCGATTTGGTGCAAGAATGAGATAATTTTTTCGCTGACAGTTTGCTCGACTTCTTGAGATTGATTTTT
The DNA here is from genome assembly GCA_964544065.1 of uncultured Anaerolineales bacterium. GTDB lineage: Bacteria > Chloroflexota > Anaerolineae > Anaerolineales > UBA11858 > JAYELX01. The sequence continues at coordinate 5,091 of CAZJBA010000163.1, read as the reverse complement.
TGTGTTTGATTTCATAGTCAGTCTCCGATCATAACTTTTTTTTGATTGTCAAGGATTCGTGATTGGTTCTCTTGAAAAAAGTTGCTAGCACCTGGGGATAGGTGCGGAAATCTGCCCGGAGATTAGGGGTACAAGCCTCCGAGTACCTTTTTTCAGTGGATCCGTTATTGTTCTTGGATACCTTTTACTTCGGAACCAAAGATTCCCGAGGGCACAACAAGCAGGATAATGATCATGATCGCAGTGGGGATGACTTTGAGTAAAGCGGATACTGTGAATTGGCTCGTTGCCGTTTGAAGGATAGCAACGATAAAGCCTCCCACAATCGCGCCGACGATGTTTCCCAGCCCGGCCATCATGACCACAAACCATGCTGTATAAAGGGGTTCTTGCCCCATGTCAGGGCCTGCCCCAAACATTTCTAATAAGCTACCGCCTGCAATCGCGGCCATCGCTGTAGCTAATCCAAAAGTGAGCGGGTAGATGAAGTTTAGGTTGATGCCCATCATTTTGGCCCCGACCTCATCTTGAGAGACGGCTCGAATGGCCCTTCCCGTCCTTGTTCTGCGGAGGAAAAACCACAAAGCCGCAATACACAAGACAGATATTAGAAGTGCTGCTAAGCGTTCTGTGTTTAACCCTTGGATATCCAGCCACTGTCTTAAGGGGTCTTGGGTTCCATACGCTAATAAGCGTTTTTCTTTTAGTTTCTCCAAATCAGCCTTTGTGATCTCAAATTTGTCAAAGACTTCTTTTTGGAGTGCTTCTCCTCCTTGATCTTGGATATATTTGATGATGGGGGCATAAAGATCCTCATCTAAGCCCTCCAACGCATCATCCTGTTTCGCTTTGGGGTAAACCTTGACGGTATCAACATACCAGTACCCATTCCCAAGCATGTAGGAGTCTGTTCCAAGAAACGGGATTAATTTTATGGAGTTAATGAGGACGAAGGAGATGCCAACCGTCAATAAGAAGGCATTCATTACCCATTCGCCTGGTTTGCTGGCTGCTCTTAAGGGGTAGAATAGCACCCTTTCCAATATGATCCCTAACACAAAACCCGCTAAACCGGATGCGAGGATTGCAATCACCGGAGCAATAGCGGATAAAAACTGGTTGGGGTTTTGTTGGAGATAGCTGTTTAGGGGAGAAAACACAAAATAAGCTACGTATGCTCCGACCATAAACGATTCGCCATGGGCAAAATGGGGGATATTCATAACCCCGAAGACCAAGGCCAAGCCTACAGATAGCAAAGCCCACAATCCTCCCGTTACGATAAATTGGACTACTTGTGGGTAACCTCCTTTGATCCCAATTGCTATTCCTATCAAAAGAGTGATCAAGACGACAATAATAGCTGGTAAATTGTCTCTAATGTTATCTCCCAGCGTTGCTTGTGCTCTAGTTGCTGACCCTTTTTCTTTTGTCATTTTTTCTCCTAGATCTATATTCCTAAGTACGCATTTTGAACATGTTCGTTTTGTTTTATCTCTTTGCTTGGGCCTTGCATAACAATACGTCCCTGCTCAATGATATAAGCGCGATCTGTTATTTCGAGTGTGGTATTGACATTTTGTTCTACAAGAAGGATGGTCACACCTTCCTCCCGCAAGCGAAGGAGAGCATTAAAAACATCGTGAACTAGACTAGGCTGGAGGCCAAGGGAAGGTTCGTCAACTAACATCAATTGTGGGTTTGACATCATGCCCCTGGCGATCGCCACCATTTTGCGTTCGCCCCCGCTCATGGTCCCGGCTAATTGGGATTTACGTTCTTCTAGTCGGGGGAAAAGGCTAAATACGAATTCTAATATTTCTAATTGTGTCTGTCTTTCAGGGACGGCATAAGCTCCTAACAGCAAGTTCTCTCGAACAGACATATCAGCAAACAGATTCAAGTCTTCTGAAACATAACTGATGCCTGTTCGGCTAATGATATGAGCAGGCAAATCATTGATCACCTGGCCATTAAATACGACTTCTCCACCTTCGGGCTTGATCAGTCCTGAGATGGAACGAAGGGTTGTAGATTTTCCTGCTCCATTGGGGCCAACAAGAGCAACGAATTCCTTTTCTTCCACCTTTAAGGACACTCCCCAAAGGACTTGGAGAAATCCATATCCTGCATTGACGTTTTTTAGTTCAAGCATACGATAATTCCTCCTCGCCCAAGTAGGCCTCTATAACCGTTGGGTTTTCCAAAACCTCTTTTGGAGTTCCTTGCGCAATTGTGGAGCCATATTCGATCACCATGACTTCTTCGCAAATTCCTTGAATTACTCTCATGATGTGCTCAACAGCGATGATTGTCACGCCGGAATCTCTAATTTCCAGAATCAATTCCATGATGGAATCCAATTCTCCAGGCGTTAACCCTGAAGCCAATTCATCCAGAAGTAAGAGTTTTGGTTGGCAAGAAATAGCTCTTGCCAAGTCAATTCGTTTTAATTGTACAGTGTTCAATTGTTCGGCAGGTGTATTTAGCGGCAAGGTGAATCTTACAAATTCGATTGCTTCTAGCGCCCTCTCTCGAACTGAACCTGCACCAGGATGTTGTGGCCCAAAGGTGGCTCCGACCATTACATTTTCCAAGACAGTGAGTTTGGGAAAAGGTTGTGGAATTTGGAATGTTCGCGCTAACCCTTTGTGGCACATGACTTCTGCTGGTAAGCCGGTTGTGTCTTCACCCATGAAAAAAACTTTTCCATCTGAAGGGGGAAATCTACCAGCGATGGAGTTCAGAAAAGTGGTTTTTCCGGCCCCATTTGGGCCAATCAGGCCGTAAATTTGCCCTTCTTCAACTTGCATGGAGACTCTGTTGACAGCAGTAAGTCCACCAAATCTCTTTATCACATCTTTTGTGTCAAGTATCATGTATCCATTAATCCTTTTTGACTTATTGAGAAGAAGAGCGGGGTAATCCCCGCTCTTCTTCAGATTTGTACGGATTGACTACTGAGGCGGCGTAAAGGCTTGTTCTGCTACATCAGCCGGATAAATTACGACACCTTCCCCGCCGAAGTACTGCACGATGGGGAACGAGTAGTATCCTTTTTTGACAACCGGATCGGGGACGGACTCGGGTGTGAAGAGATATTCACCCATGATGATCCCGTCGGTGTAGGACCAGTTTCCGGTTTGGATTTCGTTCTTGGCGAATTCTGCCAAGGTGGCACTGGTGAGTGCACCGCTTTGCTCGTAGGTCATTTGAGCAGCTTGGATGAAGAAGTTGGCGGCATCGAAAGCCAATCCACCCGAGGAAGGGGCGGGGGTCATGTCGTATTCTTCTTCGAACGTGGAGACGAAGTTCTGTCCGGCTTCGGAGTCCAGCGACACGGATTGGGTTGCGTCCAGGATGTAATCGCTGGAGTCGCCCACATTGCTGTACCAGTCGCCAACCCAGGAGAGGCCGTCTGCGATGATCACGCTCTCGAGGCCTACTTGGTCTGCCTGGTTGATGAAAGCAGATACGAAGGGGACCGAAACGGTGGTGCCAGCCACAAGGGCAGGATCGAGTTCCTTCATCTTGTTCAGGGCAGGCACGAACTCAGTCTGGTCTTGGGGGAAGTACTCTTCGGAGAGGATTTCCCAACCAGCGCCTTCTAGCGTGTTGATCATTCCTTCGCCAAAGCTGCGACCCCAATCGGTGTCCTCGCCCCAGATGACGGCCGTCTTTTCTTCAGGCGCCCAGTCACCGTTCTCGATGGCGGTTTCTAGCGTGTCTACGTAAGCGGGAGCCAGGGAGGGGGGAGAAGGCCACCACTTGTTGACCCAGTAGAAGTACTTCTCCGGATCAGAGTTCCACTTCCGGTTGACCTCGTCGGTAGCGCCAAAGGCTGAGAAGTGAGGAATCTCATGTTTGGCGGCGATGTCCATACAAGCGACCGACACGGAGCTGCACCAGTTGATGATAAAGGTCTCAACACCGTCGTCGACAATGGCTTGCTCGTAGGCCTGGGTGGCCACAGCCGGGTCACAGGCGGAGTCAACAAACACCAATTCGATGGTGTAGTCGCCAATGGTGTAGTCAATCGCTTCGAAGGCCATCTGGGCCGCGGCTTTGAATTCCTCGCCGGTGCGGGCGGAGTCACCTGTGTAGGGACCTAGCACACCAACTTTCAGAACCATGTCATCCATGGCCTCTTCTTCGGCTTCTTCTACTACCTCTTCGGCCTCTTCTTCGGCAGCTTCTTCTTCTGCTACCTCTTCGGCCTCTTCTTCGGCAGCCTCTTCTTCTGCTACCTCTTCGGCCTCTTCTTCAGCTACTTCTTCTTCTACTACCTCTTCCGCCTCTTCTACTGGTTCGGCTGCGGGCTGGCATGCGCCCAGCACCAGAGAAAATGAGACTAAGAGTGCCAAGATCATAAATAGTCTTGAATGCTTATGCATATTGTTCCTTCTCCTTATTAGATAGTTTACTGATTATTGTCTAAAAAACCAGACATTGCATCTCTTGGCTACTTACCACCTCCTTTCAATTCAATGGGGTCGATAGTTTTATGAACAGCTTCAGTAGTATACAGGTATTATTGCTGGAATGCTCAACTGACAATGATACTCGCGTATTCAATTGGGGTAAGGATTGGATTTGTTTTCGCAGAAGAATAATATGTGTTCACGACCCCTAGCAAATAGGACGCCAATTACCAAGGGTGTGCACCGCTATATTCCATTTGAATGATTATAAAAAATGAAACCTCCGTAGTTCATAGTTTTAATGAACATTGAGGCGGCTGAAGTTCTGGTTTAGGAGAGAGGAATGTCTCCTTGGACATTTTTTACTCGAAATGATTAGTTTGACAATGTCATATTTTCGCATAGACCACAGCGGAGCCGCCGATTGAGTAGCGCAGCGTATCGAAATCTAGGCGGAGCGGCTCTGATCAGCCCCGTTCTTGGTTTCGATACGGCAAAAAACGCCTACTCAACCGGCGAACTACCTTCACTTCGCTAGAACAAACGTTTAATGTGACATTGTCAAATTAGTATTATAAACCTTGCTTGTATACATGGTAATATATCAAAAGAGGATATATTTGTCAACTCTACGAAAACATCGTCACAAGGATTATGGATGCCGGAGCCA
>CAZJBA010000162.1:2322-6766 GCA_964544065.1 uncultured Anaerolineales bacterium | reverse complement strand
GTTGATTTCAGGTGCGCTGCACGTCCAAAGTGATCGTTCGTAGTTAGGTACGAAATGAAATGGAGTACCGTAAACGCTACTCCGTTTCACTCCGTAGCTTACTACCAACCACTTTAGCAGGTTGATTTCGTCCAAAGCGTGCATTACACCTGAAATCAGGGCTCCACGGAAGTGCATCGCACCTTAACATAATGACATTGAGTGGACCGTGATCAGTGCCAGTCCGTACCGGTCACACGGGGTGATCCGGGCGGTGCACCAATTATGCCGCAAAATGGTTCAGCTGACAAGTTTTCGCGTGAAAGAACATTGCCAGGAGAATGGAATGCGAATGGCACGGATCAAGCGGATCTGCGCGGACCTTGTTTGTGTATGTATTTTCTCAACAAAACGGGGGCGAACGCCGTTCTTGTAGGCAAAACGAGCGGATAGCAAATCCTGACAAAGGAACGGCGCTCGTTTCCCCCCAGATGTCGAGATGATACTAAGCGCCTAAACGCGCTCGTTCTTCGTCTGCAAGACTGGCGTCCAACTTTTTGAACAGCGGTTCCGGCTTTTGAAATTCGCGTCCGGGCGGCAAGTGGCTCATTTTCCAATGGCCAGCAGCTTGATCAGGCTGATATTGCAAAAACGAGTGCTCGCCGAGTTCATCCTGCTCGGTCCCAACAACTTGCTCTCCAAAAATCGGCTGCTCGTACCCCAGGTAGGCGTTCAAACGCTCGCTGGTAAAGGGCAAAAAGGGAGCAAAGATGACCTTGAGCGAATCAATCGCCCGCAGGGCAGTATAGACGGTCGTGGCAGCAACATCTTTATCTTCTTTGATTTCAAACCACGGCGCCATCTCGTCGAGATATTTGTTCACTTGCGTGGCCAGGCGCATCGCTTCTGTCAGGGCGGCGCGCAACTTGACCTGATCGATGAGATCGGCGACGGTTTCGAAGCCTGTCTCGATTGTGGCGAGAATCTGTTCGTCTTCAGGGCGGCTTTCTCCCGGCGTGGGGATTACCCCATCCCAATTTTTGTAAGCAAACGAGAGCACCCGATTGGCCAAATTGCCCCAGTTGGCGACAAGCTCGTTGTTGTTCCGGGCAATGAACTCGTCCCAATCCCAGTCGGTGTCCCTGGTCTCGGGCATGTTGACGGTCAGGTAATAGCGCAAGGGATCAGGATCGTGGCGGGAGAGAAAATCCAGTCCCCAGACGCCCCAGTTGGCGCTCCCGGAAATCTTGCGCCCCTCCATGTTCATGAACTCGTTGGCGGGGACATCGTAGGGCAAATTCAGGCTGGTTCCATCGCGGCCCTCGAAGAGCTTGCCAAACCATTCTCCGGCGCCATGGAGCTGAGCAGGCCACATGATGGCGTGAAAGGGGATGTTGTCCTTGCCGATGAAATAATAGCTGCGGGCATCGGGGTTATACCACCAATCATGCCAGGAATCCTCCTCCCCCGTGATGTGGGCCCACTCGATTGCAGCGGCAAGATAACCAATCACGGCCTCGAACCAGACATACAGGCACTTGCCCTCCCACTTTGGATCTTCCATCGGCACCGGAATCCCCCAGGCCAAGTCGCGGGTGATCGGCCTTCCGCGCAATCCCTCCGCCTTGATCCAACCCAAGGATTGTTTGACCACATTGGCGCGCCAACGATCTTGGCGCGCCTCCAAAAATTCAACCACGGCATCTTCAAGTTTGCTCAAGTCGAGATAGAAATGCTCCGTCTCGCGCAACACCGGTTTGGAGCCATCCCCTTTGGAGCGCGGCTCGATCAGGCGGTTGGCCTCCATCAGCGTGCCGCAATGATCGCACTGGTCGCCGCGCGCTTTTTCGTGCCCGCAAACATAACAGGTGCCCTCGACATAACGATCGGGCAAAAAGCGATCTTCCGTTTCGGAATACCACTGCTCCTGGGTCTCGGTATATAAATAGCCATTTTGGTATAAGGCTTTGAAAATCGTTTGGGCGACCTCGAAGTGATTTTCGGTATGCGTGCTGGTGAAAAGATCGTAGCTCAAGCCCGCCTTTTGAAACAAGTCCAAAAAGCTGGCGTGATAGCGCTGATACACTTCCAACGGCGTGGTGCCTTCCTCATCGGCCTTGACGGTCACGGGTGTGCCATGAGCATCCGAACCGGACACCATCAAGACCCGGTTGCCAGCCAGGCGATGGTAGCGGGCAAAAATATCGGCAGGGAGATAGGAGCCGGTGATGTTGCCAACATGGATGGACGCGCTGGAATACGGCCAGGCTACGGCGACCAGGATATTTTTCGACATGATCATCCTCCTCGAAGAATATGATGACATAAAAAAAGCTGCCGGTGCCGGCAGCTTTTTGTTTGCGTTTTCTCTTGAGAAACTAAACCACTGTTCCCAACGCAATAGCTGCCGATTGCCGGGCGGAGCGCATCATGCAGAGCATAACCATTGTTTGGGAGAAGCGGGCGTTTGTTCTCATAAGGTCACAAATATAGAAGTTCAGTTGCAAAGCAGTTTATAATGCATAAGGTGATTTGTCAAGCCTGCTTTCAGCCGTCCTGATCATCCAGAAGCGTTTTGAGCTTGGCCATCCTCGGGTCGATCAGATCGCGCTCGCAGCCACAGACGTCGTCTTCCAGACTGGCGCCACAAATCGGGCACAAGCCCTGGCAATCCGGGCGACAAACCGGATTGATCGGGATAGCCAGCAAGAGATATTCACGCAACAAAGGCTCCAAATCGATGCGATGATTTGAGGACAATATCACCTCGGTATCCTCATCGGCATGGGAATGGAAGGTGTATAATTCGGAGAATTCAATCTCCAGGGGCAACATAAATCTGTTCAAGCAACGCCCGCAGGCCGTCTCGGTGAGCGCCGAGAACTCGGCCTGAACGAGCAACCCCTTGCTGGCGCGCGAAACCCGGACCGTCCCTTTGAGATCATCAAGAACAAGGTCATCTTCCAATTGGACATGGGCGAATTCGAACTCAAAAGCATGCCGATAGCCAATGCTCTCATTGACGATAAATCCGACATTCAGAATAAACGTGTCAAGTATTTTTTCCATTTTGTTCCTAACTGAACCAATAAGTTGAAGTGCTGTGATTATAACATGGCTGCAAAATCGCTCAAAACGGAGAGAGAACATGGATCAACTACTCATCGCCACCCAAAACCGGGGAAAATTCATCGAAATTGAGGCCTTGTTGGTCTCTCTCGCCATCGAACTTCTCACCCCCACCGATCTTGGCCTCGACCTGGATGTCAAGGAAACGGGCACGACCTACGCCCAAAACGCGGCCCTGAAAGCGGAAGCCTACGCCCGGGCCTCCGGTTTGTGGGCGCTGGCCGATGATTCAGGCCTGGAGGTGGATCTTCTGGATGGGGAACCGGGGCTTTACTCCGCCCGCTACGCGCCCTGGCCGGATGCGACCGATGCCGACCGCCGCGCCCACTTGCTCGAGCAACTCGCCCCTCACCCCCGCCCTTGGATAGCCCGTTTCCGCTGCGTGGTGGCCCTGACTCACTCGGGGGCTGATCCCCACTTTGCCACCGGAATCTGCCCCGGAGAGATCATCCCCGAGCAGCGCGGCGAACACGGCTTTGGCTACGACCCCATCTTCCTCGTCGAAGGCATGGACCGCACCATGGCAGAACTAAGCATGGGGGAGAAGAATCAGGTCAGCCACCGGGCCCAGGCAATCAAGGCGATCATCCCGACGCTGACAAGTCTCTAGCCCCCCTCACTCGCCGGAACGGAGCACGGGCAAGATGACCAACTCGAGAATAACGGGCTGATCGAGGCGTTCGTTCAACGCTGAAGCTGCATCGTCAACCGACTCTTGAGCGATCGATTTTTTGGAACGCACCGTAGCAATGACCAACACGCTGCCACCGGTGGAGCGATATTCGACATCGATCAACTCTTGCTCGGCGGAGACAATCTGCTCTTCCAGAACGGCCTGGATGGCCCGCTGCCGGGACGTATCCCGCAAGATGCTGTTCATGATCACACCCAAGGGTATCGCAATCACCACCAAGAGAATCACAAAAGCAACCAGGCTTCTGCGGACGCGTTTCTTGGCCTCCGGCAGCCAAATTTCCGGACGGACACCCAACATCAAGAAAATGATCACCCCGGCCAGGCTGATCGCGGCGATGTTGGTGATGAAAAGCAGGAGAGAACCGGCCAAAATCTGCGCCTCTCCCAAGGCCAGACCGATGCCAACCACGCTGAGCGGCGGCAACAAAGCCGCGGCGATGGCAACACCAGGCAAGGCGGCAGCCACCCCCTTGCGGGCCAGGGCGTAAGCGCCCGCCATCCCCGAAGCGAGGGCAATAACCATATCCACCAAGGTTGGCTGGGTGCGGATCAAGATTTCGCGCGTCATCGCGTTGAACGGAGAAAGGTAGTGGTGAGTTTTGACTGATGATGAAATGTGCTACACTTCTTGAATTGGAGG
>CAZJBA010000162.1:0-2222 GCA_964544065.1 uncultured Anaerolineales bacterium | reverse complement strand
GGTAGTGGTGAGTTTTGACTGATGATGAAATGTGCTACACTTCTTGAATTGGAGGTGAAGCATGATTGTAGAGACATACTATCGTAGATGCACAAAATGTGGCAGCATAGATATCATCAAAAACGGACATGATTACAAAGGAGCCCAGAAATTCCATTGTCATACCTGCAAAGCCTATGGCACACTGGATAGGGAACGAGAATACGATCCAAAAACGCGTAAACAAGCCTTGGAAGCCTATTTTGAACGGGTTAGTATGCGCGGTGTGCAACGCATTTTTGGTGTTTCACGCTTCGTCTTGGCCCGATGGTTACTGATGAAGTTTAAAAAACTACCAGCTTTAGAAGAGACATTGGTCAAATGGGAGCCTGGCGATGTGCTTGAACTGGACGAATTGCCCCAAAGGGGTACTCTTCGAGCATGGTCATTTGTCTTGAAAAAGAGCCAAAAACGGTGGGTTTGGCTCGCTTTGTGTCGTAGAACTCGCCAAATCGTGGCTTTTGTGATTGGTGATCGCAGCGAAGATACTTGTCACAAGCTCTGGAACCAAATCCCAGCGCCTTACAAACGCTGTGCCACCTTCAGTGATTTTTGGAAAGCCTATCAAAATGTGTTCCCTGAAGAAACCCACCAAAGCGTTGGCAAAGAGACCGGCTTGACTGCCCATGTTGAGCGTTGGAACTTGACCTTGCGACAAAGATTGGCTCGGTTTGTGCGAAAATCTTTGTCGTTCTCAAAATCTGATACCTATCACCAAGCCGCTTTGGCATTGTTCATTCATCGTTACAATCGCTCTTTGAAACACGCCATCAGTCAATTGTAACCACTACCCTCTTGTCATCGTATGCCATGAAAACATAATTAAATTCTCCATTTTTAGTTATAAACGAAACCGATAATATTCCTTCTCCATGTAGAAGGCAACCAACGGCAGGCCCAGGATTTTTGGCAAAGCTAGAGGGGCCAAAGCCAAAGAACGAGAGGTACAGCAGCTGTTGTAATTAGTAGCTCCAGAGGTAGGCCCAGCCGCCAATAGTCACCAAACTCATAGCCGCCAGCTTCAAAAACGAGAACATTTGCCTCGTGTCCAATCGGCGTCAAAAAGGCAAAAGCACCACCTACGGCAACGGCTACAAGAAATGGATCTGTTGAAACCCCCAATCCTCTGGCTACACTAATCGCAATTGATGACATAAGCACCACGGCAGCTGCATTGTTGACGACATCAGAAAGTAACATCGTGACCAGCATAACGAGGAAGAGCAAAGCGACCGGGGATAGAAATCTTGCAGATAGCAAGATTTGATCCGCGATAAATGCATCTCCTCCTGAACGCTCAAGTGCAGCACCCATGGACAACATGGCGCCCAAAAGAACAAGAATGGGCCACTCAATGTTTCGATAGGCCTCATGCACAGAGACAAGACCACTAATAATCATTGCTACGACACCAGCTGTCATGGCAACCGGGACAGGTAGGATGTTCAGGGTCGCCAGCGAAAGCGCGGTTACAAAGATAACAACGCCCAAGATCATATTGCGGGGCTGTAGTTGAATCTCTCGCTCTGCCAGAGGTATCCAGCCTAGAGCATCCAGGGCCACTGGTAAATCTTCATGACAAGCCTGGATCAGTAATATATCGTTAGGCTTCAAGGGGGTTGACCCCACAGAGGAGCGTACGTTCTCATCGGAGCGAGAGACAGCTAACAGATTCAGTCCATAGCGTGCACGCAGCTCCAACTCACGAGCTGTATGATTTACTGTGGTTGAACCCGGGCTGACAATGACTTCTACGGTTTCGATATCGTCGGATTGAAATCGCGATTTCAGTTGTTCCCAGGCATTTGTTGGATCATCAGTTTGGCCATTTTCGTGGCTAATGGGCTTTGCGTCTTGCAGTTCAGCTTGCACATCGTACAGAAACTCTCTCAGGTCCGTAGTCTCCGTCCTCACCAGCAGGACGTCACCACTCATAATCTTCTGCGAGCCTGACGGAGACGATATATACTCTCCATCCCGCTCAATTGACACGATCCAGACATCGGCTTTGGTCAAAGACTTAAGGTTGTGTAAACGTTTACCCACCAGCTCGGATTGCTCCGTTACCCGCACTTCAGTCACGTAGTCGGCCAACTCAAATCCATTCCGGTCTGCTGCTCCTGTTCGTTGACGAGGAATAAGCCGCCAACCGACAAGTGCGATGAAGAGTACGCCAATAACGG
>CAZJBA010000161.1:0-6824 GCA_964544065.1 uncultured Anaerolineales bacterium | reverse complement strand
AGGGGAAGGAGAATCTCATGAAGCTTGAAACCCGAGATATAACGAAAAATTTTGGCGGCATTCAAGCCCTCAACTATGTTTCTTTGACAATTGGAGATGATGAATTAGTGGGTATCATTGGCCCCAACGGGGCAGGAAAAACCACCTTTGTCAACACCATCACAGGGTTCTATACGCCCACGAAGGGAAAACTATTTCTCAATGGTGAAAACATTACTAACTTGAAGCCCAACCAGGTAACCAAACGTGGTGTAGGGCGTACCTTTCAGGTCACGAGAGCCTTTCGACGTATGACCGTTATGGAAAATATGCTTGTTCCTGCTCTGGCGTTCTCCTCCCAAAAAAATAGGGCTGAAGAAAAGGAACGCGCTCGCGAAGTGTTGAATTTTCTTACCATAGACCATTTGCGAAACGATTATGCTCGGAGCTTATCCGGTGGCCAGCAAAAACTATTAGAGCTTGCCCAATTATTGATGACAGACCCTGACCTGCTTATCTTAGACGAGCCCTTTGCAGGCGTACACCCAAAGCTAATGGAAACCATCTTTGAATATATACACACTGTTCACGCTCAGGGGAAGTCCTTCATCATCATCAGCCATGACATGTCGTCTATTTTTGCTCTCAGCAAACGTTTAATCGTGCTCAACTATGGTGAAGTTTTGGCAGACGGCAAACCAAATGTTGTCAAAGAAGACCCGCGTGTGATTGAAGCTTACTTGGGAGAGGAGGACAATGAATATGATTGAGATAAAAGACCTGTACGTAGGCTACTACAAAGACCTTGACATCCTCCAAGGAGTTTCGCTAAAAGCTGAGAAAGCTCAAATTGTCTCCGTTTTGGGTGCTAATGGCGTGGGAAAATCAACCTTGTTAAAAGCCATTTACGGTTTCTTAAAACCCCGCTCTGGTGAAATTCTATTAGACGGTAAAAACATTACCGGCTTGCCCTCTCACGAATTAATCAATCAAGGCATATCCTATATACCCCAACATTCAAGTGTCTTTCCGTATATGTCCGTGGAAGACAATCTCATCCTCGGAGCTTGGACATTCCGAAGAGATAGTGAGCGCGTTCAGAAAAAACTTGAAGAAAATTATCAGCGTTTCCCCATCTTACGAGAACGTAAAAATGACAATGCTGGGTTACTATCAGGGGGTATGCAGCGCATGGTGGAAGTGGGCCGAACGTTGATGACCGATCCGAAAGTAATTCTGGTCGATGAGCCTACCGCCGGCCTGGCCAAAATGTTATCCGCCGAAGTTTACCAAATGCTGACGGATCTACGTGACAACGATGGCTTGACCATCATCCTTGTAGACCAAGAAATTCGCCAGGCGCTAAAAATCGCCGACTATGTCTATGTGCTGGAATTGGGTCAGAACCGAGTGGATGGTCTCGCCGAAGAATTCACTGATCTTAAAAAGGCCCTGTGGGATTGAAGCATGCAAAAGAAAGACTTCGCATCCGCGTTTCACCAGGTTTTCCCGGACACGCTTCTGGGGATTGACTCGCATGTAGGCGGGGAACCGGCTCGCCTGATTATGGCTGGGTTTCCCACCATTTCCGGAAAGACAACAAACGACAAACGCTTGTACCTGTCCGAGCACGCAGACAATATACGCCTGCGCGTCACCCGGGAACCTCGCGGGCATCGCGATATGTTTGCATCAATTTTGGTCGAACCGGAAAGTGAAGACGCCGCCTTTGGACTTGTCTATATGGATGCCCGTCGCTATCCCTATTTGTGTGGACATGCCACCATTGCCGCCGTCACCACCCTCATTGAACTGGGCCTGCTACCAGCTAAATTCCCGGAGACACCTGTCACCGTTGATACCCCCTCCGGCCCCTGGGAAACCGTCGCCCAAGTGCGGGAGAATCCCGCCCCCACCGGTCGGCCGTTTTTGGTCGATTCCGTCTCCATTCGCCCCGAAATAGCTTTTGCCTACCAACTTGACCAACCCTTGGATGTGCCCGGTTTGGGCCGCATTCTGGTGGATGTTTCGTTTACAGGCGGTTTCTTCGTGATGGTTTCGGCGGAGCAAATCGGTCTAGATCTAACCGTTGAAAACGCCCCCCAGTTGGCTCAACTGGGCATGGATATCATCGCGGCGGGGAACGCTCAGTTAGATGTACAGCACCCCCAAAGAACTTACATCAACACGATTGACGTGGTCGAATTTTTTGATCCCCACGGGCACGAGCACAAACGCGGCAAGAATTTTGTCGTTCTTGGCGAGGGGCATGTGGATCGTTCACCGTGCGGCACCGGCACGTGCGCCAAGTTGGCCCTGCTCCATCAACGCGGCCAGTTGGATGTCGGGGAATCGTTCGTCAATGAGGGGTTGTTGGGAACAACGTTCAATGCTCACATTGTGCGCCAAGCAACCTTGGAAGACCCGGCCACAGGACGCAGCTTGCCAGCCATCATCCCAGAGGTCAGCGGAAGGGCGCATATCATCGGGCTGCATCATTTTGTCCTCACCCCCGAAGACCCTTTTCCCGAGGGCTTCTTGCTGCAAGCGTAATCGAAATTTTCTGATTCTACCGTTTTTTGTGGGTAAGCATCTAACGAAGCTTAACGAAGCTTCGCCTCGCTAACACGGTACCCTACCCATCCTGGTCATCCAAGAAATGAACCGCTTGCATGGCCGCAGCCGCGCCCATCCCAGCCGAGGTGATCACCTGCCGGAAATGCGAATCGGCTGCCTCTCCCCCGGCGAACACGCCCGGAACATTGGTACGCATGTACTGGTCGACGTTGAGATAACCGCCTTCATCCATCTCAACCTGCCCCTGATACAAGTCATTATTCGGAAGGTGGCCGATAAAAATAAAGACGCCATCGGTGGAAAATTCAGAATCCTCCCCGGTCTTCTTGTTGTGTAAGAGCACAGAATCAACCTTCTCGTCCCCTTTTATTTCCGTGACAATCGTGTCCCAGATAAAATCAACTTTGGGATTCTTGAAAGCGCGTTGCTGTAAAAAGGTACTGGCGCGCAATTCATCGCGACGATGAATGACCGTAACCGAGTCAGCATACCGCGTCAAGAATAACCCCTCCTCCAAAGCGCTATCGCCGCCTCCCACAACGACGACATCTTTCCCTTGGAAGAAGTGCCCGTCACAGGTGGCGCAGTAGGAAACCCCGCGGCCGCTAAACTGCTCCTCACCGGGAACATCCAATTTGCGCGGGTGTGCTCCGGTTGCAATCACAACCGACCTGGCATAAACCGTGCCGCTGTAAGCCTCCAGCTTGAAGGGACGCTCGGAGAAATCAACCTCCGTAATCTGATCAAATTCAAACGTGGCGCCAAAACGCTCCGCCTGGCGCTGAAAGGCATCCACCAGGTCAGGGCCTTTAATCCCATCGGGAAAACCAAGATAGTTTTCAACAATGTGCGTATTGGCAACCTGGCCACCAATCTGCATCCCCGTGTAAACAACAGGTTCCAAGTTTGCCCTGGCAGCATACAAGGCGGCCGAAAGCCCGGCCGGCCCGGAACCAATAATCACCATGTTGTGAATCGTTTTTTCGTTTTCAATCATCTCAATTCCTCATTATTTCGATAATTTGCGCAAGTTTATTTGACACACATAATTGTACCAAAACAAAATCCATTTTGTTTTCCATCATTTAGATGCACCTCATCGGGAAAAGGTTACAGCGAACAATTCAGATTCAAAAAGCGGCGCTCGCGATGGAGCGCCGCTCGTTGTTGATTCAGGGGCAAGCAATTGAAACGCGCTTGCCGGGCTCAGTCATTGGCAATCGCCTCTTCAACCGTCCAGCCCTCGAGCACAGCACGGCGCGAGAGACGGATTTTCCCGCTGCGTTTATCAATGCGGGTCACCATCACCGTGATCTCATCGCCTACGCTGACAATATCGCTTACGTTGCGGACGCGATGGGTATCCAACTGAGAGACGTGCACCAAACCATCGGTGCCCGGAACGACCTCCACAAAAGCGCCATAGTCTTTCACGCCGGTGACACGACCCGTGTAAATGCGGCCAACTTCCGGCTCTTCGGTCAAGCTGCGGACACGATCGCGCGCCAAGCGGGAACTCTCGGCATCCTCGGTAGCGATAAAGACCGTGCCATCGTCTTCGATATCAATCTGAGCGCCGGTTTCGTCTTGAATGCTGCGGATGGTTTCGCCACCTGGGCCAATCACGGCCCCGATTTTGTCTTCGGGGATTTTGACCGTGATGATCCGGGGCACGTGCGGTTTCAGATCCTGCCGCGGCTCAGAGATTACGCCCAACATCTTGCTCATAATATGGTCACGAGCGTCTTTGGCTTGCGCCAGGGCTTCAGCCATGATCTCGGAGGAGAGCCCCTTGATTTTGATATCCAACTGTAAAGCAGTGATCCCTTTATCGGTGCCAGCTACTTTGAAATCCATATCGCCGAGGTGATCCTCGAGGCCCTGGATATCGGTCAAGATGGCGTAACGATCGCCTTCTTTGACCAGACCCATCGCCACGCCAGCTACGGGCGCTTTGATCGGCACACCTGTGTCCATCAACGCCAAGGTAGAGCCACACACAGAAGCCATCGAGGAAGAGCCGTTGGAGGCCAATACCTCAGAGACCAGGCGGAGCGTGTAAGGAAACTCATCTTCAGGAGGGATCATGGGCAACAAGGCTCGTTCCGCTAAGGCGCCGTGTCCAATTTCACGTCGAGAAGCGCCGCGCAAGAAGCGGACTTCACCAACCGAAAAGGGTGGGAAATTGTAGTGATGGATGTACCGCTTGGTTTCCGTGGGGGTCAAATTATCGATTCGCTGGGCGTCACGGGGAGTCCCCAGGGTGGCCAGCGTTATCACCTGCGTTTCGCCGCGGGTGAACAAACCTGCTCCATGAGCGCGCGGGCTGGTGCCGACATCGCACCAGATCGGGCGTACGGTGGTGTGATCGCGGCCATCCGGACGGGCGCCTTGCTCCAAAATTCGTTTGCGCACAACCTTTTTCTCAGCATCTTTGAACACCTCTTTGACATCATCGATGAGCGTCTCATCGTCGCCAGCAATCTCAGCAACAACTTCTTCTTTGAGCGCATCAACGGCCTCTTTGGATTTTGCCTTATCGTACGCTTGGGCATAAATCTCATCTAAAGGTGCTTCAACGCGAGCGTAGACGCGCTCTTCAAGTTCAGCATCCGGAACGAAAGAGGGATACTCCTTCTTGGGCTTCCCGACCTCTTCGGCTATTTTTTCGAACAAATCGATCAACGGCTGAATAGAACGATGGCCAAACTCAATCGCATCAACCATAACATCATCGGGGATTTCATCGGCGTCTGCCTCGACCATCGAAACAGCTTCGCGTGTGCCAGCCAGGACCAAATCCAATTCCGATGTTTCCATTTGTTCATAAGTGGGGTTGACCACAAACTGTCCATCGATGCGTCCAATCCGCACTGCGCCAATCGGGCCATTCCAGGGCACGTCCGATACCATCAGGGCAGCAGAAGCAGAATTCAACGCCAAGATGTCGAGCGGATTTTCGCCATCCGCCGAGAAAGAATACATAATCACCTGAATGCTGTTATGCAAATCTTTGGGGAAAAGCGGGCGCAGGGGGCGATCGGTCAAGCGATCGATGAGGACAGCATTTTCGGTGGGACGCCCTTCCCGGCGGAAAAACGAACCCGGAATGGAGCCGCCAGCATACATGCGTTGCTCATAATCCACGGTGAGTGGGAGAAAACTGACTCCCTCGCGGGGTTCATCACTCATGGTGGCAACACCCATCATCAGGGATTCGCCATAGCCAACCGTCACCGCGCCGCCAGCTTGTTGAGCCAGCCGCCCGGTTTTGAAAACCATCGGCCTCCCGCCGATGTCTACTTGATATACTTTTTCTTTGGGTTTCATGGTACCTCCTACCATTGGCCTGTTGGTCAGGGATTGGGAGTTGAACACAACTATATTTCAAATTTGTGGCCAACTCCCAATACCCAACCTGCAAACAGGCCAAATCTACATAAATAGTTTTCATTCGACGCGAGTATCGCGTCGCTAACGACAAGTTTTGACAGATCAAGACACAAGATTTTCATTCGCCATCCCCCGTCATGGCAACACGCGTTCTTTTCAAGGTGTCCAGCCCCTATCGGCTTCGCGTGTGGCAAACGAATAGTAGCTTGTTTTCCATTTCCAACAGCCGCAACTAGAGAAAAAATGAGCAGATGATCGACCTGCTACGCCATCTACTCATCTCGAACATTATTGACTGCGAAGGCCCAGTTTTTCTGTCAGGGCCAAAAAACGATGATAGTCATTGCGCCGAAGATATCGCAACAACCGGCGACGCTGTCCTACCATCTTCAAGAGACCACGGCGAGAAGATTCATCGTGTTGATGAACCCTCAAATGGTCCGTCAGATATTGAATCCGATTAGTTAAGATCGCAACTTGTACTTCTGGCGATCCAGTGTCGTCTTCGTGACGAGCAAATTCCTGAATCAGTTTTTCTTTTTCTTCCTGTGTTAGTGTCATGACGTCTGCCACTCCTTTTCTAGTGATTGTTTAGCAGGTCTCCAAGCCAGCAGCCGTCCGTTTGAACACCTTCAGCCGCCGACCGGTCGAGTCAACGAGATGGATTATACCAGAAAACGAGAACTCGTAAACCGTTGCGAATATCTGTGTGCGCGCAGATGTTGTCAAGCAGCGTTGTGACATCCATCATGGTCGGCAACGGGGAGAGCGCACTCTGCGTCCCCTTGGGGGAAGCCTACTCGAAGGAGTGCGTTGCCTGGATCGGACGTATATTGATCTAGCCGACGTACCCCCATGCCCAAAGGGCATACCAG
>CAZJBA010000160.1:4238-6842 GCA_964544065.1 uncultured Anaerolineales bacterium | reverse complement strand
TGCTCAGCCCCGGCCTGGTCACCTTCCCGCTCTCCTGCAAAACGGGCGAGGGCGTGCAAGCCTGGCTGGATTGGCTCACGGCGCAAATTGACTCTCATCAAGGATAAAATCGAATCCACGAAGGACACCAAGTTCACTAAAAAATAAAAGTATAACGCTTCGTGCCCTTCGTGAACTTAGTGGATAAAAAACTAATGACAAAAACAACCGGCGCCCGCATTCATATTACTGGTATCGTCCAGGGCGTAGGATTTCGACCTTTTGTGTACGGACTGGCAACCGAGCTGGGTTTAACCGGCTGGGTGCGGAATACCTCAGCAGGGGTGGATATTGAAGTAGATGGAGAAAAGTCCGACCTGGAACGATTCATCCAAGCCTTGGAGCAGGACGCGCCACCCCTGGCGCTGATCGACTCACTCGAAGCGGCATTCGTGCCCCGGAACGGATTCTCGTCTTTTGAGATCGTCCACTCCGAACCGATCCCCGGCGCGTTTCAACCGATCTCACCGGATGTCTCCATTTGTGACGACTGCCTGCAAGAGCTTTTCGACCCCGGCGATCACCGCTACCTGTATCCCTTCATCAACTGCACCAACTGCGGTCCCCGTCTGACGATCATCAAAGACATCCCCTACGACCGGCCTGAGACGACGATGGCCCCCTTCGAGATGTGCCCCACCTGCCGGGCCGAGTACGAAGACCCGCGCGACCGCCGCTTCCACGCCCAACCGGTGGCCTGCCCGGTGTGCGGCCCCCACGTCTGGTTGGAAGCTGGTATATTGGGAATTGGTAAAATGGTAAACTGGGAAACGGGAAACCAATCTACCAATTTACCAACACACCAATATACCAATATTCCAATATACCAACACACCCAGCGACTCCTCGCCAATGGCAACATCATCGCCATCAAAGGACTGGGCGGATTCCACCTGGCTTGTGACGCGGACAATCCCGACGCCGTCGCCGAGTTACGCCGGCGCAAATTGCGCGTCGAAAAACCCTTCGCCGTGATGATGCCCGATCTGGCTACCGTCGAGCGGCACTGCTATCTCAACGAAGCTGAACGCGAGCTGTTGACCTCGCGCCAGCGACCGATCGTTTTGTTGTGGCAGCGACCCGAATCCGATATCGCCGAAGAAGTGGCTCCCAATCAGAAAACCCTCGGCGTGATGCTGCCCTATACCCCCTTGCATTATTTGCTCTTCAACGAGGGAGACTATGCCACCCTGGTGATGACCAGCGGCAACTTGAGCGAAGAGCCGATCGCCTACACCAACGCCGACGCCCGTGAACGCCTCGGCGACTTGGCCGACGCGTTTCTGATGCACAACCGCGACATCCACGTCCGCTGCGACGACTCGGTCGTGCGCGTCAGAGAGACCGTCTCAAAGGAATCCGGGCGGATTTATCCGGTGCGCAGGAGCCGCGGTTACGCGCCCTACCCGGTGCTCTTGCCGGAGACAACGCCCCCGCTGCTGGCGACCGGCGCAGAGCTGAAAAACACGTTCTGCCTGACCAAGGACCGCTACGCTTTCCTCAGCCATCACATCGGCGACATGGAAAACTACGAAACATTGCGCTCCTTCGAGGAAGGCATCGAGCACTACGAGCGTTTGTTTCGGGTTCAGCCGGAACGGATCGCCTGCGACATGCACCCCAATTACATGGCCACGCGCTACGCGCTCCAGCGCGCCGAAGAGGAAAACATCCCCGTGGTCAAGGTACAGCATCACCACGCTCATATTGCTTCCTGCATGGCCGAACATGGCCTGAGCGGGAATGAGCCTGTCATCGGCGTCTCGCTTGACGGCACAGGCTACGGTGCCGACGGCGCTATCTGGGGCGGTGAATTTTTGCTGGCCGATTACCAGGGCTATCACCGCTATGCTCACCTGGCCTACACCCCCTTGCCCGGTGGCGATCGGGCGATCAAAGAGCCCTGGCGGATGGCGCTTTCCTGGCTGCAC
This sequence comes from uncultured Anaerolineales bacterium, assembly GCA_964544065.1. GTDB lineage: Bacteria > Chloroflexota > Anaerolineae > Anaerolineales > UBA11858 > JAYELX01. The sequence continues at coordinate 4,872 of CAZJBA010000160.1, read as the reverse complement.
ACCGCCGGAATTGCCTGGGACGAGGATCTGCCTCCGCTGCAATTCGCAGCTTCGAGGGCGCGGCGCGATTCCACCCTACAAGAGTCGCCCATCGACATTCTGCGCCATCAACTCGAAACCGGCCTCAATTCGCCGCCGACCTCGAGCATGGGCCGCCTCTTCGACGCGGTTTCAGCCCTGGTTGGCATCCGCTCAACGGTCAATTATGAAGCCCAGGCCGCCATCGAACTGGAAGCGCTCGCCGATCCCGACGAGCAAGGCGCGTATCCGCTGATCCTGGAGGCGGATCAAACCATCAACCCGGCCCCGATGTTCGCACAAATCATCGCCGACCTGCACGCGGGAACAGAGCCCGCGATCATCGCCGCTCGCTTCCATCGCGGCCTGGCTGCCGTCATCCTGGATACCTGCTTGGCTATGCGCAGCGACTTTAACATCAACCAGGTGGCGCTTAGCGGCGGAGTGTGGCAAAATATGACCCTGTTGGTCAAAACCAATGCCCTGCTCCAGGAAGAGGGCTTTGAGGTCTTGATTCACGAAAAAGTACCCGCCAACGACGGCGGTATTGCTTTAGGACAGGCCGCCGTGGCAGCTTATCAATCAACTTAAAAACGTAACTGCTCAACAATCAAGA
>CAZJBA010000160.1:0-4138 GCA_964544065.1 uncultured Anaerolineales bacterium | reverse complement strand
AGCGGATCTTCGCGGATAAAAAGATTAAAATTAAAAATCCGCGCAAATCCGTGAAATCAGCGTTGCCAGAGGCACGCCTTTGGCGATCCGTGTTCTATTGGAGGTTTCTATGTGTTTAGGTGTACCCGGAAAAATTTTAGAAGTATATGAAAAAGAAGGCCTGAGAATGGCCAAGATCGACTTTGGCGGCGTGACGCGCGAATCCTGCCTGGAATATGTGCCCGAGGCGGATGTCGATGATTATGTCATCGTCCATGTCGGTTTTGCGATCAACAAACTCAGTGAAGAGGAAGCCCAAGAATCGTTGAAAGCGATTCAGGAAATGCTCTCCCTTGAAGAGGAGATGGGCATCACCAGAGACTTCGACACGGCGGCATGAAATATATCAACGAATATCGTGACGCCGATCTGGTCAAAGGCACCATCGCGGAGATCAAGACCACAGTGACCCGGCCGTGGGTCTTGATGGAAATCTGCGGGGGACAGACTCACGCGATTGTGCGCCACGGCATCGACCAGCTCCTGCCCGACGAGATTGAACTCGTCCACGGGCCGGGCTGTCCCGTCTGTGTCACCCCCCTGGAATTAATCGACAAGGCCCTGGCAATTGCCTCCCGCTCCGAGGTGATCTTCACCTCCTACGGGGACATGTTGCGCGTCCCCGGCAGCCGGCAGGACCTGTTCTCGATTCGAGCGGCGGGCGGCGATGTGCGTGTGGTCTATTCCCCCCTGGACGCACTTCAAATCGCCCAGGAGAATCCCGACAAAGAAATCGTCTTTTTCGCAATCGGTTTCGAGACGACCGCGCCCGCCAACGTGATGAGCGTGCTCCAGGCCCGCAACCAGGGGATCGACAATTACAGCATCCTGGTCTCGCACGTACGCGTTCCTCCGGCGATGCACGCCATCCTGGGATCGCCGCAAAACCGCGTCCAGGGCTTTTTGGCCGCCGGGCACGTTTGCGCCGTGATGGGCTACTGGGAATACACCCCCATCGCCGAGCAATATAAGGTGCCTATGGCGATTACCGGCTTCGAGCCGCTGGACATCGTTCAGGGCATCCACGCCACGGTCAAGATGCTCGAAGAAGGCCGCGTTGATGTCGAAAACGCCTATTCTCGCGCCGTCACCGAGCGGGGCAACCAGGCCGCCCAGAAAATCATCAATCAAGTCTTCGAAGAATGCGACCGCAAATGGCGCGGCATTGGCGTTATCCCGATGAGCGGCTGGCGGCTTAAACCCGAATTCGAAGCTTTCGACGCCGAAAAACGTTTCGATGTCGAAGCGATTCAATCGAGCGAATCCCCGCTTTGCATCGCCGGAAAAATTTTGCAAGGGCTAAAAAAACCGCACGACTGCTCAGCCTTCGGCACACAATGCACCCCCGAACATCCCCTTGGCGCCACGATGGTCTCCAGCGAAGGCGCCTGCGCAGCCTATTACCGTTACGGGAGCCACCAACGATGAAACAATCCGATTTCCCCGCTATGACCGGCCCGGCCTGCCCCCTGCCCCTTTCCCACGATGAAAAAATCATGATGGGACACGGCAGCGGCGGCAAGATGATGAACGACCTGATTCAGGGCATGTTCCTGCCGCCCTTCGATAACCCCGTCCTGCGGGCGGGTGACGACGCCGGTGTGGTTGCCTCCCACGCCGAGGACCGTCTGGCGATCAGCACCGATGCGCATGTGGTCTCGCCGCTGTTCTTTCCCGGTGGGGATATCGGCAAGCTGGCCGTCTGCGGCACCGTCAATGATGTCGCCATGATGGGGGCGATTCCCCGTTACCTGACGGCCGGATTCATCCTGGAAGAGGGCCTGCCCATGGAAACCTTGTCCAACGTGGTCGCCTCGATGCAGGCTTCCGCTGATGAGTCCGGGATTCAAATTGTGGCCGGCGACACCAAAGTTGTCGAAAAGGGCAAGGCCGACGGCTTGTACATCACCACCGCGGGCGTAGGCTCGGTGCTGCCCGGTGTGAAGATCGGCGGCGCTGAGGCCAAGCCCGGCGATAAAGTGATCATCTCCGGCACGATCGGCGATCACGGCATCGCTGTTTTAGGTGCACGCGGCGAACTCGGTTTCGAAAGCGCCCTCGAGAGCGATATCGCCCCGCTCAATCAACTGATCGCTGAAATGTTAGTTGCCAGCAAAAACGTCCACGTGCTGCGGGATCCCACTCGCGGCGGCGTGGCCTCCACCCTCAATGAAATTGCCCGCCAGTCGGGCGTGTGCATCACCCTGTATGAAGACACCCTGCCCGTACGCCCCGCCGTCCAGGCCGCTTGCGAAATGCTCGGCTTCGATCCCCTCTACATTGCCAACGAGGGCAAGTTGATCGCCCTCGTCGATCCGGAAGACGCCGAAGACATCCTTTTGGCTATGCGCAAAAACCGTTACGGAGAAGACGCTATCATCATCGGTGAGGTCTCCGAAACGCCCAAAAACCGTCTCCTGATGAAAACGGCCATTGGCGGCACCCGCGTTGTCGATGTCCTCGCCGGGGAGATGTTGCCGCGGATTTGTTAGCGCGAGAGCTTTGGCCTGGACAGCTTCATGACGCCACTCCGCTGGATTGCGCTTCGTGGCTCACTACGAACGTTCAGCTATTTCCTTGCGCCGCACTTCAATCGTATCCAGCAAGCGGGTGAAGGCAGCGGCGAATTTTTCCACGCCCTCATCTTCCAATTCTCCGGTGATCTCATCGAACGAAATATCCAACGTGGACAAATTGTCCATGGCCCTTTGTGCTGCCGCGAGATCATCATCTAAGGTCAGGGCAGCGGTGCCGTGGTCACGGAAGGCTTGCAACGTGCGGGGCGGCACGGTGTTGACCGTCCGGGGGGCAATCAAGCTGTCGACATATTTGGTGTCCGGGTAATCGGGATTCTTGGTGCTGGTTGAAGCCCAGAGAGGCCGCTGCAAACGTGCGCCGTTTAACGCCAGTATGTCCCATCGTTCCCCGGAGAAGACGTCTTTATGGCAGACGTAAGCCAATTTGGCGCTGGCAATGGCGATCTTTCCGCTCAAGTTTTTCGCCAGATCGGTGAGTTGCCCTCCCAAAGCGATCACATTTTCCAAGCGATCGTCGACCTTGGTCTCGATGCGGGAGACGAAAAACGAGGCAACCGAGGCGACTTGATCAATGGGCTCTCCTGCGGCAAGCCGGCGCTCTAACCCTTTCATGTAGGCATCCATGACACGAGCATATCGCTTGATGGAAAAGAGCAAGGTGACGTTGACGTTGATCCCCGCGGCGATGGTTTCGGTGATGGCGGGCAGACCCGCTTCGGTGCCGGGGATCTTGATCATCAAGTTGGGGCGGTCGACCCAGTTCCATAAACGGGAAGCCTCTTCAATGGTGGCCTGAGTCTCGTGTGCCAAATAGGGACTCACCTCCAGGCTGACGTAGCCATCCCCGCGGTCTGTGCGTTCATACAGCGGCAGGAAGAGATCGCAGGCCGCTTGAATATCGGCCACAGCCAGGTGTTCATAAATCTCCTCTTTAGCGTGACCCTGCTTGGCCAGCGCCTCCAAATCTTGATCGTATTCATCCGAGTTGGAAATCGCTTTGTTGAAAATGCTCGGATTAGAAGTGACACCGCGAATATCGCCACGCTCGATCATGGCGGCCAAATCACCATTTTCGAGTAGGCGGCGATCGATATTGTCAAACCAGAGAGATTGTCCTAGAGCATGTAGTTTCTTGATTGGGTTCATAGTTTTCTATCTCCTTGCTAGATGAATTCAGTTCTCAGATTGTAACAAAAAATATGGGTGCGTTTCAAATGAGTTGGAGTGAGACATTTCGCCGGTTGAGCGGTGACCTGAGGTTGTCGAAGGATAGCCGATGTTTTTTCGGCGTATCGAAACCTAGAAATGTCGTCTTGGCTGAGTAATATCGCTTGATTTCGATACGAGCGACGAAAAGCGTGTCGCTCTACTCAATCGGCGCTTTCAACCGAAATGAAACACACCCAAAAAATATTGGGCAGTCAGCGTTGAGTTCGTTGCTTTGTTTAAAGGACACGGCAAACGAGAAATATCTTACCAAAGCGGTCCTTTTTGGTAAGGAATGGTGATTAAATAATTTTCCCATTCCTTGCGCCACCCGCAGGGCGATAAATCACCCTGCT
>CAZJBA010000159.1:0-6858 GCA_964544065.1 uncultured Anaerolineales bacterium | reverse complement strand
TTAGAAAATGTTCACATCCATGGTGAAGAACAGAAGCAAAGCAATCACCAAGATGACAATCAATCCACAAGAAAAGACCTTGAGAGTCAGTTTGAAGATCGCTTTGATCAATCCCCAGACCAAACCCAGGATGAGAAGAAATACCAAGGCAATGATTAATTCATCAAACATAGAGTCCTCGCACAGGATAAACCTTTCCCTTCTTAATCACGGTACGGACGAGATTGCCCCCAAAACGGTAGCCCAAGTGGCGGTAATCGGGCACGTCCAGGATGAGCAAATCGGCCTGTTTGCCCGGCTCAATAGAACCGATTCGATCCTGGCGCCGGATGGCCGCGGCGGCGTTGATGGTTGCAGCCACAATCGCCTGGGCCGGGGTCAGGCGCAGGTAGCGGCAGGCCAGGGCAATCGCAAATTGCATGCTCTCACACCAGGCGGTACCTGGATTCATGTCCGTGGCAATCGCCAAGATGGCATCCGCGTTGAGAAAGGCCTGGGCGGGTGTGTACTCGCCTTCGGCCAGGCCAAAGGGCGTACAGGGCAAAGAAACTGCCACCGTATCGGAAGCACCCAGAGCAGCAATATCCTCTTCCGAGGTCACCACCAGGTGATCGGCCGAGGCGGCATCCAGTTCCACCGCCAAAGAGACCCCGCCGAGATTATCGAACTCGTCGGCGTGAATCTTGAGAGGGAAGCCCAACCCGTCAGCCGTCTCCAGCACCTGGCGGGACTGCTCCAGCGAGAAAGCGCCCGTCTCACAGAAAACATCCACAAAGGGCAATGTCTTTGCTTCGCCCCGCTCCTGCCACCATTCCCGGAGGGCTGGCATCATCTGGTCTGTGACCAAATCGGTGTATCCCTGCGTGTCATCCTCATATTCCGGCGGGACGGCGTGCGCGCCCAAAAAGGTGGGGACCAGGTCAAGCGGACCCTCTTTATCTAAGGTTAAAATGGCCTCAAGCATCTTCAACTCTGTCTCGGCCTCCAGGCCATAGCCGCTTTTGATCTCTGCGCTGGTCGTCCCCAGGGAAAACATCCGCTGCAGGCGCGGACGCGTTTGGGCGACAAGTTCATCCACCGAGGCAGCGCGAATCTCTCGTACGGTGGAAACGATACCTCCACCGGCCTGCATAATTTCCATGTAGCTTTTACCCTGGACGCGCATCTCAAACTCGGCCGCGCGATCGCCCGCCCAGACCGCGTGGGTATGAGGGTCCACCAGCCCGGGCATGACCACGTCGCCGCGGGCATCCAAGATATCTTCATGATCATAAATTGCCCGCAATTCCTCGCTGGGACCAACGGCGACGACGGTGTCATCCTCAATGAGCACAGCCCCATCTCGAATGATCCCCAAGGTGCCCAGCGATCCACCGCGCTGGGGCGGGCCGGCGATGGTAAGCAATTGAGAAATGTTATAAAGTAGCATAGCAGGTTCTTTCCAAAAACAAAATTGAAGCCAGACTCAACGCTTGTATTATGCCACGCCGGAGGAGTTTTGCCAAACGCAGATCCAAATCTCAAGCAATGAGCATGTCCGATTGACTTCGGTCCATTCGCTGAACAATCCGAGGAGCGGCTTCAGGGGCCTGATCCAGCTTGGAGAGCTGATACTCCTCCCGGGCAATTTTAAGCAAGATTTGAGCGGGCGACCTGGTTCCATTGTTGTAAACCCGTTCTTTGAAACGCGCGGTGATTTGTCGGGCCGTTGGTTGATCAACCTGAAAGTAATGAATCTCTTTGAGAAAATAATGAACCACGTTCCAGCCGGAAAGCGGCCCCAGCAAGATATCACGTTCGCTGACGCCAAAAAGATCAAGCGGGTGGGCCTCATAAGTGCTGGAATGCCGCAAAACCGCGCCCTGATGCACGCCAGCGGTATGGGTGCGATTGGTCAAACTGACCGGCTCTTTGGCGGGCACTAACGTTTTGAGCGTATTGGCAACCAACACATTGATAGGATAGGAACCTCGCAAATTATAGCCTTCCAACAGATCGTAGCGATGTTCAATGAACAAATTGAAAAGTAAAGCGGTTGTCGAGGTGATGCCCGAACGCTCACCTAATCCCAGAATGGTAGTGTTTACGTATTGGGCCCCGGCCCGGGTCGCGGTGAGGGCGTTGATGAGCCCAAAACCCCGATCATCATGAAAATGGGCTTCCAGGGATGTGTCAGGGTACCGATCCCGAAAGAGGCTCACTCGCTCGGCTACCCGATCAGGCGTGGCAACCCCCACCGTGTCGGGAATACCCAAACGGTCCACCAGCGGCACAAGCGGATCATACACCCGGAAAAGCTGTTCCAAGGGAGTCCGAAAAGCGTCTTCGCCACTGAAGCGCAGAATCAAGTCGGGGTGATCCTGGTTTACTTGTTCCAATAAGCTCCTGGCGCTGGCGACAATATCATCGAGGTCTTTGCCATGATTGTGACTTCTGGATTGAGGAGAGGTGCCGATATACATGTTTAACCCATCAAACCCGGCCTCAATGGCCGCTTCCACGTCCCGGGGATGGGCCCGCACATGAGCCAACAAAAAAGTATATCCTTTTTGGGTGAGAAGCTCATCGCGAACAGTACGAATAGCTTTAAAATCCTCCTTCTCTTGAGGGCTAACCACGGGAGCAAACAGCTCGATAAACTTCACGCCATAAAGGATCAGGGCACGGACAATTTCCACCTTATCCTGCTGGGTGAAATAATATTTGTAATAATCATGCAGAAGGGAGGTCTGTTGCCCTTCACGCAGGGTGGTATCAATAATCTCCAGTGGGCGGGTGGCGTAATTAGAAAAGGTGGTCACATGGTTGGGAAGTGGATTCATGAGTATGCCTCGACAAATTCATGTTCTGCAGCGGTGGGGTCCATGACTTCCTCAGAAGCCTGGACCTGTCGGGCGCGAGAAGGAATGGACCGATCCAGCAAGCTGATTTCTCCTCGCCCTACCGCCAAAAGGTAATCGACTAAGATCTCAGGAATATCCACGCCGGTGAGGGGCACAGTAGTGTGGAACTCCATGGTATGGTTGATCTCGTTGACCAGCAAACCTTCTTGGGGATGTTCGACCAGGTCAACGGCCAAAACACCGCCACCAACCGCTTGAGCGGCTCTGGTGCACAAGTCATGGATCTCGGGAGTCACCGGGCAAACCTCACCGGACCCGCCGCGGGCTGTATTGGTGATCCAGTGCTCGGAGTGACGGTAAATGGCACACACGGTTTCGTCATCGAACACAAAGGCGCGAATGTCCCGGCTCGGTTTTTGGATATATTCTTGGATATAGAAAACCGAATGTTGGTAAGAGCCCAGCACGGATTTGTGCTCCAGAATCGCTTCCGCCGCGTCGCGATCGTTGATTTTGGAAAGCAAGCGACCCCAGGAACCGACGACAGGTTTCAACACCACCGGATAGCCGATCTCTTCAATGGCTTCGAGAGCCGATTCGGGCGTGAAGGCAATTGCCGTTTTCGGTTGCGGAACCCCGGCTTGAGAGAGGGCTGTCGTTGTGCTCAATTTATCGCCGCAGGTTTGAGTCACGTTGGCCGTGTTGACCGTTTGAATCCCCCACGAGTTGAGCACCCGTAAGGCATAAAGACCGCGCGTGTAACTGAGGTTCCGCGACAAGACAACATCATATTGGGTCCAATCGCGGGGCTTCCCTACATCAAAACTGATCTCCCGATCGTGGATGCGTTCGTAATTCACGCCCCGCTGCTCCAGGGCGGCAAAGAGCCATTTTTCTTCTACGCGCATACGGGAAAACATAACGCCGATATAGGGATTGCGGGCTGACATAAGCTACCTCCATGTAAGTGAATGGTTAACAAAAAAAGCCCTCTGGCGACTTTCAATCCAGAGGGCGGTTTAGTTTACCGAGGAAACGAATTATGAATTCACAACGTTACCTGTCCAACCTCAAAGGACCAAAAGCCGGGGTGCTCAGGGGCTTTCGGTTCTTCTTAACCTTTTTGGTGGAGAGAACGAGGTGAATATTCATAGCTGGGGGGAGTTTAAGGGAAATCCAATCTCTTGTCAAGAAAGTTTTGGGGCAAATTCAAAAATCACCCTTGACAACCTTGTCCGCCTGCGATATAAACTCACCCAATAATTGAATAGACAAAAACTGTGAAGAGGATGAGTAAGCGTCGAAACGACGGTTTAGAGAGTAAGGGAAAAGTGAAATCCTTGCCCGCACGCCGGCGACGAATGGGCCTCAGAGTTGCAGGATGAAAAATAGCTCGACGAGCTATTGAGTAGTCCGAGCCGGGCTTGCTCCCGTTATCCAAGCAAGTAGTTCGGTAGTTGCTCCGTTTGAGATACTCTTACCAGTCGCAGAACTGCCCGACTATTGAGTGAGGCTGGCCTTTGGGGCTATGATTTTGTTTCTGAATCCCGTCGTTTCACCGGCGGGCTTTTTGTTTAAGTCCCTGGCTTTCTTTCGCTAAACTTGCTCCAAACAACGGAGCCCCGGAAGAAGACCAAGCACAGGAAAATTCAGGCCAACCTAACATGGGTGGCACCGCGGGAACCTTCTCTCGTCCCTGATGATGAGAGAAGGTTTTTGATTCTGGTAAGTAGGGGAACAGGAATCAGGTGTCAGGTACCAGGCGGCAAGGTAACTGAATCCTGAAACCGGCTCTCTGAATTCCCATCCGCTGATTTGCTGATGATCTACACAATTCATATTCTTGCCCGTTGGATGTATAAGACAAAATGATGATGATAACCAAACAAAAATCCCCTTCAAAAAATGAAACGTTCAATCTCGTCCCTGTCGTTCGCGAGCTACCCGCCGACTTGGAATCCCCCATCTCCGCTTATCTCAAAATAGCTGACCAGGGACCCTCTTTTTTGTTAGAAAGCGTCACGGGCGGTGAACAGGTGGCCCGATACTCTTTCATGGGTTCGGGTTTGAAACAGGCCTATGTGCTGAACGGTCAAACGCTTACTTGCCATAGCCCCGAAGGCGCTCATGTCATCAATATAAGCGACGGCGATCCCCTCAACGCTTTGCGCGAGCAATTACACCAATATCAGCCTCAACCCGTCCCTGGCCTACCCCGCTTTAGCGGCGGCTTGGTCGGCTACTTGAGCTACGACACGATGCGCCACTTTGAGCCCAGTGTGCCCTTATCTGCTCATGAAGACCTACCCGAGGCAATATTCATCTTAGCGGATACCCTCGCGGCTTATGACCACGCCTTCGGTCGTTTGGTATTAATTGCCAACGCTTATCTTAATGGAAACCCTGAGGCCGCGTATGCTGACGCCGAAGCTCGTCTGGATGAATTGGAGGACCGCTTGACCAAACCGTTACCGGCCTTGCCCCAATCCAACGGCAAAGTAACAACCAGCGAACTTCACTCCAACGTTAGCCGGGAACAATTTTGTCAAGCCGTGCTTCGAGCCAAAGAGCATATCGCTGCGGGAGACATTTTTCAAGTGGTGCTGGCCCAACGATTGAGCCGGGAGACCAGCGCCCACCCTTTCAACATCTATCGTTCTCTACGGCGGCTCAATCCCTCTCCTTACATGTTCTATTTTGATTTCGGAGATTTGGCAGGCGATAACCGTTTTTACTTGATTGGTGCCTCCCCAGAGATGCACACCCGCCTGGAAGGGCGCCGTGCTGCCTTGCGGCCCATCGCCGGAACCCGGCCGCGGGGAAAGTCTCCCCAAGAAGATAAAACCTTGGCCGCCGACCTACTAGCCGATCCCAAAGAACGGGCCGAACACGTGATGCTCGTGGATTTAGGGCGCAACGACTTGGGCCGTGTTTGCGAATATGGTAGCGTAGAAGTGAAAGAACAAATGGTCATCGAGCGCTATTCCCACGTGATGCACATCGTCTCCCACGTGGAGGGGAATCTGCGTCCGGAATATGACGCCTTTGATTTACTACGGGCAACTTTTCCTGCGGGGACGGTCAGCGGCGCGCCCAAAATTCGGGCCATGCAAATTATTCAAAATCTAGAGGCGGAACCACGCGGCCCGTATGCCGGTATCGTGGGTTATTTTTCTTATGATGGATCCTTAGATAGTTGCATCGCCATTCGCACGCTAGTGATGCACGGTGACGAGATTAGCGTGCAAGCTGGCGCCGGCATTGTGGCCGATTCCGTCCCGGAGCGAGAATACCAGGAAACCCTGAATAAAGCGCGCGCGCTGGCCGTCGCAGTCGAGCAGGCAGAACAAGCGGATGAGTAAACAAGTGTGCAAATAGCAAGTTGCGAAACGCGAGATAGGAGAAGTTTATGATCATAGTGATTGACAATTACGACTCGTTCACCTACAACCTGGTCCAGTATTTAGGGGCACTGGGCGCGGAGATTCAAGTCTACCGCAATGACGCCGTCACGGTGGAAAAGCTAGAACAGCTCCGTCCGGATGCGATTCTGATCTCGCCGGGCCCGGGCGAACCGAAAGACTCCGGCATCTCTCCCCGGGTGATTCGAACGTTGGGAAAACAGATACCCACCTTGGGTGTGTGTTTGGGCCACCAATGTATCGGCGAGGTGTTCGGCGGGCGCGTGGTCCGGGCAGAACGCCTCATGCACGGGAAAGTGTCCCCCATCAATCACAACGGCGATACGCTTTTCGACCAAATCCCAAGCCCCTTCGAGGCAACCCGCTATCATTCCTTGATCGTTTCTCCCCAAGACTTTCCAGAAGAACTTAAAATCACAGCCACCACCCCCGAGGGAGAAATCATGGCTCTGCGCCACAAAGCGTATCCTATCTTTGGTGTCCAATTTCACCCAGAGTCGATCCTGACGGTGGAAGGAAAACAAATTTTGAAGAATTTTCGTAAGCGTTCACGCCCCCCGCTAAATAGAACGCAGATTACGCGAATATAGCTG
>CAZJBA010000158.1:0-6874 GCA_964544065.1 uncultured Anaerolineales bacterium | reverse complement strand
TGAATCGTGATCGTGCCGCCTTTTTTGCCATGTTTGAGTTTCACCTTGGTGCCCAGCGAGGCTTGAAGCTGGTCTTCGATTTCGATCACCTCGGGGGAGGGGCCGGATTTGGGTTTTGGGGCCGGTTTTTCGCCTGTCAATTTGCGCACCAATGCTTCGGTTTGGCGCACGTTGAGCCCTTTTTCGACCACGGTTTGGAGCGCGGCGGCTTGACTTTGCGAGTTGGGAAGGCCGAGAAGTGCCCGGGCATGCCCCTCGCTGATCTTTTCTGCGACCAGAGCTTGTTTCAGGCTCGGGGGCAGGCTGAGCAGGCGCAACGTATTGGTGATCGAAACCCGGCTCTTGCCCACTCGCTCGGCAATTTCGCCGTGGGAAAGTCCGAAATCATTGCCCAGTTGTTGATAGGCGTTGGCGGTCTCCAGGGGACTGAGATCGGTACGTTGTACGTTTTCGATCAAGGCCAGCTCCAACCGGTCTTGGCTGCTGGCCTCGCGCACGATCGCGGGCACATGGGAGAGTTTCGTTTCCCTGGCGGCCATTAAACGGCGTTCGCCTGCGATCAGCGTGTAATGGCCCGGTTGGTCACTTTTTGTGACGATCAGGGGCTGGATGATGCCATGTTCTTGAATGGAGGCGGCTAATTCGGCAATCCCGTCGGGGTCGAAGTTGGCGCGGGGTTGGTGCGGGTTGGGCGAAATCCTCTCGAGCGGAATTTCCAAAACGCCCGCTGACGATTCAGAAACTTGTTCCACTTCGGGGATCAGGGCGCCTAAGCCTTTGCCGAGGCCGGGGCGTTTTTTAGCCATACAATTACCTTTGGTCTCCGGTTAATAATTCTTTGGTCAATGCTTGGTACGACTTGGCCCCTGTTGACTCCGGCGCGTGCACGGAGATGGGGATTCCGTAGGAAGGCGCTTCGGCCAGGCGGATGCTGCGGGGGATAATGGCCTGGAAGACCTGATCTTGGAAGAAACGCCGCACTTCTTGGACCACATCGCTAGATAGATTGGTGCGCGGGTCAAACATGGTCAGCAGCACGCCGCGGATGTGTAGCTCGGGGGAGAGCGCTTCTCGGACTCGTTTAAGCGTTCGAACCAGTTGGCCCAGCCCCTCCAGGGCCAGGTATTCGCATTGGACGGGAATGATGACTCCGTTAGCGGCAGCCACCAACCCGTTGAGAGTCAGCAGCCCCAGCGAGGGCGGGCAGTCGATGATGATATAGTCGTATTTGTCCACCAGGGGTTTCAGCGCCGCCTTGAGGCGAGCTTCGCGACCAATCTCGTCGACCAATTCCACGGTCGCACCGGCCAAAGCTGGCGAGGAGGGCAAGATGTCCAAATTGATCTTGGGGTTATGCAAAATGTTTTTCGTGGCGGGCTCTATTTCGAGCAGCGCTTCATAGATGCCGCCTTGGACGGTTTCCTTTTCGATGCCCACCGATGAAGTCGCGTTCGCTTGCGGATCAATGTCTACCATCAGAACACGTTGATCATATCGAGCCAGGTAAGCGGCCAGATTGATGGCAGTGGTGGTTTTTCCCACGCCCCCCTTTTGATTGGCGATTGCATAGATGAAGCCCATAACGTATTATACCTTTGATGTTCGTCGTTCGAGTTTTTCAGGGATACTCTCAAGACCTACGTTCGTGACAGATTGCGCCGCTACATGGTTGGCAAATGCAGCCGCGTTGTATGGATTTTTCGATTGCGAAAGATGGATAAAAAAGCTTGCCGCAAAGATGTCGCCTGCTCCGGTTGAATCGACTTCGGCGACGTTTGGGGCCGGTAGCTGGCGCCAAGTCCCCTGCCAGCAGACTCGAGCACCTCGTTCTGCTTCGGTGACGACCAATATCTTGCTGGCTTGGGCCAAGGTTTCCATCCATTGCTCGTCTGCGGCCACGTCTTCGACGCTGATCACGGTAGCCTCTGCCCCTGAGAGACAGCGGGATGCCTCCGGCCAAGAAGCGGGTCGCACGCTCCCGTGCCGGTCCCAATCTCGCAGCCAACCCTGGGCGGTCAGGTACACTTTGGATTGAGGGAATTGACTCGCCAGGGAGGGGTCGACTTCTTGGGCGATAGGCCCAAGGTGGATCATGGGGGTTGCTTGCCACAATGCGGGGATATGCTTGAAACCGAGACCGGGGGCGACGTGGTGGAGAATCTGAATCCGTTGATTGGCGACTCTGATATTCTCGAAGCAGGTACTTCGGCTTGTGGCGATCCCGGCCACGGATATTTCCCGCAAGGGGTCTAGAGCAATCTCTCCACCCCAGGCGGTCACAATCCCGACTCGCAGCCCCAAAGCATGGGCTGTCAAAGCAGCATAAGCGGCCGTACCTCCCCATTGTGGGCCGTTTGGGGTGCGGTCAACGCAAAGGTGACCAACGATGAGATAATCCACGGGGTTGACAGGGGCCGAGAATTTCATGCCTGAATTATACCTGAACGCAGGTGATTTAAAGCCAAAACCCGACCCTACATTAGGTCGGATGGGTCAACATGAAATAGTGGGGTAGGTGTCATCGCGAGGAGCGTTTTCTGCGACGAAGAAGCGATCTCCCACGATAGGAGAGATTGCCACACTTCGCTTGCTCGCTGTGCGTACCTCCGGTATGCACGCCTATCGGCGCCGCTACGTTCGCAACGCCAAGGCGCGCACAGCGATGACACATATATTGATGTCTTTCGCAGAGTAAAAATTATTCTCCGCGACACTGCTACTCTGCGCCTTCGCGTTAAATCGGGTCAACATGAAACAGATAAGATTAGTTTTGCGGGTAGATCACGACTTTGCGGCTTTTGCCAGATCCCGTGCTCTCGGTATAAACCTTGGGATTATCCCGCAACTCGATATGCACAAATCGGCGTTCGTTGGCCGGCATCGGCTCGAGAGACTTTTGGCGCCGCGTCTCGCCGACTTGTCTGGCGACTTGTCGCGCCATACGGCGGATTTGCTGCTCGCGGCGGTCGCGGTAGCCCTCCACGTCAAGGACCAGCGGCACCGATCGTTCTAACTCTTTGCCCAAAATCAATCGGCCAATATATTGCAGCGCGTTGAGCGTTTTGCCGCGATGACCGATCAGAACGCTCAGGTCTTCTCCGTAGATGTCCACATGGACCGGGACACGGTTGTGCGGCCCATACGGCTCTCCAAGATAGGTGTCCAGTTTCACATTCTCGAGGTTCATCTTCGAGAGCAGGTCTTTGACGGTCTCTTGGGATAAATTGACGAGATAATTGTCTTCGTCGTCCAAATCTTGCTCCGGAGCTTGCTCTTCTTTGGCGACAGGCTCTTCAGCCTCGGGTGCTTCTTCTTGGGCGACCTGTTCACGTTCCGGTCGATCGTGGACGACGAGCATGATGCGCGCTTGTCTTGCGCCCAAACCAAGCAATCCGTCACTACCTTCATCCAGGACTTTTACATCCACGTCTTGGCGGGCGAGACCTAATTGATTGAGCCCCTTTTCGATGGCTTCTTCTACGCTTGGAGCGATGACTTCTAAGGTTGCGTGGCTATCGTTCATTGTAGCCTCCGTTTCAGGTGTCAGGTGCTTGCTTTATTTGGAAGAATGCTTCGCCAATCAAGCCGCCCCATCATAGCGTACTGCACCATAGTGGACAAATTGCTGACAACAAAGTACAGCGCCAATCCCGATGAGAAACTGTAGGCTAGCCAGCCCATGAAAATGGGCATGTACAGGCTCATGGCTTTGGTCATCTGGGCGCTTTGGTCGCTGCCTCCGGTTGAGGTCGTCATCATCTTGGTTTGCAGGTAACTGGTGATGACCACAATGATGGCCATAATGGGAATACCAAAGCCGCCAATGGCGAGACCATAGTCCTTTTCAGGTATGCTTAAATCCATCCATAAAAAGGTATTGTTGATTGGGATCAAATCAGCGCCATTGCTGATATGGTGGGATAGATTGAGCAGTTGCAGCGGGCTGACGGCCAGCGTCCGAATGATGGCCTGGTATAACCCAATGATGATGGGGAATTGAATCAGGGTGGGCAAGCAAGACCCAAACGGGTTCACGCCCATATCCTGATAAAGTTCCATCTGCTCTTGGGCTAACTTTTCTTTGTCGTTTTTATATTTTTCCTGAATTTTTTGCCATTTCTCAGATTCTTGCATCTCTTGCATGGCTTTGCTCTGTTTCACTTGCTGAGCGCTGAGCGGGTAAAGCAAGAGTCGAATCAAGATCGTAAATAAGATAATGGCTAAGCCAAAATTTTGCCCCACAAAACTGTAGATGAAGAGCAAAATTTGGATCATGATGCTGATAAATGAATCCCACATAATTAGGTCCGTTTTTAGACTAGTCTATTGTTGATCTTTTATTCTTCTTTTTCGCCGAAGGACCATTTTTGGGTGCCGTTGCTGTTCAAAGCGACGACCAGGGCTTCGGGTTGATCGGTCGCAACGAGGATCAATTCAAGTTCCTCGGCTGCAACGGGACTTGCGTAGGTGCTCCCTTCAAAATCCGCTTGCCAGCGGATAGCTCCATCTGGCGAGACGGAAATCAGGGCGCCGCCTTCGTTGGTGAAGTAGATCGCCTCTTCCGTCACCAGCGGCGTGCTCACAATAGCCCCGCCCGGTTGAATCTTCCAAATCAATTTGCTGCTCTTGCGGTCGAGGGCGTAGAACGTGCCGCTCAAGTCGCCAAAGTAGAGCCTGTCGTCTTGAATCGCCGGGCCGGCCCAAACCCAATCTTCGGCGCTGAAGCGCCAGACCTCGCGTCCGTTTTCGGCTTGAAGGGCGATCATCTCTTTGGCAATCGTGCCAAGGTAAAGCTCTTGGTCTTGGCTCAGTGCGGGCGTCCCCACCACGGAACCGTCTAGGTCGCCGGTTTTCCAGATCTCTGCCCCAGTTTGAGGGTCGATGGCATAAATACGATGATCCATGGAGGACACATAGATGCGGTCATGCTCCAGGTCGGCAGATGGGCGCGCCCAAATTTCTTCTTGGGTGGGGAACGGTTGTTCCCACAACGGTTGGCCATCGAAATCGACCGCATAGACGTTTTGATCGGTAGTGGGCGCGAAGATGCCCTCCGCGGTCACCAACGGTCCGGCAACGTAGCGGCCCTCCGCACCTTCGAATTCCCAGTTGACTTGGCCGTTTTTGGGGTTCAGGCTATAGAGCGTGTTGTTGTAACCGCCGATGATCAACTGCCCATCCTCCGTCAGGGCAGGAGAGGCGTAGAACGTGATGGCCGGGTCGGCTTCCTCGGGGTAACGCCAACGTTCGTTGCCGGTGACCAGATCGATGGCGTAAACGTGGGTGTTGTAAGCCAGGTAGGCGGTATCCTCATCGATGGTGATACCGGCCCAGCCTGAGGCTACAATCCGTCTTCCTCCGGTGCAGGCACTTAACGCCATGGTTGAGAGGACAAGTGTGATTAAGATGATAAAAATACGTTTGGTTTTCATGTGATTTTCAGAGTCCAAAAATTAAGGGACGGGATCGAAACCGCCTGGGTTGAATGGGTTGCAACGCAGCAGGCGCCATAATCCCATCAGGCTTCCCTTGATGGGGCCGTATTTATAAATTGCTCGATAAGCATAGTGCGAGCAGGTGGGATAAAAGCGGCAGGTGTTGGCCGGCAAGGCGCGCGCCAAGGTCAACTGGTACAAGCGAAGCAGTGCCAGCAGGGGAAGGCTGGTGATGGTATTAAACGTAAGAGGCAGGTCCCGTAACCGTGGTTCCTTGGCGGGAGCGGTATGGCCCTCAACGTGTAGCGCCGGAATGGTTATCTGTTGTGGTTCAGTGGACATTTGAGTTGTTCTTGAGCAGGTTGGCCTGTCTTAGCAGGGAATGGATGGCTGTTTTGATGGCGCCAAACTCAGCGTTGCTGGTTTTGCTCCGTACTATCAAAACGATATCCCAACCGGGGTGGATTTTGGGGATCAACGGGCGAATGATCTCTCGGATTTGCCGTTTGACTCGATTGCGGTGGACCGCATTGCCAACATGTCGACCGGCGGAAATTCCAAACCTGGAGATGTGAAGTGCATTGGGCAGATAGCCTAACACAACAAGCGGGTGGACGTGCGATTTTCCGGAACGCCGCACCCGCTTAAAGTCGTTTGTGTTGGTCAATCGAAATTTACGCTTCACCCCTTTGACCTAGTATTTCCAGTTTGCTTTTTTAACGTGATTATTCATCTTGGGCGCCAGGCGATGACGGCCCTTTTTGCGGCGTCGCTTGATGACTTCGCGGCCGCTTCTTGTTTTCATGCGAGCTCGAAAGCCATGCGTTCGAATGCGGTGACGTTTCTTGGGTTGGTATGTTCTTTTAGGCATAATACTCCCTATAAGTGACTTAGTTAACGAATACAAGGGGTGGTTCACTGGCCCGTGAAATAGGTCAAGATGTTTGTAGAATCACCATCTAACAAACGTCATTTGAACCATCTCGAATACTATCTTTTGACCGACGAATGATTATACCGTATCGACTTGATTTGGTCAAATTTTCACGGCCCCTGTGAAGGGCGGTCGCATATGCACTTTGGCTGTGCTCCACTCTGATTAAACATGTCATCGCTTCGCTGTGCCGCACGGTGTGAACCCATTTGGTGTACCTTCGGTATGGCGAGCCTTGGCGTTGCGAGCGGAGCTTCGCCGCGCTCTGCGTGCCCGTTGGGCAAGGCGCGCCTTTGGCGGGAGCGTGGTAACGAGAAAAAAGTATCAAGTCAAGTAACCGTTCAGGGTCTGAGTAAAAGAACCCGAAATGGAACACGGATCGCTGTGCGTGCCCATGGCAACACGGATTAGGCAGATTTCCACGGATTTTTAATTTTTTTATCCGCGAAAATCAGCTATATTCGCGTAATCTGCGTTCTATTTAGCGGGGGGCGTGAACGCTTAC
>CAZJBA010000157.1:0-6890 GCA_964544065.1 uncultured Anaerolineales bacterium | reverse complement strand
TCAGCTATATTCGCGTAATCTGCGTTCTATTTAGCGGGGGGCGTGAACGCTTACCCCCAAAATTGTACCATTGAACCCGATTAGTGAGTGGTGACATGTCGCAAGCTCTCCCCCAACTTTTTGAGATGATACGGTGCCGGCCAGAAAAGTTCAACTTCTTCCCTATTTTTTAAGAAGATCGGCAGCTTCTTTTCTTTTGTCCTAAAATATATTTGTGATATACTTGGTCTCGTGGTCAAAAAAGACCAGTTGATCCGTAAAAGTAGACAATTTTCGAGGGTGCTTCTATGGGAACAAAAATTATCTCTAAAAAATATTTGAGTTCAGATAAGACGTTGTTTGAGCTTGTCGTCGTTGCACCGGATGTGGCCCAAAAGGCAAGTGGGGGCAACTTTATCATCTTGCGCATTGATGAGAAAGGGGAAAGGATTCCTCTAACCGTTGCGGATTATGACCGTGAAAATGGCACCATTACGATGGTTGTCATGGCGGTTGGAAAAACGACCTGTCAACTTTCTATGTTGGAAGAAGGGGATGAGTTAATCGATTTTGTGGGGCCCTTGGGAAAGAAAGCCCACGTCAAGAAATATGATGACCCCGTTGTTTACATTGGTGGTGGGGTTGGCATTGCCCCAATCTATCCTCAGGTGAAAGAAATGAAGGCGGTCGGCAACGAGATCATCACGATTTTGGGCGCTCGGACCAAGGAGTTGCTCTTCTGGGAAGACAAGTTCCGAGAGTTGTCGGACGAGGTTATCATCACGACCGATGACGGTTCTTACGGCCAAAAGGGAGTTGTGACCGATCCGCTCAAAGAAATTTTAAAAGAGCGTGAGATTGCCCACGTTGTCGCCGTTGGCCCGTTGATTATGATGAAATTCGTTGCGCTGACCACGAATGGAGAAGGCGACCTGCCGCGAGTACCGACGACGGTGTCGCTGAACCCGATCATGGTCGATGGCACCGGCATGTGTGGCGGATGTCGCTTCCAGACGATGTCGGGCGATGTCCAATTTGCCTGTGTCGATGGTCCCGATGTGGATGGCCATGATGTCGATTTTGATAATTTGATGGAACGCAACAGCCGCTTTGTCGATTTTGAGAACAGGAAGCTGGATTCCTATCGAGATGATTGCAGAGCGCTGAAAAAACATAGAGAAACCGTGGGAGAGAATTAAACGATGGCAAAGAAGAAACTTAACAAAGTGCGCACGCCGATGCCAGAGCAAGATGCGCAGGAGCGTATTCATAACTTTGATGAAGTTGCTTTGGGGTATACAGTCGAACAGGCCTTGCTGGAGGCAAGCCGTTGTATTCAATGTAAAAACCAACCTTGTGTTGATGGCTGTCCTGTCGAAGTGGCAATCCCGGAATTTATTGCTTTGATTGGGGAAGAACGCTTTGAAGACGCTCTAGCCAAAATCAAGGAGACCAACATTTTGCCTGCCATTTGCGGGCGCGTTTGCCCCCAAGAAACCCAATGCGAAGAGGTGTGTGCGATGGGGCGGGTCAAAGGTTCTAAGCCGGTCGCGATTGGACGTCTGGAGCGTTTTGCTGCCGATTGGGGCATGGCTCGCGATGAAGAAAGCGATGAGCCAAAAGTCTGTTGCGAAGTGACGGAGGGCCGCCCCAAAGTGGCCATCATTGGATCAGGTCCGGCCGGCCTGACCTGTGCAGGGGAATTAGCCAAATGCGGGTATGAGGTTACCATTTTCGAGGCTTTTCACAAAGCTGGTGGCGTGCTGGTCTACGGCATCCCCGAATTTCGTTTGCCCAAAGAGATCGTTCGCAAAGAAATCGCCAAATTAGAAGAATTGGGCGTCAAATTTGAGTTCAATAAAATCATTGGCAGGATTTATACCATTGACGACCTGCGCGAGATGGGCTATGAAGCTTTCTTTGCCGGTGTCGGGGCGGGGTTGCCTGCGCTCTTGAATCTCCCCGGGATTGAGCTAAACGGTGTTTTGAGTGCCAATGAATATCTCACCCGGGTCAATTTGATGAAAGCTTATGACCCCGATTACGACACCCCGGTTGATCGAGGCAGCCGAGTGGCTGTCATTGGCGGCGGCAACGTCGCGATGGACTCCGCCCGTACAGCCCTGCGCTTGGGCGCCGATAAGGCCATGATCGTCTATCGCCGCAGTGTAGAACAATTGCCCGCCCGGCACGAAGAGTACGAACACGCGGTCGAGGAGGGGGTTGAATTTCACCTACTCCGTAACCCGACCAAGATTCTTGGCGACGAAGATGGTTTTGTTACCGCTATAGAAGTGCGCAAAATGGAGTTGGGTGAGCCTGACGAATCAGGTCGCCGACGACCCATTCCCCAACCTGGCACCGAATACGTCCTGGATACCGACTTGGTCATCATTGCTATTGGAGCGCGTGCCAATCCGGTTATGACCAAAAACACCCCCGGTCTTGAGTTGAATGACTGGAATTACATTGTCGTGGATGACAACATGCAAACATCGATCCCGGACATTTTTGCGGGCGGCGATATCGTCACGGGCGCCGCGACGGTGATTTCGGCCATGGGAGCGGGCAAACAAGCGGCTGATAGCATGCACAAATACCTTCAAGGCGAACTGGAAGAGCCTTGCGAAGAGGAAGAAGTAGAATCAGAAGCTTAATTCGCGTTTGATCCAAAACAAGGGAGCCCCCGAGTGTGAAAACCGGGGGCTTTTTTTATTGTACGTGTGGCCTCATTTTATTGACGCACCTCCCCCCATCTTCTACAATAGGGGCTGAAGTCATTCATCTGTTTTCGGGATCACCACAAATTCTGTTAGAACCAGGAACTTTTTCATAGTTTTCATCATTCCACGTGGGTTGACACTCCAGGAGAAGACTATGTTTGTCCGAGACTGGATGACTTACGACCCAATTACCCTACCATCCTTTTCCATAAAATCATGCCATGACCCCAAAACACCTATCTCAGTTATTGCCCCATATCCCTGGAATGGTTTCAAGCCCAGACACGGACCCTCTCGTCAGCGGTGTGGCATTGGACTCGCGTCAAGTTGAGGCCGGAACCATCTTTGTGGCCATTCGCGGCTTGAATCAGGATGGGCATGATTATATTGCCGACGCGATAGAACGTGGCGCTGTCGCCGTGTTGGGCACCAGGCCTCTCGATCTGTCTGTGCCCTACATCCAGGTGCAGGAAGCCCGACAGGCCTTGGCCTATCTTTCGGCGGCCTTTTATGATTTTCCGGCTCGCAAACTCACCGTCCTTGGGGTGACCGGCACCGATGGCAAAACGACCACCGCGAATTTCATCTTCCATATTTTGCGGGCTGCCGGCAAGCGCGTTGGCATGATTTCGACCGTCAATGCCGTCATTGGTGACCAAACCCTCGACACCGGCTTCCATGTCACCACGCCCGAATCGCCCGATGTGCAGCGTTACCTCGCTGAAATGGTCGCGGCGGGCCTGACCCACGTCGTTTTGGAGGCTACTTCGCACGGATTGGCCCAAGATCGAGTCACTGCTTGTGATTTTGATCTCGGCGTGGTCACCAACATCACCCACGAGCATCTCGACTACCACGGCTCGTACCAGGCCTACCGGGCTGCCAAGGGACGGCTGTTTGCCTCACTGGCGGAAACCCCTGCCAAGCCGGACGGGAATCTCCGAGTCGGGATTCTGAATCGAGATGATCAATCGTACGATCATCTCCACAGCATGATTTTCCCGCCGGTCCGGGAAATCTGCTATGGACTCCATCCCGAAGCAGACCTGACTGCGGAGGCGATTTGTCAGAATCAGGAGGGATTGTGCTTTGTAGCCGCCGGGCCCGATTTTGAGATCAATGTGAAAACCAATTTGCTGGGAAGCTACAACGTCCACAACGCGCTGGCAGCCGTTGGTGCCACCGTTATGGGCATGGGGGTCGAGCCCGAATTTGCTCGTAGCGGGCTTGCTGCTTTGGAAGCGATACCAGGCCGGATGGAAAGCATCGACCTGGGCCAAGAATTTCTCGCCATGGTCGACTTTGCCCACACCCCCAACGCCCTGCGCCGCGCCTTGGAGGCAGTTCGACCGATGACGCCGGGCCGAGTCATCGCTGTATTCGGTTCGGCCGGCTTGCGAGACCGCCAAAAGCGCCGTCTGATGGCGGAAAATTCGGCCCAATTGGCCGATTTGACCGTGCTCACCGCCGAGGACCCGCGCACCGAATCGTTGGATGACATTCTCGCCGAGATGGCCGCCGGGATGAGATCCAAGGGCGGCTTGGAGGGGGAGACCTTCTGGCGGGTCCGCGACCGGGCGGAAGCGATCCGTTTTGCGTTGACCCTGGCACAGCCCGATGATGTTGTCATCGTTTGTGGAAAAGGGCACGAGCAATCGATGTGCTTTGGCGAAATCGAGTATCCCTGGGATGACTGCACCGCTTTACGAGCTGCCTTAGCGGAGTATGTGGGAGGACCAGGCCCGAAAATGCCATATTTGCCTACCCAGGAATCTTCTCAATAACGCCGGGACGGACGCCGTTCCTGTCGGTAAAACGAGCGGATAGCAAACCCTGATTTATCGGGCGCCGTTTTGTATTGCTTGCACACATTCTGACTATGAGCCAAAAACAAGTCTTGACAGGGGCGATGGTTTACACTACGATATGCTTGATTATTCTGAGACAGAGTAGTCGAATCCCTAACTTTAGTAAGGAGTTTATGTTATGAAAAAGAACCAAACCATTCGATGGGGCCTTTTTCTGGCAATGCTTATGTCATTAATTCTCGTCGCGGCTGCGCCACAAGCAAAATTAGCCACGCTTGAGATCGTCAATGAATCCTCTCACGACTTTTGGTTGAAATTAGAAGGCCCGGCATATTATTATCTGCATGTCAGGGCGGGTGAGACAGAAATCTTCACACCCGAACGTGGTGTCTATGATGCTATTTACTATTATTGTGGCACCTATGTGAAAGATCGAACTTTGGATCTGACCCGGCATAAGAAAACAATCCAGGTACCAACTTGTGGTTACAAGGCCTACAGCCCCAAAGGCGGACCATCAGATTCAATCGATGTGGGCCGGGAGTTTAAGTTAGTCAATGTGACCTTGAATAACCAGACCGATCACAACATTGTCATTGTTCTCGATGGGCCTAATGGAGAGAGCCATGCCTTCTTCTTGTACGATAATGATGAAAAGGAATATACCATTCCAAAAGGCCTTTACAGTTACGAAATTTATGGCTGTGGCGGGGTCCAAACAGGAGGCATGTACGCTATCTTTAACAAAGTTGAAAAATTGACCTGTCCCTAACACCGACTTCGTTGGTTGAATGAAAAAACTCCCGGCATGGGCGTCGCCCACGTCGGGAGTTTTGTGTTTGTGAGGTTTTGCCTCCCGTAAAATCAAAACCGCCAAGACGAAGTGTCATTGGCGGTGTAGCAGTCGGGATGGTGGGATTTGAACCCACGACCTCGCCGACCCGAACGGCGCGCGCTACCCAGGCTGCGCCACATCCCGTAAGTGCTGGCTGATTATAATGGACGCTAAGCGCTTTGGCAAGGATCGTTTTTTTTTGTTGCCTGGCGGGTAGTTTTATTCCAGAGTTGCTCTATTCTGTCGAGAGAGATGATTTTATCTCGATGCCCTGTTTGAAGATTTTCTGGATGGGGCAGTGGTGCGATACAATGAATAGCTTCTCTTTGTCCTTGTCGGATAGATCACCGGAGAAGTGGATTTGCTCGGTGATGTGTTCCTCATATTGCTCGATCTCCTCGCAGTCGTCACAATCCTGCTGGAAATCGCGGTGATATTCAAGTTCCAGGGTGACCTCCTCCAGATTCAGCCCGTGGTGTTGAGCAAAGGAGAGCACCACCTGGGCCGTGCAGGTAGCAATGCTGAGCAGCATCATCCCGTAGGGGGTGACCTCATGAAGCCCGCTGATCTGTTCGACCTCATCGGACTTGGGTTCGCGCGGGTCAGAAGCCCAAAATTCGACCTGGTAGTGTTTGTTTTGGCGAATTACGATTTTTTCAGACATTTTGATCTCCTTTGGTTGACTTGGTTCTACTTGGTAACTGTCTAACGAAGCTCCGCCTTGCTCGCTTTGCGTACCTCCGGTATGCACGCCGTTGGCGAAACCGACAAGATTTAACGCAGTACCCCATATCCGTAGGGTACGCAGAGCGACGGCACACCAAATGGGTGCATGCCCGCAGGGCACGCAGAGCGACCGTGTGGCTTCGCGGAGGCGCAGAGTGTGTGTGTGCAAAGCACACCTGATAAAAAACACGCCTAGAGAGACGCGGATGCTTTGCGCTGTAATCCTAATCTTTAGATGCGCATAGCCGGTAGTTTCTTACTTGTTTGCTCCGTTTCAATCGATGTTCCAATAGATCGAGCCAAATTTGATAGTCTGCATGTATAATTAGGGTGAGGATTTCGGGTAAGAACTGGGGATCACGTTACATCTTAATCATGGAGACGAATACCAAGAATAAAAGGAGTGAAAAATGAAAGCGGTATGGAACGACGTTGTATTAGCAGAGAGCGATGAGACCGTCGTCGTGGAAGGCAATCATTACTTTCCGCCCGATTCTGTCAATCGTCAATATTTTCAGGAAAGCGATCACACCACAACTTGCCCTTGGAAGGGGAAAGCCAGTTATTACGATGTTGTCGTCAAGGATGAGGTCAATCAAAATGCTGCTTGGCATTATCCGCGACCCAAACAGGCGGCTGAACATATCACCGAACATGTCGCCTTTTGGAAGGGCGTCGAGGTCTCAGAATAGCTTGATCGCGGGTGTATTCGCGCATACGCATAGTCAAAAGGTGTGCTTGTGGATACCCTTTGATGAGTCTGGCTGGGTAAACCAAAGGTAGGTTGTAAGCGTTCAGGCATGTCACCCTCGCCGCGCT
>CAZJBA010000156.1:0-7041 GCA_964544065.1 uncultured Anaerolineales bacterium | reverse complement strand
CAGCGTAATCGCAGAGTCACACAGAGTAAAGTTGTTTTTTCTCTGCGCAGATCTGTGCCTTCTCTGCTTTCTCTGTGTTCCTGTAAAAACGTTTCCAACTACTTTGAAGTGTCAAATACGCTCTGTCCAACTGGGATGAGCGTATTTTTCTTTAACCAGGGCCCGGGCGCGGGATTGCTCGGTCTCGGTGAGCTTGGCGGACACCAGGGTCAGGTTGAGTTTCTCGCTGAAGGCCTGGCCGAAGGCCGCTTTGACCGTTTCCAGGGGCAGGGTGCGGCCGGTCGCCCGTTGAACGGTGGTGGCCCGCCCCAGCAGCCGCCGGGCCGCCGCTGCTCGCGCTGCTTCGTCCGGGAAGGCCAGGGCCTCGGCGATGCGGCCAAGGTCGCCGTACAGGGGCAGCGATCCGTGCTGCAAGACGCCGGCCTTTTTGCGGGCCTGGGCGCTGCCGATCAGCTTTTTGCCCCCCACGGTGATCTCGTAATTGGACGGCACTTTGAAACAGATCGCGTCTTTCTGCTCCGGGCCGCCGGAGGCCCTTTCCGGTTCGGGGAGTGCCTCGGCGGGGATCTCGAGTTGCAGCAAGGCCTGGAGCAAGGCCTGGGACAGCCGCCGGTAGCTCGCCAGCACGCCGCCGACCAGGCGGGGTTCGTCTTTGGGCCCGGCCACCGAGTAGGTCAACTCGTCGGTATGCAGGATGGCGCGTCCCCCCGTCATCCGGCGGACCACGTTCCAACCGCGTTCGGTCAGCCGTTCGGGGTCAAGGTCGGAAAAATGCTGGGCGTAGCCAAGCGAGAGGCAGGGCGGCTTCCAGGTGTACAGCCGCAGCGTTGGCGGCGCCTCGTCCAGGCGGATGCTTTCCAGAATGGCTTCATCGACGGCCATGTTCCAGGCTCCGTTGGCTGCTCCTGTGTCGATCAGGCGCCAGGTTGTGGGGGGAAGGTTGGTGTTCATAAGCGGATAAGGTATGGTAGGATAGGGTTTGTCCAATGTGAAAAGCGCTTGAATTCTATGAGGATTTCGTCCGCTTGTCCATGTTTTGGTAATCCATCATAAACAAGAAATCCTGTTGATCCTGTTCATCCTGTCAAAAAATAGGAATAACGATGACCGTACCGTATTGGGTTCAAGACGCCGTTTTCTATCAAATCTTCCCCGATCGCTTTGCCAACGGCGATGTGCGCAACGATCCGTCCAATGTCGACGCCTGGGGCTCGAAGCCGACGACCTGGAATTTCATGGGCGGCGATGTGCGCGGCGTGATTCAAAAATTCGATTATCTGCTCGATCTGGGGGCCACGGCGCTCTACTTCAACCCCATCTTTCAGGCTACCAGCAACCACCGTTACAACATCAGCGATTATTACCGCATCGACCCCAAGCTGGGCGAGATGGACGATTTTCGCGCCCTGCTGGAGGTGGCTCACCGCAACGACGTGCGCGTCATTCTCGATGGGGTCTTCAACCACTGTGGCCGCGGCTTCTTTGCCTTCAACGATGTGCTCGAGAACCGAGAGCATTCGCCCTATCAGGATTGGTTTCACATCCGGGGCTTTCCTCTCAAGGCCTATGAGACCGAGCAGCCGCCCAATTACAAAACCTGGTGGGATTTTCGCAGTCTGCCCAAATTCAATACCGACAACCCGGCGGTGCGCGAGTTCATCTTTGGCGTCGCCCGCTATTGGATCGAGCAGGGTGCCGACGGCTGGCGCCTGGATGTGCCCAACGAGATCGACGATGACACCTTCTGGGCCGAGTTCCGCCACGTCGTCAAGAGCGCCAACCGGGAGGCTTACCTGGTCGGCGAGATCTGGGACCGCGATCCCCGCTGGGTGGGGGAGCACCATTTTGACGGCTTGATGAATTATCCCCTTCGGGACGCCTTGTTGCGTTTTCTCCGAGGGGAAGACACCGCTTGCGGCTTCGCCGATCAGGTCGAGGGATTGTTGGACGCTTACCCTCGAGAGCATGTTCATGCTATGTTTGTGCCCCTCGGCTCCCATGACACCGAACGAGTGATGACCGTGTTGGAGGATGATCTCGCCAAGGTCAAAATGGCCTTTGCTTTTCAATTTGCTTACCCTGGCGCTCCGGCCGTTTATTATGGTGATGAGGTCGGCATCGGTGGGGGCAAAGACCCCGATTGCCGCCGCGCCTTCCCCTGGGACCGGGACGAGCAGGATGAAGACCTGCGCGCCTGGGTCAAGCGGCTGATCTCCCTGCGCAAAAAGCTAGTCTCGCTGCGCCGAGGGGAATACGAGCGCATCTTTCTCGATCACAAACGCTGCGCTTATGCCTTTGCCCGTATCCTGGGGGATCAAGCCGTGCTCGTCGTGCTCAACGCCAGCGATTCGCACCGCTATCTGCGTTTGCCCGTGGAAACCTTGGCTTGGCGGGATGGCCGCATTGTCCATGATTTGTTGGGGCGAGAAGAATACATTATTTCAGACGATGAGCTCGTGGTGCGACTAGATCCTTGGTCCAGCCTCTGGATTGGGGGATGATGTATCAAGACCTGAGGCCTGCATCCGCATCCCGGATGGCGAGATTTCGAAATCTCGGCTACATTATGGGTCTTGGCCAACAGGATCAACTTTTGAGTGCGCACCGAGTCGCGGAGTCGCGTTCCCTTTGCGAAAGCTCCTTTTTATATGGTAAAATCGGGTGCGGTTTTGAAATGTTTGCTGGCATCCCTAGCAGAGTGTCGACCAGGGGTGCTTTCTTATGCAAGTTAGTACGTTGTGCATCAACGTACTTTTCGATTCAAGTTATGTTTGGAGGTTTAAATGTCAAAAAAGAAATGGGTATATCTGTTCTCAGAAGTAGAACAAGCTGAAGAATACGCCGGTTCCTGGCAAGGGGTTCGCGAACTGTTGGGGGGCAAAGGCGCTAACCTGGCTGAAATGACCCGCATTGGCGTCCCGGTCCCCCCTGGGTTTACGGTTACAACTGAAGCCTGCAACGCTTATCTTGCTGCCGGTGAAGAGTTCCCCGAAGGGATGTGGGAGCAAGAACTGGAGGCCTTGAAGGACACCGAGGCTAGGACTGAAAAGAAATTTGGCGATCCCGAGAATCCTCTCTTGCTTTCCTGCCGTTCCGGTGCGGTCCAATCGATGCCCGGCATGATGGACACCGTCCTCAACATTGGCCTCAACGATGAGACCGTCGAGGGTGTGATTGAACTGACCGGCGATGAGCGTTTTGCTTACGATTCCTACCGCCGCTTGGTGCAAATGTTTGGTTCCGTTGTGCTTGGTATCTCTGATGAGGCTTTCGAAGAAGCCCTGGATGAAATCAAAGAGGAGAAAGGCGTCGATCTGGACACAGATTTGTCAGCCAAAGATCTTCAAGAACTGACCCAAACGTTCAAAGAGATTGTCCAAGAACACAAGGGTTTTGCTTTTCCGCAAGACCCCTTCGAGCAGCTTCGCATGGCTACGGACGCGGTATTTGGTTCCTGGAATGTCAAGCGCGCCATCGACTACCGCAACGCTGCTGACATTCCCCACGACCTGGGCACGGCTGTCAATGTCATGACCATGGTCTTTGGCAATATGGGCGATGACTCCGGCACGGGCGTCGCTTTTACGCGCAACCCCTCCACCGGCGAGAAAGAAGTTTGGGGCGAGTACCTGCTCAACGCCCAGGGCGAGGATGTCGTCGCCGGTATCCGCAACGCCAATGACATCGAGCAACTTGGCGAAGAGATGCCCGAGGTTTATGAAACATTCCTGGAAATTACCGAAAAACTCGAGAAGCATTACGAAGAAGTTCAAGATGTCGAGTTCACCATCGAGCGCGGTAAACTGTGGATGTTGCAAACCCGCGACGGCAAACGGACTGCCAAGGCTGCTGTCAAGATCGCTGTCGACTTGGCCAATGAAGGTTTGATCACCAAAGAGGAAGCCGTCAAACGAATCAAGCCCGAGCAGGTCGATACCTTGCTGCATCCCCAATTCATTCTCGAAGCCAAGCAGAAGGCTCAAGAAGAAGGCAACCTTCTCGCTACCGGCGTGAACGCTTCCCCCGGCGCCGCGGTTGGTCGCATCTATCTGGATGCTGATACCGCCGAGGCCAAGGCCAAGGAAGAGGGCCAGGATGTGATCATGGTCCGCCCCTTCACCAAGCCTGATGACGTTCATGGTATGCTCGCTTCCAAGGGCATTCTCACCAGCGAGGGAGGCGCCACCTCTCACGCCGCGGTGGTTGCCCGCCAATTCGGGATTCCCTGTGTCGTTGGCGCTTCCGATGTCAAGATCGACTTCGAAAAGCGTGAGATCACCGCGCATGGCGTCACCGTCAAAGAGGGTGACTATATCTCCGTGGATGGCGCCGCCGGTGAGGCCTTCGTTGGCCAGATTGACTCCGTAGCGCCCAAGCTGGAAGAACAAACCGAGTTGATGGAATTGCTCGAATGGGCTGATGCGATTGCTGCCCAAGACGGCATCCGTGACTTCCCCGAGGGCTGGCCAACGCGTGGCTTGCAAGTTTGGGCCAACGCCGATTACCCCGCCGATGCCCGCCGGGCCCGCTCCTACGGCGCCAAAGGGATCGGCCTCTGCCGCACCGAGCACATGTTCTTCGAGCCGGAGCGCCTGCCCATCGTTCAGGATATGATCCTGGCCGAGACAACCGAAGAGCGGCAAGCTGCTTTGGACAAATTGCTGCCCTTCCAGCGCGAAGACTTCGACGGTCTCTTCGAAGCCATGACCGGCTTACCCGTGATTGTGCGCTTGATCGACCCGCCTCTGCACGAGTTCATGCCCGATGAGACCAAACTGCTCGAGCAGGTTATCGAGAATCGCAT
Source organism: uncultured Anaerolineales bacterium (assembly GCA_964544065.1). GTDB lineage: Bacteria > Chloroflexota > Anaerolineae > Anaerolineales > UBA11858 > JAYELX01. The sequence continues at coordinate 2,237 of CAZJBA010000156.1, read as the reverse complement.
CAAGGGCCAAGAAGACGCCGATAAAGTTGAACTGCTCCGCAGCGTCCAGGCGATGCACGAAAGTAACCCCATGATGGGATTGCGCGGCGTCCGCTTGAGCGTGGTCATGCCAGAAATCGTCGGCATGCAGGTGAGAGCGATCTTCGAGGCCGCTGCTGATGTGAAACTGCGCGGCTTTGACCCCCACCCCGAGGTGATGATCCCCCTGACCGGCCACATCAACGAGCTCAAGGTAATCCAGCCCAAGCTGGAAAGAATCGCCGCCCAGGTGATGGAAGAAAAAGGCGTCGAATTTGACTACAAATTCGGCACGATGATCGAAATTCCCCGCGCCGGCCTGACCGCCGATCAAATTGCCAACACCACGGAGTTCTTCTCCTTCGGTACCAACGACCTGACCCAGTTCACCTTCGGGTACAGCCGTGACGACGCCGAGCGCAACTTCCTGGTCACCTACATCGAGGATGGCATTCTCCCCGAGAACCCCTTCCAGACCATTGATCGCGATGGCGTCGGCCAACTGATGAAGATCACGGTCGAAAAAGGCCGCGCCACCCGCCCCGAGCTTGAGTGCGGCATCTGTGGCGAGCACGGTGGCGATCCCAATTCGATCGAGTGGTGCCACCTGATCGGGCTCAACTACGTCAGTTGCTCCCCCTTCCGGGTGCCGATTGCCCGTCTGGCCGCGGCTCACGCTGCGATGGCGCACAAAGAGTAATCTGGCGCTCGTAACAAGTGTTAACAAAAGCCGCTCCATCTGGAGCGGCTTTTTTGTTTGGGGCTGGATGCGTGGTAATCCTACACTTAAACGTGGAGTTATCGAATCTGTCATTCTGAAGAGCAAAGCGACGAAGAATCTCCTTCGTTTTCGCAGGGCAATCGCATTGGCAAATAATCAGCGCACTGAACTCAGTTTAAGTGTGCTGATTAATGCACGATCGGGTCACAAAGTTTGTTTTTCCTTCAACGACGCACGGGGATGAAGTCCCCGTGCTACTAAACGGCGCCGGATCAATCCGGCTGGAAGGGCGTTCTGTTTAGCCAGCCCCTTTCAAGGGGCGTTGTTCTGTAGCCAGGAGAATTCATCTCCTGGCGGGGTACCAATGGATGAGATGATGTATTTACAATCATCAGATCCGATCATGCATTAACCATCTGTACATCCTTCGACCAGGCTCAGGATGCTATTGTGCGGACAATAATGATCTAAATGCGATTGCCCTATTCGTTTTCGTACAGTGATATCGGATGGGGCCCTTTGAGGGTATAATGAAGAAGAGCGGAGATCGTTTTCATCAATCGAGGCAGATGCTATGACGAAAGATCAAACTTCACCTGAGCAAGAGTCTTTTCCCCTCTATATCCTCTCTGGCGGTGTCGGCGCCTCGGGAGAGCAAATCACCCGCACTGTGCTGGCCCAATTTCCGAAGGCAGAGGTGGAAATCGAAATTTTCCCGAAGGTGTTCACGAAACAGAGGGTGGAGCAAATCCTCCGACGGGCGGTCGAGCAGGGCGCCATCGTCGCCCACACCTTCGTCGATCCCAAGCTGCGCCGTTTTACACGCCGATCCGCGCAGGAGATGGATGTCGTTGCTGTCGATCTGGTCGATTCACTGATCCAAACCTTGGCCGACAAATTAGATCAACAGCCTGTGGGGACGCCGGGATTGTATCGTCGTCTCTATCGATCCTATTTTGAGCGGATTGACGCCATGGATTACGCTTTCGCTCATGATGACGGTCAAAAGCCCCATGAGTGGAACCAGGCTGAAATCGTCTTGCTGGGCGCCTCACGGGTGGGCAAAACGCCACTCAGTTTGTATCTCTCCGTGATGGGTTGGCGAGTCGCCAATGTCCCCCTGATCCCTGGCGTAGACCCTCATGCTCATCTTTTCAAGCTGGACGAGCCAAAATTGGTTGGGTTGACGATTGCCCCTGTCGAGTTGATCGAGCACAGGAAGCATCGCCAGAGTCGCTTGGGGGTCAGCGACGGAAACGCCGATTACGTCGACCCTGTTAAAGTGTACCAAGAAATCGAAGCGATCGAGAGGCTGCTCAAACGTCACAGAATCCCGATTATCGACGTGTCCGGAAAGCCAATCGAAACCAGCGCCGATGAAATCCTCCGCTTAGTGCGGCGTAAACGTAGAACATAGGTAACTACTATTACAACGCAAAGTCTGCTCCAGGCGGCGTCCGTTCGACTGAGCGTTCGACTGAGCGTTCGACTGAGCGTT
>CAZJBA010000155.1:0-7044 GCA_964544065.1 uncultured Anaerolineales bacterium | reverse complement strand
TGCGTCCCCGCAGGGGGAAGCTTGTCGAAATCAGCGAATTGCGGCCGAAAGCGGCAGTTTCGACAAGCTCAACCAAAGTCTAACGATCATTGACCGCGGCCAGACCGGGGAGCTGCTTGCCCTCCAACATTTGCAACGAGGCGCCTCCACCGGTGGAAACGTGGCTGACCTGGTCGGTCAGGCCCGATTTTCTGATCGCGGCCGCCGATTCGCCGCCTCCGATGATGGATAATGCCGGACTCTCCGCGACAGCTTGGGCGAGACCGAAGGTACCCTTGGCAAACCGTTCAAACTCGAAGACGCCCATGGGCCCATTCCAGGCGACCGTTTTGGCCTCGGAGACGACCTTGGCGTACTGCTCGATCGTTTTGGGGCCAATGTCCAAAATCTGCCAGCCAGCAGGGACGGAATCCACCGCGAGCACTTTACGCTCGGCATCGGCATCAAAGGCATCGGCGACGGCCACATCAACGGGTAAAAGCAATTTGTCGCCACCCAACTCCAGCAATTCTTGAGCGATTTCGAGAGAATCATCATCAACGAGCGAATCACCAATCGAATGGCCTTGCGCCTTGAAAAAGGTGTTGGCAATCCCGCCACCGATCAAGATTTGGTCGGCTTTTTGTAACAAGCTGCGGATGGCCTCAATCTTGCCAGCGACCTTGGCACCGCCCAAAATGGCTACAAAGGGGCGCTCAGGGTCTTCTAACGCTTTGCCCAGATATTGAATCTCTTTCTCAAGCAAGAAGCCGGCTACGGTCGGTAAAAATTCAGTTACACCCACATTCGAAGCATGGGAACGATGGGCCGTCCCAAAAGCGTCGTTGACAAACACGTCGGCCAGGGAGGCCAATTGACGCGCCACGTCGGGGTCGTTGGCTTTCTCACCGGCGTGAAAGCGGGTGTTCTCCAACAGCAAGATCTGGCCGGGTTGCAACGCCCCGGCAGCGGATTCAGCCGCAGGGCCAATGCTATCCTCTGCAAAGGAGAGCGGAACATCAACCATCCCGGCGAGGTATTCGGCCACCGGGCGCAGGGACAGTTCTGGGCGTACTTCTCCCTTTGGGCGACCAAGATGAGAACAGAGGATCAGGGCAGCGCCCCCCTCGAGCAGGTAATCGATCGTCGGCATGGCTGCCCGGATGCGAGTGTCATCGGCAACTTGGCCATCCTCAATGGGAACGTTGAAATCGACCCGCACGAGAACGCGCTTGCCATCAACGTCAATATCTTCGACCGTTTTTTTGTTAAACATATCAGTCTCCTACGTGCAACGTGGTGCGCACAGGATTTGACCCGGCGCGCACCACGTAGGTTCATCCAAGCCTGTATCGCTACAGGGATTTCGCCAGCATTTCAACCAAGTCTACCGTGCGGGAGGAATAACCCCACTCGTTGTCGTACCAACTGACGAACTTGACCATGTTTCCACCGATGACTTTAGTGAGATCAGCATCGACGATCGAGGAGCGGCTGTCTCCACGGTAGTCAACGGAGACCAGAGGTTTGGTTTCGAAACCAAGAATGCCGTCCAATTCGGCTTCGGAGGCAGCCTTGAAAGCAGCGTTGACCTCTTCAACGGTGGTCGCTTTTTTGACCTGCATGACAGCATCGACGATCGAAACCGTGGGGGTGGGCACACGAATAGCATACCCATCCAAAATGCCGTCAAGCTCTGGCATCACCAACGAGATCGCTTTGGCGGCTCCGGTGGTGGTGGGGATCATGTTCACCGCCGCCGCGCGAGCACGGCGATAATCCTTGGGGTGGGCCATGTCGAGAATGCGCTGGCTGGTCGTGTAAGAGTGGATCGTGGTCATCAGCCCTTTGGCAATTCCAAACGTGTCCTTAAGCACCTTGACGGGAGGCGCCAAGCAGTTGGTCGTGCAAGACGCATTGGAAATGATGTCATGCTGCTCTGGCTTGTACCAATCGTCGTTGACTCCGAGCACAACGGTGAGATCAACATTTTTGGCTGGGGCGGAAATAATCACTTTTTTAGCCCCGCCTTTTTCGATGTGAGTTTGAGGCCCTGGATCTTTGCTCCCATCGCGGAACACGCCGGTGGCTTCCACCACGACGTCGACGCCCAGGTCAGCCCAGGGCAGGTTGCCGGGGTCGCGCTCGGCAAACACATCGATGTGATGCCCATCTACGACGAGGTCGCCGTCTTCCAGCCTAACTTCACCCGGATAGATGCCAAAGTTGGAATCATACTTGAATAAATGAGCGTTCTGTTCAGCAGGAAACAAGTCATTGATGGCCGCAACCTCGAGCGTGTCGCTATGATGCTCCAAGGCGGCTTTCAAAACTTGCCGACCGATACGGCCAAATCCATTAATACCGATTTTCGTTGTCATAAAAAAACCTCCATTCGTTCGTTATATGTTTATACAATGAGCCAAAAAGCTCATTGCTTATTCTGAAGATAGCTTCGAGTAACCAAAACGCGATTATATCACACCCACCGCTAAAACCCGATTCGATCGGATACATTTAATCTTCCGCCAGAGGCCCCGTCCGAGCGCGGTACAAATTTATCAACACAGAGGCAAGTTTCTCGGAGTCGTGATGCCAGGGCTCCTCCCGATCGATCAAATTCATCCTATAAAGAGGATAGGTCAAACCAGAATCATCCCCCAATTTCACCCATTCCATCTCGTCCAATAAGGCCCCTTCAAAGCGATTGTTGTAAACGATCAAATCAAAAAGCCCGTTGCCGACATGCTGATCGATCACATTGACGTGATCCACGCAAGTAAAGCCACTCGTCTCACCGGGTTGAGTGGCGACATTACATATATAAACCTTGAAGGCCTTACTGGCACGTATAGCTGCGTTGATGTCAGGGACCAAGAGATTGGGCAGGATGCTTGTGTAGAGAGAACCCGGCCCGATGATGATCATGTCGGCCGACAAGAGCGACCGCACCACCTTGGGATAAGCGGGGGGATTATTAGGTTCCAACCAGATTCTTTTGATGCGGCCATCCACCTCCGGGATTTGACTCTCCCCTTTGACGCACATCTGGTTCCCCTCGTGGCCGGATACCATTTCGGCAACCAGGCGCACGTCTTGTAAGGTAGAAGGATACACTCGCCCGCGCACAGCCAAGACTCGTCCGGTCTCAGCGATAGCATCTTCGAAACTACCGGTAATGCCGGCCAAAGCGGTGATAAACAAATTGCCAAAGGAATGGCCATCTAATTCCCCACCGCCGTTGGCAAAACGATATTGAAAGAGTTGCTCCAGCAAAGCCTCATCGTTGGAAAGGGCAGCCAGACAATTACGAATATCGCCCGGGGGCAAGATTCCCATGGCCTGGCGCAAACGCCCGGAGGAACCGCCGTCATCGGCAACGGTGACAATGGCGTAGAGGTTGTGAGTGTATTGCTTCAAGCCGCGCAACAGTGTCGAGAGGCCGTGCCCGCCTCCAATCGCGACCAAGCGCGGCCCGCTCTCACGGCGGCGATGATTCTCCAAGGCGCTCACAACCGGTCGACCCGGCTGCCGGAAGGGAAGCAAGAGCGTCCGATTGAGGGCATACACACCTCCCAGAACCATGACCAAACCAACACCGCCAAAAATCAAGACTCGGGTCATGCGCGGCAGGGCCTGCAAGGCGGCCAACGATAAGAGTGGCAGCCACCACGTTTCGGGCGCATTACGATAGATGTCTAAAACAAAAAAGGCAAATCCAACGGCCAAAAACGTGGCCCCCAAAAAGATAACCCCCATCCATCGTTTCACGCCTAACCCGGGGCGAAACCAACGTAACGAATTGACGATCCGCTTCCACAAAAGGATCCACTTAATACGATTGTTTCTTTGCATACACCAAAATCATAGCAAGCTTTGAAGAGAACGTCAACGCATTAAACCCCAAAAGAGCCCTTGACACCGAACGGATGTTCGCATAAAATAATAGCACAAATATTCTACTCGCTTATGTGAAGGGAGAACAGTATGGGTCGTCAAAAGGAGAAGGGCTTAAACGAAAAGCACAAGAGAGTTTTACGAGTCCTGCAACGGTTCAGCGAAAAACACGGCTACCCGCCCACGATTCGCGAAATTTGCGACCAAGCTTCGCTCTCATCGACATCCGTCGCCAGTTATTATCTTGATCGGCTGGAGGAAAACGGCTACATCGAGCGCGATGAAGGTGTCTCGCGCGGCCTACGGGTGATCAAAGAGCTTTCCAGTTCGACCGTAAAGACGATTCAGGATGGAATCGACGAATTTTTTGCCATCAAACTGGTTGGCCGCATCGTTGCCAGTCAGCCTGTCCCCATCCCTACGTCGGGTTTTGACACTTTCGATCCGGAACTCGATGCCATCCACATCGCCAAAAGTTTATTGCCGACCAAGGACACAAAACGCAACGATTTGTTCGCCCTGCAAGTGCAAGGCGACTCGATGATCGACGCGATGGTCAACGATGGCGACATCGTCATCATGAAGCCCGCCAAACAAGCTCATAACGGCGAAATGGTGGCGGTCTGGCTCGACGATAAAAACGAGACCACCTTGAAGTACTTTCACCTGGAAGGCCAACGCATTCGCCTGCAACCTGCCAACCCAACTATGGACCCCATCTACATCAACGATCCCAGCACGGTAAAAATTCAGGGCAAGGTCGTCATGGTCGTGCGGCAGATGGATTTGCAATAAGCAAAAGATCAAAAATCACGGTTTTCTCGTAGGCTTTGGCGCAAGGAATCCTGGAGATGAGCCGGGAACTGATCGAGAATCTCCCGAATCAGGCCCGGTACATGGGAGCGATCAGCGGAGGTCAGCAGCTTGCGCAGAAAGAAACTCGTCTCTTGCGGGGAACGCTGTGCCAAGAGACCAATCACGGGGGCTAAGGCCGGCCTAGTTTTAAAATCAATTTGGCGCGCCAAGGGGGTTAATAAACGGAATACCAGAGGTAGATTCTCAAAACGTTCATCTTCCAACAAGGGTATAAAAGCTCGTAACGCCACTCGCACGAGCGACGTTTCGGCATCCGGAGAAGAGAGCCAATCTTCCAGAGTCGCTAATAAAAAATCGCGCCGTTCACGGCGTAGACGCTCCAAGCCCCGAACGGACAGCGCTTTGATCACCAACGGATCTTTGCAAACCTGGCTCCAACGTCGAATCTGATCAGCGATGGGTCCCGGGTCATCCGGAGCAATTTGCCCCACGATGGTAACGGCCAGGAGACGCGTCTCCAGCCAGCCATCTTCCCAGAGCGTATCGGCCAAAGGAAAGGTCCTTTCAGGGTCGCCGGCCAAGGCCGGGATCAAGCCGCGCTCAATATGAAGCAGCACCTGATCGGGGACGCGGTAATTTTTAATCAAGGACATAGCTCGATCGCCACGCTGAAAACGACGAGTGCGATCGGCATAAAAGTTGAGCAAATCATGGAGGGCGCACAAAAACGCGGCCGGATCATGGAGGTGCTCCACCGTCTCTTGGACTTGACTTTTCAAGCGTGCGGGTTGAATAGCTGGCATAGGTTACGTTTTTTGGGTGTGTTTCAAATGAGTTGGAGCAAGACATTTCGCCGGTTGAGTGCCGATGCTTTCTCGGTGTATCGAAACCCAGAAATGTCGCCCTGGCTGAACAGTATCGCTGGATTTCGATCCGAGCGACGAAAAGCGTGTCGCTCTACTCGCCGTGGGCGTGCAAAGCAAATCGGCGCTTTCAACAGCAATGAAACACACCTGCGTTTTTTTACATTGCTTCTATAAGGATGAGTCAAGATTTCTACATCAATACTCGAAAATACTTTAACACAGAGTCGGAGAGATGCGCACTGTGTCGCCCGTGGGGCGTGCACAGCATCCCCGGCGGGAAAACGCAGAGATTTTATTTTCTTATCCGCGACTCGGCTACTCTGCGGCTTCGCGAAGCATGCCCGTAGGGGTACCGCGTTAAATCTTGTCGGTTGCGCCCAGGGCGCGCCTCCGGAAAAACCTTCGCAAACCGTTTCGCGGAGGTTACGAGGGGCGCGAACGCTTACTATTTTTTCTCCGCGACTCTGCTACTCTGCGCCGCTGCGTTAGGTCTTTAAAGAACGGAGCCTGGGGACAACCGCATCAACTTCCGGCACAAAGGCGAGCATGTCCCGGTCACGGTCGGCCACGTATGCGCCCAGGTTGGCGAAAAAGGTCTCAAAGGTTCGCTCCCAGCCGGGACCAATCAACAGCAGTGGGCGCGGCGATGCGGCTCCAGTTTGCAATTGCGACCACATCACGGCAATTTCTGCCAGCGTGCCGATTCCACCCGGAAGGGCCAAAGCGGCGTCGCATTCTTCGATCAGGACATAGAGGCGCTGGCGCAAGGTCTCGAGGCGCATCTCTTCTTGCACCCAGGAATTGGGGCCGACAGCGCGCCAGGATTCAATCTCATCACAGGTGACGCCAATGACGTGGCCGCCCGCCTCGGCTGCGCCGCGAGATACCGCTTCCATCGTGCCGATATAGCCTCCGGTCAGAACGGTGTGCCCTTCGGCGCCAAGAACGGTTCCCAAACGAAGCGCCTGTTGGTATGCCTCGTCCCCCGGTTTGGGCTTGGAGCCTCCAAAAACGGTCACCCGCAAGGGGCTGTTGGAGTCGCGCTGGTTGTTTGGTTTCTGTCGCTTCATGTCGAGTTCACTCCCAAGTACGGTCATAATTCTGTTCCAGTTTAGCTAGGATGGCTTGCTCCAAGTCGATCTCGGCCAGGCTGGCAAGCTGAAGCAAGTACAAAGCTACATCAGCGAGTTCGCCTGCCAATCTGGCCTGATCCTCCGAGCTATCCCCCCATTGAAAATGCTCCAAGACCTCGGCGGACTCCAGGACAAGCGAGGTGGCCAGGTTGCGTAAGGTCTGCGGTCGGAGGCTATCGGGATGATACCATCCTTTGGCGGCCACAAAAGCGTGCATCCGAGCGGTCAATTCAGAAATCTCCATAGGTAGGATTATATCAGCGATTGCCAACCTAGCAGGGCGATCGCGTTTGGAAACTAGCCCATTGAAAATTATGTCGTTGCGAGGAGACGGCTCAATTTGATAAGCACAA
>CAZJBA010000154.1:0-7067 GCA_964544065.1 uncultured Anaerolineales bacterium | reverse complement strand
CTCAATGTGCTAACCATCCTTTATCAGGATTGCTCGCGCCGGGGCGCCATCGCTGCCCGCGATTTTGAGAGGCAAACAATACAAAACATAGTCGCCCGGCTCAACCGCAGAGAGATCAAGACACTCTAACGCGACGACATCAGCTCCTAGCAAAATGCGATGGGTGGCCACCGCAGCGGTGAACGGCGCCACCGAGAGATAATCAATCCCGACCAGCTTGACGCCGCGAGCGACCAGCCATTCGGCGGCGTCGGCGCTCAGGGCGACGAAATCTTCCTGGAACTCGGTCTCGCCGCGGGCCCACAAGTCGGAGTTGCGCGTCTTGAAGAGCAGCCGAGTCGCATCTGGGGGGATGTCCGCGTCTTGAAGGTCGTCCGCCGTGATGTGGGTGTCAACATCGGGAAAAGCGACAACAAAGGCGGGACCGGTGAGAACATCCAAGGGGAGACTCTCCACCGTCGTGGCCTCGCCACCTAGAAAGTGGAACGGGGCGTCCACATGGGTGCCGATATGGACTCCGGCAGAAAAATGGGTTACATTTGAGCGCGCCCCTTCCTCCATTTTTCTCTTGCGTTCCAACGACAGGCGGGGTTCCCCGGGCCAGGTAGGCAACTCGGGACTGAGGGTCAAGGAAATATCGTGAATCTTCATTGGGTGCTCCTTCGATTAATTTTGGTCAGTATAGCCCAGGGTGAGGGAAAAAGCAATCGTCGAAAATCAGGAAGCCAGGAAAATTCGATAATTTGCCTCTTGACTCTCCAGTTACTGGAGGTTGTATACTAAGGGTGAAGATCTTCTCGAACCCCCACGCGTTGGAGAACGTTATGCTAAAGATTGGAGACTTTTCAAAACTCAGTGCTTGACGAAGCTAAAAAATCACTTTGTTCTTTCATCGATATTTCCCCCTAATACGGATCGTCTCAACTCCCGGCGCCAATTCTGGTTTTGCAAATAATCCAAACGTTTGGAGAAACGCGAGGGCATCAAATTGAAGATGTGCGGGATGGTATCCAACGAGCAGGTGCGATCCGTGGCCAGGTAATCGAGCAAATAGACCGAAAGGGGCAAATTGGGGATGATGTATTCTAGCAGGATGGTGATCAATCGCAAATAAGGCGGCGGGACCGAAACCATCATGCGGCGAACCCCAATTGTGTGCATGATGATGTCCATAACCTGATGAAAGGAGAGAAACTCCGGGCCGCCGAGTTCATAAATACGGTTGCGGGTGCCATCATCGTCCAAGGCCCAGACCATGCAGGTGACCAGGTCTTCTATCCAAAGGGGTTGAATTTTGGTTTCGCCGTCGCCGGGCATCAGAAAAATGAACGGCAAACCGTACAAGCTGCGCGCCAAGCGGGTGGTGAAACGATCATTCTTGCCGAAGACGAGGGCCGAGCGCATGATGGTGTAGTCAATGCCGCTGCGCCGAACGTGATCTTCGGCGATGGCCTTGACTTTCAAAACGGGATAAGCAGAAGCTCGATCCGCGCCAATGTGGCTGACGTAGAAAAATCGATCCACGCTGGCATCGGCCGCGGCTTGGGTCACCGCTCGGGCCCCGCGCACATCCACGGCCATCAAGTCTTCTTGGGGGCCGCGGTGTTCACCGCCGACCAGGTGGTAAACGACATCCACTCCCACCATGGCAGCCCGCAGGCCGCGCTCGTCCCTCAATCCGGTCACAGCAACTTCTACGGGCACGCCGCGCGGCAAGCGCGGCGAACGCTCCGAGGGCCGAATCAAGGTTCGGACCCGGTAGCCTGCCTCAACCAAATGACGGATCAACGCCTCCCCAATAAAGCCGGTTCCACCTGTCACGAGAATCACAATTTTCCCTCCTCCAACCTGTAAAAGAAGCATGATCGCACTTGAATCGATTGTGTTTTCATGCCTGAAATTATAGCATGGGGACATCGCTCGGACACGCTCCCTTGTTCGTGGCACCAGGGCGATCGCATATGCATTTTTATCTCAGTTCCTCCCCAATAAAGTATGTCATCGCTTCGCTGTGCCGCACGGTGTGCACCCATTTGGTGTATCTTCGGCATGGCGCGCCTTGGCGTTGTGAGCGGAGCTTCGTTAGACACTTATTGAATGTTTAGAATCCTGTTAGAATCCGACCCTGAGCGCGCCTACATCTACCGCAGTCGCTTAGAACACGTTATAATCAAATTGTTTCAGCTAGGCTGACCGAAAGCCATGATGCCTACGCGCAAAAAACTAACCCTATCGGTACGAACAAAGGAAAACGTATGTCTGGAATTCTACAGCTTTTCATCGCCTTGTCGGCGTTAATCATCTTGCATGAGTTGGGGCACTTCCTGGCCGCCCAAATCTTAAAGGTAGAGGTCGAAGAGTTCGGGCTTGGGATTCCCCCACGAGCGTTGACGCTGTTCAAAGCAGGGGACACAGAATATACCCTCAATTGGCTCCCCTTGGGAGGCTTTGTGCGCCTCAAGGGGGAAAACGACCCCGACGAGCCAGGCGGTTTGCAGTCAGCCAGCCCCTGGACTCGCCTGGCCATCTATGCTTCTGGACCGATCGTCAACTTGCTGGTCGCGATCTTGATCTACGCGCTGATCTTCACCCAAACGGGCGCACCGGACCCAAGCCAGGTCTTGATTGTGGATGTGGCAGCCGACTCACCGGCTGCACAGGCGGGACTCGCCGGCAACGACATCATCACCGAGGCTGCCGGGGAAGAAATCGATAGCATGACCGAGCTTCACGACACCATCTACACCCACCTGGGAGAAGAGATCGATTTGACCTACCAACGCGAGGGAGAAAATACCCAGGTTTCGCTCACACCCCGCCAAAATCCTCCCGAGGGTGAAGGATCGATCGGCATCGTCATGACCAATCCGGTTCATCCGGTCGGACTGCTCGAATCCATCCCCATGGGCGCCAAAGCGACCTATTACCACGCCTTCTTCTTGGTGACGCTGCCGGGCCAAATCATCCGCGGGAACATCGCCCCAGAAATGGCCCGCCCGGTGGGCTACAAGGGCATGTACGACATTTACCAAAAAGTCCAAGAACAGGAAGCGCCCGTACCTGAATCGCCTCTCAACATCAACGTGCTCCAGTTTTTCGCCACCATCACGATATCTCTCAGCGTGCTCAACTTCTTCCCCATCCCTGCGCTGGATGGCGGTCGAATTCTCTTCACGCTGCCCGAAATCTTCCTGGGCCGGCGCATCCCCCAAAAGTGGCAGAACGCGATCAACACGGTCAGTTTCATCGCCATGATCGTGTTGCTGCTTTATATCAACATTCTCGACTTTACCAATCCAATCGAGTTGCCAAAATGAACAAACCACCAAAAAAACCTGGAAAAACCCCTTTCGAAGACGCTTTGGAGAATCTCCAAAGTGAGGATGAACTCCTCAAACCTCTGGTTGTCTATCATCTCTCCGATCTGGAAGGCGAAAAAGTCCGCCAATTCAGGCAGGTTTGGGATCAGATTCCGGTAGAACGCAGGCGGGCCTTGCTAGAAAAGATGGAACGATTGATCGAGGAAAACTATTTGCTATCCTACGAAGCGGTAAGCTGCATCGGCATTCACGACGAAGACCCTTATACCCGTTTCCTGGCGGCGCGTTCCTTTTTCATCTACGAAACCATCGACATGATTCCAACCTTGTTGGACATGCTCGAAAACGATCCCGACCGGGACGTGCGCGCTGCCTGCGCCTCCAGCCTGGGCAAATTCACCTACCTGGGCGAGATCGAAGAGCTTTGCCCCCAACATTACCAAGAAATCGTCTCCTGTCTGCTCAAGACCATGCGGAGCAAAGATGCCAGAAAAGTGCGCCGCCACGCGCTGGAAGCGCTCGGATATGTCACCCACGAGGATGTCCCTGCCTTGATTGAGCAAGCCTATCAAAAAGACAACCTCAACTGGCGTGTCAGCGCTCTCTTCGCCATGGGACGTTCCTATGACAAACGCTGGAAATCGAAAGTGCTGCGCATGATGAACCATCAAGAGCCAAAAATCCGGCTGGAGGCCGCCCGCGCCGCAGGCGAGATTCACATCAAAGAAGCCATTCCCGATCTGATCGAACTGCTCGGCGACCGCGAAGACATTCGCTCGACGGCCATTTGGTCCCTCTCCCAAGTGGGTGGAGAAGACGAAGAAAGACTGCTCCAACGCATGCTGGACGAGACGGAGGACGAATCAGAAGCCCGATTCCTTCAAGACGCGCTGGACAACCTGGCCTTCAATATGCACATCGAAAGTTTCGACCTGTTAGACTTCAGCGATCAAGAAGACGATTTCTTGAAATAGATAAAAATAAGAAAACATCTTTGAACACATTGACACCGCTCTTCCTCAACAACCTCCTCCCCATTTTGCTCACGGCCGGGATCGGCTACATGCTGGGGCAATGGCTGGAAATAGACCCCCATTCCGTCTCTCGCATCCTTTTCTACGCCTTGAGCCCCTTTCTAATTTTCGACCTTTTGGCCAACAGTCAAATCAACCAGGGCGCCATGCTCCGCATCATGGCGTTCAGCACAACCCAAGTTTTCGTCCTCACAGTAGCGACCTGGTTGCTGGGGCGCGCCTTGCAAATAGAACGCAAACTGCTCGCCGCCGTCATCATCACAGCCGTGTTCATGAACGCGGCCAATTTCGGTCTGTCTTTAAATTTCTTTGCCTTCGGCGAAGCGGCCATGACCCACGCCGGTATTTACTACGTCATGACTGCCATCCTGACCTACTCCCTGGGAGTAGCGATCGCCTCGCTGGGAAGTCTCAACTTGAAACAATCGCTCCTCAAGTTGGTCAAAATCCCCACCATCTATGCCGCCATCTTGGGGATTCTTTTCAACCTCTTGGATTGGCATTTGCCAACTCCGTTGGAGCGAACCAGCTCGCTGCTGTCCGGCGCGACCATCCCGGTCATGTTGATTCTGTTGGGATTGCAATTGCAACGCAATCAACGTTCTTGGAACTGGCGCGCCCTAGGGCTTGCAACCGGCATGCGCCTCTTCGGGGGGGCGGGATTGGCGCTAGCCACGGCAGGACTTTTCGGCCTGAAGGGGATGGCCTACAACGCCGCTATTCTCGAATCTGCTATGCCCACCGCAGTGGTCACCACGGTGCTGGCAACCGAGTTCGACGCCAAACCCACTTTTGTGACCACGGTCGTGTTCATCACCACGCTGCTCAGTCCCCTGACCTTAACGCCGATTCTGGCTTATTTGGGAGTATAACGTGCACCGCTTGATCGGGATTTTCATCACGCTGGGAATCTGCCTGGGAATCAGCCAGCCTGCTCGAGGGAGTCAGGAGATTCACTTTTCTACCCCGGAGGTGGCTTACCGTTTTGGGGAGCAGTTAACCATCGAGGCCGGCTTCGAATCCGAGGCCTCCATCCAGACCATGCAAGTTGTTCTCCAACCCGTCACCAGCGACCCATTCACCGGCGGCGAAACCACCCTGGAATCCAACCAAGTCAGCTATCATCTGGATCTATCCCAAAATCAATTGCCCCTTTTCAGCGAGATCGAATATTGGTATGAGGGGACATTTGAAAACGGCGCTTCCTTTACCAGCCAACATTTCACCTTTTTCTACCAGGATAACCGCTTCGAATGGCAGTCGTTGAGCAACGATGAATTTGAGATTTTCTGGTACCAGCAGGATGACGATTTTGGCCAAGAGGTTTTGGAGGCGGCCAATCAGAGCCTGGAGCGCATCCGGTCGAACGTGGATGTTTCCGTTTCACAACAGGTTGCATTTTACGTTTATAGCAAATCTCAAGAGATGCAATCTGCGCTGCAATCAACGGACCAAACCTCAACCCGGATCGCCGGTCACACCGACCCGGCCCTGGGGTTTTCACTGGTGTCCATCGCCGCCAACGCGTCGCAATCACTGGAGATCAAACGGCAAATTCCGCACGAGTTGACTCACTTGCTGCTGTATCAGAAATTGGGGCCGGACTACGCCTATTTGCCGCGCTGGTTGAACGAAGGCCTGGCCACAATTTCAGAACTGTCTCCCAACCCGGATTATCCCCTCTTGCTCGATAGAGCCTATCAGCGCGATCAGCTCCTTCCGCTCGTTTCACTATGCAACAGCTTCCCCAACGAGGCGGCTACGTTTCAGCTTGCCTATGCGCAGGCCAGCTCGTTTACCCGCTACCTGCAAACGGAGTTCGGCAACGAGCGGATAGAGGACTTGCTCGGCGCCTATGGTGAGGGAGTGACCTGCCAGCAAGGTACGGAGGCAGCCCTGGAAAAAAGTTTAACCGAATTGGAACGAGATTGGCGCCAGGTCACGTTTGGCGAAAGCGCGATTCTGGCCGCGCTACAAAGCCTAGGGCCATGGCTCTTAATCTTCCTTGTCACGCTTGCTTCAACGCTGGGACTGGCCTTTCTGGGAAAGGATCGCAATGAATAAGGAGCACAAATGGAAGTAGAACAACGCGCTCGATTACACGCCCGCGTGGAGGGAAATGTGCAAGGGGTAGGATTTCGATACTTCACACTGGAAAATGCCACTCGCTTAGGCCTAACAGGATGGGTTCGCAATCGGCGAGACGGCACCGTGGAGGTCGTCGCCGAAGGAAGCCGAGCAGACCTCAACGCCCTGTTAGGGCAACTCCGCCGGGGGCCAAGAGCCTATACAACCTCTAACGTCAACGAAGATTGGTGCGAAGCCAAGGGAGAATTTGGACGCTTCCGGATTCGGGGGACAGGGTAGCCAATTAGATCATAATTTCCAATATTACAAACTCCCCATCTTTAGCTTCTCCGGCTGATCCGACTCAAAGGTCTTCGACCAGCAGGCCGCGGCCGAAGGCGCCATCTGGATGATGCGGACCGCTCTGGGCGGCGGCAACCTGCTCCACGACGTCGGTTATATCGAGTCCGGCATGACCGCATGCTACGAGCATCTCGTCGCCATGAACGAGGTCGCCGGGTTGGTCAAGCGCTTCATGAACGGCGTTGAAATCAGCCCAGAAACCATTGACCTAGACATCATCGACAAGATTGGCTCCGGCATCCATAATCCTTGTGACGATGTTTTCGTAGAGTTGACAAATATA
>CAZJBA010000153.1:0-7146 GCA_964544065.1 uncultured Anaerolineales bacterium | reverse complement strand
CTAATAGGGTCAAGCGATGCCAACTGACCTCGCTCTATTTACCAATCTTTTCAAGCTGAGCATGGCGCAGGTATAATTCGAAGAGAGGATGACTGGCCACAAAGGAAACCTTATCCGGCCATGAAGGGCTGGATCAAGGAGGCAAACCTCACTGTGGGGAATAGCCAAAGACCATGAATATGGTCATGCGGAAGCGAGTGTCTCTGAAGAGCCCGGTGCGATAATTCCGCACGCCGGGAACTGTGCGGGGAGAGGGCGGGAAACTGCCCTCACTACCACAACGGCGGAATGAGGAGTCTTATCACATGGATCAACTTTTCTTACAGGTACAAGTGATCGCCATTTCTCTTCTGGGAGTGGTCGCGATCATTCCGGGCCCAGATAAGAGAGGCAATCTCAGGATAAAAGGGGCTCTTAACAATGTCATAAGCTATCTGGGAATTGCCTTTCTGCTTGTGCCCTGGTTGGCGATTCCTTTCCTGGCCCAACCCAGGTTCATTGGAAATGCAAGAATGATCTTGGTAATAGTTGGGGTAGGGTTAGGCTTGGCAGGAGTAACGCTCTATGCACTTTCACTCAAGATGCTTCTCCCAGCGTTTAGAGGGCAGTTCTCCGAGTTCACGCCAGGCGAATTGGTCATAGAGGGTCCTTACCAGTATGTAAGACATCCCATCTATCTTTCCTGTGTGATGGTTTTTTTTGGTATCTATACTGCCCTGGGGGCATCATGGTCCATTGTATTTCTCCCATTGTGCTACTTGATTCTCGAATTGGTGACGATTTATGAAGAAAAGCGGATTCTAATCCCGAGATTTTCGACGGAATATCTTGAGTATATGGAGCGAGTGAGGTCAGCCATTTTGGGTGCTTGGGGTGGGCTCGCTTTTGCAGTGCTGTACTTATTGTTAGCTGGGATGAGCCTTGCTAATCTGGTGAATGTGTATGATATTCCATACATCAAGTAGCTCATTCCGCCCAACACGCGCTTGCACCTGACCCCGCACCGCTACGCTTCGCTGCGCAGGTGAAGCGCAAACCGTTAGACGCTTTTCAAATCTAATAAAGTCTTGGAGTAAATGTAAACAAATGACAGATAAAGCAATCTACACTTCCAAAAGTACAGCCAAAAGCTTATGGCAAGAGTACCATATCTACAACGATCGCATTGAATTTTTTACACTGTTCGGAAAAATGACGGTTCCATTCGATCATATTGAGCGAGTCAAAGTTGCCGAATCCGATTTAAAAGGACTCCTGACTAGATGTGATCTACAACTAAAGAACTTTCGGCCTGCTTTGAAAATAGATTGGGCCAACTTTTTGGAACATGTTGTACTTGATAAAAGCGAAGGTAAAATTCGACGGATACTTTTCACACCTGACAATACCGAAGCTTTTATTACGGTTTTAGAAGAAGCGCTCTCACAACACCGGGACAGGCAAACCACCAACGGGGTTTGAAAGGTCGCGTCTAACCCCCGCTGCACCTGACCGACTGCGGCGGAGGACAGCGGCGGCAAAATGTAAATTAATGGTTTCAGAAAAAGGGGTGGTTCAGAATTAGGTTCACACTTATAGAACATTTACAAGCGAATATTCTTGTCAGAAACCTCCTGATGAGGAAAAATAAGGAAGTACAACCAACCTTTGATTCCTCAAACAGGAGGTTCCTATGCCTAATTATCGCTTACCTGAGCTCTCTTTGTCAACACGTATCGAGCTTGCACTCGAGATGATCAAACCGATCCCAGAACGTGAATGGGGATGGGCTACCAAAATGGCAGAAAAACTTGGTGTTTCGCGGAAATTCTTGTATGATCTCCGGGCACAAGGGTTGGACGCATTAACTGAAGGTCTTTCACCTCAGAAGACGGGCCCCAAAGCGGAAATCTCCTCGCTGGAGATCAATAAGGGGTTCATTCAACGCTCCATCGCAATCCTGCCCCTGCTGAAGGGATCAGTTCGGGATATTCAACACGGGCTTGGCCTCCTGTTTGGCGTCGACCGCTCGGTTGGCTACATCAGTCAAACCCTTCAAGCTGCTGGAGAACGAGCTAAGCAACATAATCAGAGCATCGAAATTCCCACACCCATCTTGGGAGAAGCCGATGAGATCTTCCAGGGAAGAAAACCCTGCTTGACGGTCGTGGATGGGCGCTCGTTCATGGTTGTCAATTTGACCCCAGCAGACTCTTATGACAAAATCAATTGGGGAGTTACCTGCCTGGAGTTGATGGAACGCGGGGTGGAATTTCATGATCTCGCTTGTGACGTGGCAAGGGCCTTCGAGCTGGCATCAAAGAAGCTGAACTTTCAGCTCCTTTGCATCCGGATCTGTTTCATCTGCTGCAAGCAAAAGCTCAACAAGCGGCTGGAAAACACCGCTTACAAAGCGATCATGACCACTGAACGCGCCTATCAAGCTGCTTTGGAAAGAATAACGAAACCAAAATGACATTAGGAAGGAAAAGAGTTAATGATTAAATAGAATGAAACTTCGAAGCAAGAAAGGCATTGGAAGTTTGCCGTTGATTTATTCAACTTGGTTTGGGAGTTAATGGACAAGCTTGAATAAAAACCTAATCTACATGATAATACCTATAGGAAAGCTTGAATATATTACCAAAATGCATTGGTGGTGAGAAATGGAAAAGCATAGTGTGCGCATAAAAAATTTGGTGATCCTTCTATGTATCACCTTCATTCTCGTAATATTGACCGTCTCACCAGTTGCCGGAAATGCTCAATTCCAACCCATCATCGTCCTGGACGTGGATGGTGTGATCAGCCCCTTCACCGCTCGATATCTGGACCGTGGTTTGGAAATTGCCCAGCGGGAGAATGCATCACTTGTCGTTCTGCTACTCGATACTCCCGGCGGTTTGGAATCTTCCATGCGTGAAATGGTTCAATCCATCCTCCAATCCCCCATCCCGATTGTTGTATTTGTCGAACCAGAAGGCGCAAGGGCAACTTCAGCGGGTTTGTTTATCTTAATGGCTGGAGATATCGCAGCTATGGCTCCCGCAACCAATGTTGGCGCTGCCACTCCGGTAGCGTTCGGCGGTGAAATTGATGAAGTTATGAGTGAAAAAGCCCTTAGCGATGCTTCTGCCTTTGTGCGCAGCCTTGCCGAAAAGCGTGACCGCAATGTTGAATGGGTCCAGGCTGCAGTCCAAAACAGCCTCTCCCTAACTGCATTTGAAGCGCTGGATGAAGGCGTGATTGAGATCGTAGCGGAAGATCTTGACGACCTCTTGGCCCAGGTGGACGGACAGGTGATCGATAATGTGCAATTCGACCTCTCCGGCTCAGTTCTGCAGTATGAAAACATGAACCTGGTCGAGAAGTTTTATCATACGATCAACGAACCCAACATCGCCTATTTACTCCTCTCGTTAGGAACGCTGTTCTTGCTGGCTGAGCTTTCAGATCCCGGTTTGAGTGTGGCAGGGATTGGGGCAGTTCTTTGTTACATCATTGGATTTATGGCGCTTGGCACCCTGCCAGTTAACTGGGCAGCGGTTGGTATGTTAGCGCTCTCCCTGATCCTTTTCACTGTGGCTTTACTTACGGACACAGAAGTTGTTGTAACATTAGCAGGACTTGTTCCGTTTGTTTTGGGCTCGCTCCTTCTTTTTACACCTTTCCAGCCTGAATCACCTGCCCTACCTGAATTGCGAGTGAGCTTGTGGCTGATCATTTTTATGGCGGGATTGATTGTATTCTTTAGTTTGATCATCCTGCGTGCGATCCTAAAAGCCAGTAAACAACCACCTAAATCCGGCGCGGAAAGCCTGATTGGAAAAACCGCAATTGCAACGACCAACCTGGATCCAAATGGACGGGTTAAGATCGATCATCAGACCTGGAGCGCAACCAGCGTTGAAGGAAACATCAAAGAAAGTCAACACGTTCGCGTTCAATCCGTTTCAGGAGTAAGACTTATGGTGACCCCGCATAAAATTGCGGATTCACCTTCCATAAACGAAGAATAAAAAAGGAGACCCTCATGTTTGAAACCTTACTTGATTATTCACTCATTGGTTTGCTGGCTTTGTTCGGCATCCTTATCATCAACATGGTGGTTCGGATTGTCCCCGAATATAAGCGCCTTGTGGTTTTCAGGTTGGGGCGCTGCATTGGTCCAAAGGGCCCCGGCTTGATATTTCTCATTCCCTTTATTGACAAACCAGTAGATGTTGACCTTCGGGAGGTGTACTTTGACGTTCCGCCACAGACGTGCATAACAGCAGATAATGCCTCCGTCAGTATCGACTTCATTGTCTATGACAAAGTCATTGACCCAATTCGCAGTGTCCTCGAAGTTGAGGACTTCACCGGTGCAGCCAGGGGGTTGGCGATCACGACCCTGCGGGCCGTGGTCGGTGCGATGGACCTGGACGACGTGCTATCAAAACGTGATGAGATCAACCAGGTTTTGCACGAAAAATTGGATCAGGTGACTGACCGCTGGGGAATCCGCATCATGGCAGTCGAGATCCGTGAAGTGATTCCACCAAGGGCTATTGAAGAAGCTATGACCCGCCAGATGGCAGCCGAACGCAACCGACGTGCGATGGTGGCCGAAGCTGACGGCAAAAGAGAGGCCGCCGTGGCCGTCGCAAAAGGTGATAAGCAGGCAGCGATCCTGCAAGCTGAAGGCAACCGGCAATCCAAAATCCTGGAAGCTGAAGGTCAACGAGAAGCATCCATATTAGAAGCAGAGGGATTTTCGCTGGCGCTGGAAAAAATCTTTGAGGTGGCCAAAGAGTTGGATAGTAAGACTCTCACCTTGCAATATCTGGAAGCGCTTAAGGATCTGGGTGCAAATGCATCCACCAAGTTTATCATTCCAACAGAATTAATGAACCTCGCTAAACCGATCAGCGATATTGCCAAAAACGCACATTCCAGAGAATCGTAAGACAATGCCCCGAGAACAAAGGCTTGCTCTCCTTGAAAGCAAGCCTTTTTGTCTTTAACACTTCGACCTTGTTTTTGCACAAAAGTAGGGCATTTCTAATTGTCGCCATGGGTCACTTGACATGACCGGCTGCCAGATTAAAGCGCGGAGTTAAGCCACCATTGCTGCAGACGGCTTGCTTTCCTGATCTGGCACAGGTACACTAATCATACCCCCTGTTTCTTTCGAGAGAAAGGATGGCTTGCCATCCTCGGGGGTTAAAGCTGACACGGCTCCGCCGTGAGGGTTATCAACGGGACGCACGCTATGCGTCCCGCACACGGTGTTGCCCCGCCGGAGGCGCGCATGCCGTAGGCACGCCGTTGGCGAGCGAGGGCACGCCAGATGGGCGCACACCGTGTGGCAGAGCACACCCATTTGGTGAGGGGAAGCGAGCGGCCGCGAATTGGCAAAATTAGCAGAAAAGGAAAAGAAAGATGGAGCAACTTCGAGAGATATATCAAAAAGCCGATGTTAGAATAACAGCCTTTATGAAACGATACAGTATTCTCTTTCTAAGGATAAGCCTGGGTGTCGTGTTTTTTTGGTTTGGAATTTTGAAGTTTTTTCCTGGCCTAAGTCCAGCGGACGAAATTGCTACCGTTACGATCGAGCAATTGACTTTTGGTCTCATACCACCCAATGTTTCAATCATCATCCTGGCTGCTTGGGAAACGCTAATTGGCATTGGATTGATTTCTGGAAAATACTTACGGATTACCTTGTTTTTATTATTCACACAAATGGCGGGAACAATGACACCGCTGTTGCTATTCCCCGCAGAAACATTCACAAGATTTCCCTATGCGCCTACTTTGGAGGGGCAGTACATCATAAAAAATCTGGTTCTGATAAGTGCAGGGTTTGTTATCTGGGCAACCGTTCGCGGTGGGCGTATCGTTGACGATGAAGACAAAAAACTCAAAAGCTGATTTCATAATCAATGAGAAAACGAGTTTGCAGTGTTTATTTTGCGGTCAATGTTTCGGGTCAAATGCGGCCCAACCCAGCATCAAGCTGACGGTGTGCGGTGCGCCCCGCTTGTCCCCCAAGGGGATGCTCCACTGCGTTGCGCGATTGCCACCGGCACGCATCCGGCGAGCGGCGCGATTTTAGGCGAAATATGTTGGGCAAAGGAATGTGTTGAGCCCCGCAGCTTATGCAAATTGTTGGGCGGCTTAATAATAATCAAATGGGTGGACAGAACATTGGATAATGGGGTACGATTATCTCATAACTGTTCATGGCGAAAAGGAGATAAAGATGAATGAAGCGACATTTGAAATCCGCGTTCAACCTGATTTACTTAAATTTGGTTTCAATCAAGATAAAGTTCAGCGTAACGTAAACGAATGGCTTGTATTTTCATTGTTTACGGATGGATATATTTCATCGGGCAAAGCTGGGAAATTGTTAGGAATAACTCGGATAGAATTCTTAGATTTATTGAGAAAACGCGGAATAGCTTATCTTGATTATTCACCGCAAGAGATAGAAGAAGAGTTTGAAGCCGTTAAAAATTTACAGATAAAGAAGACAGAATGAAGGTCATCTCAAACACAACCCCACTGATTGGATTAGCATCAATTGGGCAGTTTGAGCTGCTTCACAAACTTTTTGGAGAAATCATAATTCCAAAGGCAGTATACGATGAAGTGGTGATTGCGGGACGAGAAGAAGGCGGGGCAAAACGAGAAGTTTCAGCGGCAGATTGGATAAAAACAGTCGCAGTTGAAGATCAATTAGCCGTTGAGGTTTTGTTGGATGAATTAGATCGGGGAGAAGCTGAAGTTATTATCTTGGCTCGTGAGATGAATGCAGAATGGACATTGATGGATGAAAAAAAGGGGCGACGTAAACTTGCTCAATTGGAAATGAAAAAAATAGGAACGGTTGGCATATTGCTCAAGGCTAAAGAAATCGGGGAAATTGAATCTGTGGGGCCGGGTTTGGCAAAACTACGAGAGAATGGGTTTAGCATTAGTCAATATGTAGTTGATCGTGTATTACAAGAGGCAAATGAAAAATAAAGCGACAAGAGAAAAGCCGCACACCGATGAATGTAAATGTCAACCCCAAAGGGGTGCTTCGCAAGGGTGAAGGAGGAAATTGGCTGAAGAAGGCAAAAAAGCGAAAACAACCTCGACAAAAGACAAATTGGACAGCAAAACAAAGGTCGA
>CAZJBA010000152.1:0-7212 GCA_964544065.1 uncultured Anaerolineales bacterium | reverse complement strand
CAGCGAAGCTCCTATGCACGACTTCAGTCGCAAGTTTTTGGAAGTTTCATCACCTAAGCCCTGTTCAGCTTGTTACCGAATTAAATTTTTAAAGCTCATTAAAACCTCTAGGGTCTTAGTGCAACGCAGAGCCGCGCAGTTGGGGAAACGCAGCGTTTTATAGTTTCTCTGCGACTCTTAAGGCGTGTTCTTTACGCCCTCTCTGCGCCTCCGCGTTAGCTTTTTTCCTTCTATCATATTGTGAGGTATTGTACCCGCTCTGCTAACAAGGGCAAAGGGTCTGAATGATGCTATAATTTCGGTGGAGAATCCTATGCCCATACAAATTTTGCCCGACGACGTTGCCTCCCAAATCGCGGCCGGAGAAGTAGTCGAACGCCCGGCCTCTGTGGTCAAAGAATTAATTGAAAACGCTCTCGATGCCGAGGCCGGTCACATTTCTGTCTCGGTTGAAGAGGCGGGCCGAAAGCTGATCGAAGTTGCCGACGATGGCGTTGGCATCCCTGCCGACGAGTTGCCGCTGTCCGTGACCCGCCACGCTACCAGCAAACTCTCCACCGCCGAGGACCTCTTTCGGATCGCCACGTTGGGATTTCGCGGCGAGGCGCTGGCCTCGATTGGCTCCGTCTCCCGTATGACGATCACCTCCCGAACCCGTCAGGCCGACATGGGCATGCGCATGCGCGTCGATGGTGGCCACGCCGAGCAGCCCGAACCCGTTGGCGCACCCGCGGGCACGCTCGTCCGGGTCGAGAGCCTCTTCTACAACGTGCCCGCCCGCTTAAAATTCCTCAAGACCGACCGCACCGAACGCCGCCACATCAAAACGCTCGTCACCCATTACGCCCTGGCCTACCCCGATGTGCGCTTTCAATTGACCCACGGCGGCCGCCAAATCTTGCAGACCAGCGGCAACGGCGACCGCCGCGAAGTGCTGGCCACGGCTTACAGCCCCGATATCGCCCGCCAGATGATCGAAGTCATCGCAGAATTCGAGAACCTCGCCATCTGTGGCTACACCAGCCCTCCCTCCGTCAACCGCTCCAACCGGAGCAAGATCCTCTTTTTCGTCAATGGCCGCCCGGTCCAAGACATCGCCCTGACGACTTCGCTGGTCAAGGCCTATCACACCATGCTCATGGTCGGGCGCTATCCCTTGGCGGCCCTGTTTCTGGACATTCCACCCGAACGGGTCGATGTCAACGTTCATCCCACCAAAGCCGAGATTCGTTTCCGTGATCGGGATGAAATCTTCCGGGGAGTGGGACGCGCCGTTCGGCGGGCTTTGCTGGCCCATACCCCGGTGCCAGAGGTGGAGGACTTGAGCGACCGGATGCGGAAAAACGCGACTTCCCTCGCTGGGGATACCGTTTCCCGGCAGATTGATCCGGCTTGGGGCCTGGCGGCGCGAACGGAAGTCGACGGACACCTCACCGACGAGAGCGGTAGCGCCCCGGCTACCAACCAGCAAAAAGCGCTGCCTCAAACCGATGTGCCCTTGCTCCGTTTGATCGGTCAGGTTGCCACGACCTACCTCATCGCCGAAGGCCCGGACGGCCTCTACTTGATCGATCAGCACGCCGCCCACGAGCGCGTCCTTTTTGAGAAATTCATGGCTGCCCGGGAGGGCGAAATCGCTTCCCAAACCTTGCTGGAACCGGTCACCGTCGAGTTGTCGCCCGCAGAAGCTGATCTGGTTGAGGAGCGCATTCCCGTGTTGAAGAAATTGGGCTTTCAGGTCGAGCTTTTTGGGCGCGATACCTTTTTGGTCCGCTCTCTGCCCACCTTGTTAGCCGATATAGATCCAGCCGCGGCCCTGCGCGTCCTGGTGGAAGACTTCGAAGAGGACGAGTCGCCTCTGGCCGATAAAATCGAAGCTAAAATCATCGCCAGGGTGTGCAAACGGGCTGCCGTCAAAGCGGGGCAGATTCTCGCCGCTGAGGAGCAAGAGGCGCTCCTGCGCGATCTGGAAGTCTGCCGTTCGCCGCGCACCTGCCCCCACGGCCGCCCGACCATGATCCATCTTTCCGTCGATCTGCTCGAGCGTCAATTTGGCCGCAAAGGAGCTCGTTAAAGGAGCATTTTATGAACAAATTCTTTGAAAACATTCTCAAGCGTCTGGCAGAAATCTTTGATCCGGAAGTGTTGGCGACCAAAGTCGCTGATGGATTTGCCAATCTACTCGTTGCCGCAATCACATTTGCCTCTTTCTACCTGGGCTGGTTGTTGGTTCGGATCGGGTTGAAACAATTTTTAAGGCGCTCCGAGACCGATGATACCACCCAAGAATTCATCAAGACGATTGTAAAATACACGATTTTAATCATCGGTGGCGTCAACGCCCTTTCTTCCGTAGGCGTCGATACGGCCGGTTTGGTCGCTTCGCTGGGTATTGCCGGGATCACAGTAGGATTTGCCGCCCGAGATGCGTTTTCCAATCTCATTTCGGGGATTTTAATTTTTATCGATCGCCCCTTTGTGATTGGCGATCTGATTGAAGTTGGCGGCGATTACGGCCAGGTAGATCAAATCACGTTGCGATCGACCCGCATTATCACCCCCGATGGCAAAATGCTGGCCGTGCCCAACACCGAAATGAGCAATAAGACCGTCTCTTCGTACACCAATTTCCCTCATTTGCGCCTCGATATCGACGTTACGATCGGCGTTGAAGAGGATGTTGAGCGCGCTCGTCAGGTTATGTTACAAGTGCTGGAGGGAGATGCGGATATTCTAGATTCGCCTCCACCGGTTGTGTTTGTGGAGCAACTTAATGATTACAATATCGCTCTTCAGTTGCGAGCTTGGATCGATGATGAAAGGACGCATGTGGAAAAGCGCGCCGAGTTGAAAGAGAAGCTTTTGAACGCCTTGAACGCGGCCGAAGTGGATATGCCCTTCGAAACCCTTCAATTAACCCCTTTGGAAGTGAAGATTAACGCACAAACCGAAACTGAATGAGGTTACCATGAAAGCTCTCTGGCTAGAAAATCAAACCGTAACCTACCGCGATGATGTCCCCGTGCCCGAACCGGGGCCAGGAGAAGCGCTCATTCGTATGCGCCTGGCCGGCATTTGCAGCACCGACCTGGAGATGACCAAAGGATATTATCCCTTTACCGGTGTATTAGGTCACGAGTTTGTGGGTGACGTGGTTGAAGCCTCTGATCCCGATTGGGTGGGCGCTCGTGTGGTGGGAGAGATCAGCATCGTTTGCGGGCAATGCCGCCATTGTCGGGCCGGGCGTTCAAGCCATTGTCTCCATCGCAAAACCTTAGGGATCAAAGATTACGATGGTGTTTTTTCCGAATATCTGCGCTTGCCCCTGGAAAACTTGCATCGTGTCCCCGACTCGGTCCCGGACGAGCAGGCTGTTTTCACCGAGCCCCTGGCGGCCGCCTTGGAGATCCATGAACAGATTCACATTCACCCTACAGACCGAACTCTGATCGTCGGCGCTGGCCGTTTGGGGCAGTTGATCGCCCAAACCTTGGCTTTGACCGGCTGCGATTTGGGCGTGGTCGCCCGCCACGATTATCAGCGTGAGATTTTAACCCAGCGCGGAATCGTCACCGTAGCTGAAGATGAGATTGGATTGGGGGAGATGGATTTGGTCGTAGAGGCTACCGGCGCGCCAGGCGGTTTCGATCTAGCCCGCAGGGCGGTGCGCCCGCGCGGAACCCTGGTCGTCAAAAGCACCTATGCCGATGATTTAACCGTCGATTTTTCTTCTTTGGTTGTCGATGAGGTCCGGGTGGTTGGTTCTCGTTGTGGCCCCTTTGATCCGGCGTTACGCTTGCTTGAAAGCAACCAGGTTGATCCCACACCGCTGATCATGGCCCGCTATCCGCTTTCAGAGGGGCTAGCTGCGCTGGGCCATGCCGCTCGACCCGGCGTGTTCAAAGTTTTGCTGCATCCATAAAAGTGCGGATAGCCAATATTTTTCCCTAACCCCTGATGGTCGTTTTAGGCAGATGAACCGAAAAAGTCGTTCCCGCCTCAACTTCACTTTCAACCTCGATACTTCCCCTGTGCCCGGTGATGATTTTTTCGACGATTGAAAGCCCCAAACCGGTCCCGGTAGCGTGCTTTTCAGCGCCGGGAACGCGATAAAATTTCTTGAAAATATTCTCCAAATGCTGTTCAGGGATGCCGATACCGGTATCTTTGACCTGAATGCTGATCTCATCCGGAAGCGTTTTTGCCTCAAGCGCTATTTCCCCTCCTGAAGGCGTATATTTTATCGCGTTGCTCAGCAGGTTGAAAATTGCTTGTTTGATTTTGTCTCGGTCGCCGTCAAACTCAGGTATATCCTCAGCAATCTTGCTGCTGAATCCTAAGTCATTTTTGGCAGCTAGGTTCTCCACAAGTTGGGCGATTTCTTCTAACACCGCTTTAAGATCAAACGCATGACGGCGAAACTGGATTCGCCCCGATTCAAGCCGGGCGATATTGAGAAAATCGTCGGCCATATCGGAAAGCCGATGCGTCTCTGTATGGATTCTCTTGACGATTTCCCCCCTTTTTTCCTCCGGGATTCTGGGATGGTTGATCAAATCGGTCGCGGTCATCAAGGCCGATAAAGGAGTGCGCAATTCGTGCACAAATTCGGCGATCAGGTCGGATTGATGAAACAGGCGTGAGTTTTCGATCGCGACGGCTGCTTGTGCTCCCAGTGTCATCAGAATGTCCTGATCTTCTGCTGTAAATTTTCCCGCTTGTTTGTTGATTGCCTCCAGGACGCCGTTGATTCTATTTTGAGCGATCAAAGGGACGCCCAAAATGGATTTGGTAGTCATATCGGTGATTTGATTGATCTCATTGAAGTGGCGATTGTCATGTTGGGCATCATCGATGATGAGCGCTTGACGATTCCTGACGATCCAGCCAGCAATGCTTTCGTCTACCGGGATGACCAGGCCGCGCATGACAGGTTCTTTCAGGTTGGTGGCGACTTGGAAGCGCAGCTTGCCCGATCTCTGATCGTACAGCAGAATCGAAGCAGCCTCAGCTTGCGACAGTTCCGCCGCGGCCTCAACAATGTGATTAAGCAGAATGTCTAGATCGAGCGTGGAAGCTAAATCTCGTGAGATGGAAATAAGCTTTTGATAACGGGATAGTGGGGTGTCATGCTTGGAGAGGGTCATTGAGTAACTCCGAAGCAATCCGTGGAATGATTTCAGCTACATCGCCATAGAGGATGACAGATGCTTGTGAATCTACGTAGGTGGGTGTTTTATTGATCACCACGAGGGAAGCGCCATGGTTCAATGCCTCCATGGGTAGACTGGCAACGGGCATCACGACCAGCGAAGAGCCTGCCACGATCATGACATCGCAGGTTTTGCTGGCCTTTTTGGCTTGTAGCCAAATCTTTGCCGGAAGTTGTTCCTCGAATAAGATCGCGTCGGGTTTGAGGATGCAGCCGCAATCAGGACAGCGGGGTAATTTTCCACGTTCAATGTAAGGGACGATAAATCCTTCCGACAAATATTGTTGGTAGCAGTTTATACAAGTGAGCGTGTTCAGCGTTCCGTGCACATCAATCACGTTTTGTGCCCCGGCGCGTTGATGCAAACCATCGATATTTTGGGTGATGGTTGCATGGATATACCCTTTTTTTTCTAATGCTGCCAGGGAGAGGTGAGCGGGATTTGGCTCGGCATGGAACATGCGCCTTGCCAATGGTCGCAACCATTCAAAGAACTGCTCCGGATTCTGGCGAAACGCGGTCAGGGAGGCCACCGCCATGGGGTTGAATCGTGTCCACAAGCCGTTGCCTTCCGATCGAAAATCCGGTATTCCTGACGGCGTTGAGATACCTGCCCCGGTCAACGCGACAGCGCAGTTCGCATCTTTAATTAATGTGACTGCTTTGAGAATCTCCTTGCGCTCGGGGCGTCTCGTCATAGCAGAATCATGGGCTATTCAACCCGAATGAGAACCTGAGCTAATTTTCTATATTGTTCAGCCGTCAGGCTGTTGGGTTGTAGGGTCACCATGGGAGCGTTGGTTTCTCTGGCTTTGTAGGCCAGATCGGGCGCAGGCGTGATCACGTTGGCAATATCAAGCCCTAGTTCTTCTTTGACTTCTGTCCAACCCATTTGAATGCTGGAGCGTATCCGGTTTAGCAACACAATATTGATACGGCCTTTCCCGATGCCAAGGTCATACAAATCGCTGATCAACGTTTGTGTTTGTCCCACACTGTACATGGAGGGTTCGAGTACAACCAGGTACTCATCACAAAACTCGAGTACCGCTTGTGTCAATGGAGGCAGCGAAGGGCCAAGGTCCAAAAAGACGTACTGCGATAGGAAGGGAAGATGACCGGCGATTTTTTTGAACTGATTTACCTCGACGGAGTAGATCGCGTTTTGTGGTTGGGTTGGGGACATCAGCAAATAAATGCCAGATGAGTGGGAAATTAATTCGCGTTTGACGTTGTTGGCAGAAATGTTTTCGCGTTTCATCAATTGTACGATCCCGTTTGGGCTGTTATACCCCAGACTCAGGCTCAGGTCACTGTTGCCTGGGCGGAAATCCGCCACCGTGACAGTCTCCTTGGTAAGTTGGGAAACGGTGACGCCCAAATTGACCGCGGCTGTGGAGACGCCTAAACCACCTTTGGCGGCAAGGATGCCATACATTACTCCTCGCGATTGGACAGCCTCAATAGCTTGAGGTTCGGGGGCTCTTGTGCGTTTGAGTAGGGCCTTCACCTGGGCTAGTAACTCGCGCGGTTGGGCCGGTTTGGTCAAGTAAGCATCGGCGCCGGATTCAAGCCCCTCAACCTTGTCATCCACTTGTGATTTGGCGGTGAACATGATAATGGGGATGCTTTCGGTATCGGAATTGGCACGAAGCTTGCGCGCTACTTCGAAACCGCTCATCTTGGGCATCATGACATCTAACAAGATCAGATCAGGGGGGTCTTGGAATGCCTTTTTAAGGGCAGTGCTTCCACTCTCCGCAGCGCGAATTTCATACCCCTGACGCTCAAGCATCAACCCTACCAGGCGTAAGGTTTCGTGATCGTCATCGACAATTAATAATTT
Organism: uncultured Anaerolineales bacterium; assembly: GCA_964544065.1. Taxonomy (GTDB): domain Bacteria; phylum Chloroflexota; class Anaerolineae; order Anaerolineales; family UBA11858; genus JAYELX01. The sequence goes on along the minus strand of CAZJBA010000152.1, from coordinate 154 downwards.
CTCAGCCATAGCGCTCTCCTCACTAAACGGTTGTTGCTGTCATTGTATAGAAACTGTTTATGTATCAAGTATACTCTACTTATTGCCTATAATCAAAAGGTGTTTACTCTGGGAGATCGCATTTGGAAATCAACCAATGCTGCCCCCTGCTCAA
>CAZJBA010000151.1:0-7213 GCA_964544065.1 uncultured Anaerolineales bacterium | reverse complement strand
ACCCCGCAGAAGCGAGATTTGGCCCTCCTGCGAGGATGCTGCGCGAAAATCTCGGCTACATAATCCCCGATTTTTTGAGAAGATACTGTTTGAGATTAAAAGAGTTTTCAACATAATATAATAAGGTATATATAGGTAGTAATCTTAGTAGGGGGTGTTGATATGTGGAAAACGTGGTTTTGAAGTTGTTTTACGGCAAGATGTAGGGGGATTTCGAGAGCGTCCCCCCACGAGGACGGGGAAACTCCTTTTGTTTTATCCACGGCGTGCTTGGGGATAAAACAAGAGGAAAGTTGGGAGAAAAATCCACCTTGATAGATGTGGGGGCTGGTCGCTTGTAGCCCCCAAATGTGGGGGCTCCGTTCAGCGTGATGGGTCCTAATTAGAACGAGTTTTCAACAAAACAGCCCTCTTTTCCACAGTTTTCCACGAGTTATCCACAGATTTGGGCATTTGCAGGCAATTCTTAACGCGGTGCTGGGGTATTGAAAAGATAAAAGATGTTGATTTTACCGGAAAGCTGTGGAGCGATTCACATTCCTGATATAATCTTCGGCATGATGAGAAAGAAACGGAGAACCATTTTTTTATTGGTAATTCCCTTGGCCGTCGTGTTGTTGATTGGTTTCTATCAGATTCCCGCCGTTCATGACCGCTTGGCCTGGCGTTTGGAGGCTTGGCGCGCCAAGATCAAGTACGCGGTCAATCCGCCTGAGGAGGAAGTTTTCATCCCGGTGGAGGAACATGTTGCCTCCACAGTGGCGGTGACTCCTACCCCTTCCCCCTCCGACCTATCCCCAACGGTTACTCCCCGATCCGGTCCCACGGAGATATTGCCTCCTTCGCCGACCACCACCTTGACCCCAACACCGCTGCCGAAAAGCGTCAAGCTGGATGGAATCGTTCACGAATATCAGCAATGGAACAATTGCGGCCCGGCCAATCTCTCCATGGCGCTCTCGTTTTGGGGCTGGCAGGGCGATCAAGTCACGACGGCTGATTTTTTGAAACCTAATCAGCGCGACAAGAACGTGATGCCCTCCGAGATGGTCGCTTTTGTCAACGAAGAAACGACATTAAAGGCGCTTTGGCGTGTCGGCGGCGATTTGGACTTGGTCAAGCGATTCGTGGCGGCCGGATTTCCCGTCTTGGTTGAGAAAGGTTTCGAAGGCTCCGGCTTCGATGGCTGGATGGGCCATTATCAAGTCATCAACGCCTATGATGACACCCGTAAAGAATTCCTGGTGCAGGATTCGTATATCCGCTCGAATCTGCCGGTTTCGTATGCAGACATGCAAACCTACTGGCGGCATTTCAATTACACCTACATTATCATCTATCCACCTGAGCGCGAAGCCGAGGTGATGGGCCTTTTGGGGCCCTACCAAGAAGAGACCTATGCCCATCAAGCCGCCGCTGAGACAGCCTCCCAAGAGATTTTCTCCTTGGAGGGGCGCGCTCAGGCTTTTGCCTGGTTCAATCGCGGTACCAATCTCGTTTATTTGGATGATTATACCGGCGCTGCTGAGGCCTACGACCAGTTTTTCCAGATTTATGCCTCCCTGGATGGGGAGCAGGTCAATATTCCCTGGCGGATTATCTGGTATCAAACTGGGCCTTATTGGGCCTATTATTACACGGAACGTTATTATGATGTGTTCAACCTTGCCACCACCACGATCGAAACCGCGAGCGAACCTGCCATCGAGGAGAGCTGGTATTGGCGCGCTCTGGCCAAAGAAGCGCTGGGCGATATAGATGGCGCAGTGGCCGATTTACACAAAGCGGTCGAACTTAATCCCAATTTTGAGGTCGGTTGGTATCACCTTGAGCGGATTCAAGGAGGTGGATAGTGCTCAAAATTCTCCATTTTGCCGATGCCCATATTGATATGGCCACCTATGGCCGCCATGACCCGGAGACCGGCTTGCCCGTTCGGGTGATGGATTATCTCAAATCGCTGGACACGATCGTCGACGCGGCCATCGACGAAGACGTTGATCTGGTCATCTTTGCGGGTGATGCTTACAAAGACCGCAACCCGGTCCCGACGTACCAGCGCGAGTGGGGAAAACGGATCATGCGGCTGTCGCGGGCGGGCATCCGCACGTTGTTGCTGGTCGGCAACCACGATCTCTCTCCGGCGCTGGGGCGCGCCCATGCCCTGACCGAGTTCTCAACCTTGCAAGTACCGCATGTGCGCACTCTCGACCGGCCCATGTTTCTCGGCCCCGATGACCTCTGGGATCTGCCCCTCCAGGTGATTGCCCTGCCCTGGATCTCCCGCTCTGGCATGGTCGCCCATCTCGATATTCACGGCCGCGATCGCAAGGAGATTTACGAGGCGCTGGAAAAGCGGCTCACGGACCTGGTCGAAAATTGGATCGAAAAAGCCGACCCCAATCTGCCGATTGTGCTCACCGCTCACGCCTCGGTGCAGGGTGCCTCCTATGGCGGCGAGCGCACGGTCATGTTGGGGAGCGATTTGGTCCTCTCCGGTTCGCTGGTCAAGAATCCCAGGTTGGATTACGTCGCCCTGGGGCACATCCACAAGCCCCAAAACCTGAACGAAGACGGCCATCCCCCGGTGGTCTATCCCGGCTCGATCGAACGGGTCGATTTTGGCGAATCGGGCGACGACAAGTATTTCGTCATCGCCGAGATCGAAAAAGGGGCCACGGAGGTTGATTGGCGCCCCTTGGTCGGAATCCGCCCCTTTGTGGACCGGAGCGTGACTCTCCGCTCCAAAGAGGGAATCAGCGAACAACTGCGCGCCGCCCTTCCCGCCCCCGATCGGCTCGAAGGTGCCATGGTCCGCCTGATCCTGGAATATCCGCGCGAGTGGGAGTCGCTCATCGACGAAGCCGCACTGCGAGACTACGCCGCCGATGCCTTCGCCTTCCACCTGGTCAAGCGTCCCCAGCAAGAAAACCGTATCCGCCTGCCGGAAGATGAAAGCATGGGAGCGCTGACCCCGCTGGAACTGTTGGATTATTATTGGAAGGCCAATCACATTGAGGGGGACGAGATCGGCGCTTTGCAAGACCTGGCTGAAAAGGTCATCAATCAGAAATAAAAAAATCCCGATCTCAGCAAGAGATCGGGATTTTTCGCATAGAGAGGAAACCTACTGCACCAGCCGAATTTCTTGCGTCGGGAAGGGCATTTCGATCTGATTCTCCTCGAAGGCCTGCTTAATCCCTACAATGCCAGCATCGATACTTTCCTGATAGCCCGCTTGCGATAAATCCACCCAGTAATATAGCGTAAAATCAACCGTGGAACCGCCAAAATTGTCGAAAATCAGTTTGGGAGCAGGGTCAGGCATGAAGCCTGCAATTTTGGCGATCATTTCAAGCGCAGTTTGACGAACACTTTCAAGATCGCTTTCATAGGATACCCCCCCCTTTAACTCAATGCGGCGGGGATCAAACAAACTGTAATTTTTGATCGGGCTTGTGAACACATCGGCGTTGGGGATGATCACATTTTGCCCGTCGAAGGTGTACAACTCGGTCGCCCGCAACTCGATGTTGGCCACCTCGCCGATGTAATCACTCACCTCGATGACATCGCCGATATTGAAAGGCTGCTCCAGCAGCAGGAGCAAACCGGCGAAAAAGTTCTTGCTCACATCTTGAAGCGCAAACCCGATCGTGAAGCCAAGAATGCCCAAACCGGCCAGGAATGCGGTCAAGTCAAAACCAACATGTTCCAGGGAGACGACCAGCACCAGCACAATGACTGTCCAGCGCGTCACCTGAACGAAAAAGAGAGTCAATTCCGGGTCGGCTTTGCGTCGTTCCATCATCCGGCGGACGATTTTGGTCAACAAGCCGGCCATATAAAGGCCGGCGACAAAAATAACCAACGCGGCCAACAGGTCAGGCAAAAAGGTTAGAAATTGAGCCAATAAATCCTGAAGCGTTTCTGATACGATTGGCATTCAACACCTCCAAAAAGTTCATTTCTCAAGTGGCACTATCATACCGCGTACTTCGACCGATTTGCAAGAGAGTCTCATTAGCGTTAGAATCACAACCATGCCGACCGTATCTGTGTTCATGCCCTGTTACAATGCTGCTTCCACACTGGGAGAGACACTTGAATCCCTCTCTCGACAAACGCTTTCTGATTTTGAAGTCGTCGCCTTGGACGATGGTTCCACCGACGGGACTCTGGCGGAGCTTCAGGCCTGGGCCGAAGAGGATCCCCGTTTTCGAGTCTTGTCCCGTTCCCATAGGGGGGTCATCGATGCGGCCAACACCGCCCTGAGCGCCTGCCGCGCCCCCTACCTGGCCCGCATGGACGCCGACGACCGCGCCCACCTGGAACGTTTGGCCAAGCAGGCGGCCTACCTGGACGAACATCCGGAGGTCGCGGTGGTCAGCAGCCTGGTCCGGATGTTCCCCGCCGAAGATGTCCAGGAGGGCTTTCGTATTTATGTCCAGTGGCTCAATGCCCTCATCAGCCACGAGGACATCTGCCGGGAGATCTTCGTCGAAAGCCCCTTGCCCAACCCCAGCGTGATGATCCGCAAGACCTGGCTCGACAAGGTGGGCGGCTACCAGGAACACAAATGGCCCGAAGACTACGATATGTGGCTGCGCTTCTATCTCGCCGGGGCGCGTTTTGCCAAAATCCCCCAGGTTTTATTGTATTGGCGCGACCACGCCGACCGGCTGACCCGCACCGACAGCCGCTACTCGGTCAAGAACTTCCTGCGGGCCAAGGCGCACTACCTCGCCCGCGGCCCGCTGGCCGACCGTGATGCCGTGATCATCTGGGGCGCGGGGATGATGGGCCGCCGCCTGAGCAAGCACCTGATGCGGGCGGAGAAAATGCCCGTGGTCGCTTTTGTAGACATCGACCCCAAGAAAATCGGCCGCACCCGCCGGGGCAAACCAATCATCGCCCCCGAAGACTTGCTCCCCTGGTGGCGGCGCTACCAGAACCCGGTGGTGCTCTCCGCCGTGGGCGCCCGCGGCGCGCGCGAGCTGATCCGCGCACGCCTGGAGGGCTTCGGCCTGCGCGAAGGCGTCGATTGGTGGGCCGTGGCTTGATTTGACAGGATGAACAGGATGGACAGGATTTCCATCATAAATCATAAACTTAACGCAGAGCCGCGGAGATGCAGAGGCGCAGAGAAAAAAACTCCGCGTCTCTCCTGGCGTGTTTTTTACGCTCTCTCTGCGACTCTGCGTTGAATAGAGAGATGAAATTATGAACATATTCCTAACCGGCGGGGCGGGGTACATCGGCTCCGCAGCCGCGCAAATTTTGCTCCAACATGGCCACCAGGTCACCGTTTACGATTCGCTGGTCAAGGGCTATCGCGACGCCGTTCCCGACGAGGCCAACTTTGTCCAGGCGGATTTGGCCGATCGCGGGGTGCTGAACGCGGCATTGCAAGCGCATCCCTACGATGCGGTGATGCACTTTGCCGCCTTCATCGAAGCGGGTGAGAGCATGGCCAATCCGGGCAAATATTTCGATAACAATGTCAGCAACTCCTTCGGGCTGATCGAGGCCGCCGTCCAAGCCGGTGTGAACAAATTCGTGCTCTCCTCCACCGCGGCGGTGTACCAATCCAGCAATGGGCCGCTTAGTGAAGATTCTCCCCTAGGTCCCAGTAATGTCTACGGCCAGACCAAGCTGATGATCGAGCAAGCCCTGGAATGGTACCGCCAGATTCATGGGTTGCATTACGCCGCCTTGCGCTACTTCAACGCTGCCGGGGCGCTGCCCGACCGCGGTGAGGCCCACCAGCCCGAATCGCATCTCATCCCCTTGACCTTGCAGGTGCCACTGGGCCAGCGTGAGCAAATCTATATCTTTGGAAGCGATTACCCCACCCCCGACGGCACCTGCATCCGCGACTACATTCACATCCGCGACTTGATCTCGGCGCACCTGCTGGCCCTGGATGCCCTGGACGAAAACGACAAATTGATCTACAACCTTGGCAATGGGGCTGGCTATTCGGTGCGAGAGGTCATCGAGACGGCTCGCCAGGTGACCGGGCACCCCATCCCGGCCGTCGATTCGCCCCGCCGCCCCGGCGATGCTCCTCGCCTGGTGGCCTCCTCGGAACGAATCCGCCGCGAGTTGGGCTGGCAGCCGCAAATTCCCGATCTGAAAGACATCGTCGCCAGTGCCTGGGATTGGCACCGGGAGCATCCCCATGGGTATAAATAATCTTGGTCGTATCTTCTCAAAAAACGGGGAACATGTAGCCGAGATGGGTGGTGGTTAGATAGTACGTGACGCTTAAAAAGCAGGTAGACTAAAATGCTCTCGGCGGCTAGAGCATTTTGGGAGGCAACCAGCACTTACTTTGTGACCACTACCGCGTAAATTGGTTTGATGCAGGAACTTCAGCGCTTGCGGAAGATGGCTGCATAGACCCCCAAGCCAATGCCACCGAGCAGAATAATTGTTCCAACAATCCCCAGCAGAGGCGATTTTCCCGTCCCGACCGGTGCGGGCGCTTCAGCGATCGTTTCGGAGTTGGGCTGCGCTCCGAAATCAAGATAAACCTCTTCATCTTTCCCTACGGTTACGACTTGGCTCAATGTCATGGTGGGATTGTATCCAGCGGGGATTGCCACGGTGATGTTGTATTCCCCCTCCTCTAGCTGGATCCCTTCTTCGTCTGTGCAGAAATGATCGTAGCCTCGCTCTGTGTCCTTGGTGATGGAAACGGAGCCGTCTGCACTGATGATGCTGATCGCGCCGCGGGGCAAGGAAGGCTCTTCTTCCTGCCGGATGGCATCGCCGTTGATATCTTCGTACAAAATCACGCAAATGGTGCCGTAGCCGATTTCGGGCGTGGGGGTGGGGCCTACCGGGGTGGAGGTTAGGGTTGGCAAAGCTGTTGGCTCGCTTCGAGCTGGCCCGCCTACGCCAAGGAAGATCTCATCCCCAGGCGCGATGGTGTCATCTGGGGTTAGATCGTTGAGGGCCCGTAATTGCTCGATGGACAGGCCGGCGATGGCTGCAATACTCCAAGGCGTATCCCCTGGTTGAACGATGTAGATGATACGTCCATCGGGCCCCGGCGTTGGCGTTGGAAAGGCGGTTGGTTGCATCTCAGGTGCAGCCACCACTGGGAACGCGAAACTGAGCAAGGCTAAGAAAAACAGCGAGAATAGAATAGTAGACTTTTTCATCGTGCCAAATTATACAGGATTCCACTGAATAAAACAGCAGC
>CAZJBA010000150.1:6188-7245 GCA_964544065.1 uncultured Anaerolineales bacterium | reverse complement strand
CTCTTCTTCTTCAGCGACAGCCTCTTCGGTCGCTTCTGGTTCAGCCGGAACGCAAGCGCCCAGCACCAGAGAAGACGTAATCAAGATGGTGAGTAAAATCCATAGAAATTTTTTGACTTTCATGAAACTTCCTCCTTATTGAAAATGAATAGAATCGCACCTAGCTCTTGCCGTTATGGTTTCCCTTCGGCCTCCTTTCACGTAGGAATTGTCATTTGAACGCTAACACGAAAATCTGTTAATATTCTAAGCGATTTTTGCTGTTCTGCAAATCGGTGAAACGCTTGGAGCGTAAAAATCGTATAAATTATCCCTTTGTTTGTGTCTGTTTTGCCAGGAAACCAAGAAGAATGGAATTAAACTCCTCGGGTTTTTCCCAGCAGGTGGCATGGCTGGCACCTTGAAGGATGTGCATTTCGGCTTGAGGGATTCTCTCTTTTAGGATTGTAGCATATCGAAGCCCTTTGAGTTGATCCAGTTCTCCAACAATGATGCACGTTGGCACTTCGATTTGATCCAGTCGTTCGGTGAAGTCAACGGCAAAGAAGGCATCACACAGGCGGATAACGGCCTCGAAGTCAAGCAGCTTGTACCGCTCCTTGGCCTGCTCCAAAATTGCTGTGTTGTTGGCGATGAACTCGGCCGAGAAATTCCACGGCACGGTGGCGTTGAAGAAAGCCAGCGGGTCTTTGTTCCTGAGGGCGTCAACCCAGCTTTGGATCACCAGCCGGAGCTTGGGGCCGACCTCGCTGGCTGTGTCGATCAAGATCAGGCTGTCTGTTCGCTGGGGATACGCCAGGGCGAAGGCCTGGGCAACTTCGCCCCCATAGGAGATTCCGGCGATGTGGGCGCTCTCAAAGCCGAGTTCGCCAAGCAGCGCGGCCAAATCATCGGCGTGAAGCTCCATGCTGTAGGGTTCCTCCGGGTGATCGGATTGTCCCTGGCCGCGGCAGTCGTATTGTAAAACGCGGTAATGTCGTGCGAGAGCCTTGGTCTGGAAAACCCAACTGGTCGCCGCGTTCATGATCAGGCCGTTGTTGAGCACCAGCATGGGAGC
>CAZJBA010000150.1:0-6088 GCA_964544065.1 uncultured Anaerolineales bacterium | reverse complement strand
TGGTGCGTAAATTGACCAGGTCTTTTTCGGGACGCAGCCGAACGATTTCCACGCTGGCGGTGATTTCTTCGCCTGGGTATGCCGGCCCAAGGAAGTAGTAGGCTTGTTTCAGCCAGTTGGTGCCCCGGCCAGGCAAGCGGGTGCCCAGCAAGGTAGAGATCATCCCGCCGAGCAGGCCGCCGGGCAGAAGCACGTCGTCAAAACCTCGATCTTGCGCATAGTCAATACGAGAGAAGACAGGGTTTTCGTTTCTTGTTAAGTGTAAAAATCGGTCCAACTCGTCACGGCTGAAGGTGCGTTGCAAGGTTGCGCTTTGCCCAAGTTCGAGCCCGGCGTGGGTTTTGGCGGTGTCTTCGTATTGTTCCGGCTGATAGCCGTGGTCCCATAAGGGTGTGCCTTCCGGCAGGGTGACGACCGTTTTGCCATCGCAGCCGATCTCTCCGTTGGAGCGCACAATCCTGGTGCTGATCTCGGCACTCTCCGGCGTAGGGAACGCGAGGACTTCCAGTTCCACGCTGATCTCTTCGCCCACAAACGTCGGGGAGGGGAAGATCAATTCTTGGGATTGTTGCATCGTCCCTGGCCCTGGCAGCCGCTCTCCCAGGACTTGCAAGATGCTGCCGTACAGCAGCATGCCGTGCGCCACCGTGCGCCCAAATTTGGTTCTGGCGGCAAAAGCGGGATCAACATGGATGGGATTGTCGTCGCCTGACAGGGCGGCAAATTCGTCGAAGTCCGCCTGGTTGAAAACCTTTTTGATTGAGACTGATTGGCCGATTTCGGTCATGGGCAATATCTGTTTTTGTGGATGACTGTCCCCAAGGGGAGCTTGCCCTGGAGCAGGGCTGCCAGCTTGTACTTGTCTCCGCGCTTGAAGTCGATGAGCGCTTCCAGGGGTTGGCTGGTCCGTTCTTTGGGGGGCTCCTGATGATACCCGAGCGGCGTCACCGCGATGATCTCAACATGGGCGGGAATCTGCAATAACTTCATGAGCGGTTCCGGGTTCATCATCGGGTTGCCAAACCAGCGGGTGCCCAGCCCTAGTGCGGTAGCCGCCAGCATCAGGTTGCCCATCACCGCTCCCAGCGAGCACAGGTCCCAATCTCGTACCAGGGAATCAAATTCCGGGGGACCAAGATCAACGCGCTGGTGCCGGCAGATGACGATGAAGCACGGGGCCCGGTCGAGATGCTCATACAGCCGGATCAAATCTCCGGTGAAATCAGCGGGAGCCTCTAACAGGCGGTGGAAGACATGCTCCTCCTGATTCTTGATCAGAATCTCCGCCACGGCTTGGGTCAAGTCCGGCTCGTCGATGACGATGAATTCCCACGGTTGGGTGTTGGCCGGGCTGGGCGCTGCGATGGCCGCTTGTAGAATCCGGGTGACCATCTCCGCCGGGACGGGGTCAGGCTTGAAATCCAAAACACCATGGCGTCGTTGAATTGCTTCGAAGGTGTCCATCGTTCACTCGCTGAATTGGGTCCGCAGCTCGCGTTTGAGCACCTTGCCCGCGGCGGTGCGGGGCAGGGCATCGACAAAGGTGACCGATTTGGGAATTTTGAACTTGGCCAACTTGCCCTGGCAAAATTCGATGATCTCCTCGGTGGTGATGCTGTGGCCTTCTTTGACCACCACGATGGCCTTGCCGACCTCTTGCCATTTGGGGTGGGGCACGCCGATGATCGCCACTTCGGCGACGGCGGGATGCTCGTAGATGACGCTCTCCACCTCGGCGGGGTAGACGTTCTCGCCGCCGGAAATGTACATATCCTTCCAGCGGTCGACGATATAGTAGAAGCCCTCCTCGTCGTACTTGGCCGCGTCCCCGGAATGGAGCCAGCCGTCGACGATCGCTTCTTCGGTAGCCTCGGGTCGGTTCCAATAGCCGGTGGTGACGTTGCCGCCGCGGATGCACAACTCGCCGACTTCGTCCGGGCCGAGCAGGTTGCCCTCCCGGTCTTGGATGCAAACATCGGTGTGGAGCACGGGCTTGCCCACCGAACCGGCTTTGCGCACGGCGTTCTCTTTGGTGATGATGAACACGGTCGGCCCGGTTTCGGTCATCCCAAAACCTTGTTGGATGATGATGCCCCGTTCGGCGTAGCGCTGCACCAGCGCGGCGGGAAGCGACGAGCCGCCGCTGGCCCAGCTCTTGACGCTGGAGAGGTCGTAGTTTTCCAGGGGGTATTCTTCCAACATCAGGTAAATAGAGGGGACCAGCAGGAAAACGGTGGCCTCCCACTTCTCGATCAGGTTCAAAAAATTTTCCGGCTCGAAGGCGCGCATCACCACGACGGTGCCCCCGGCGTGGAAAGTCGGCCCGGCGTAGAGGCCCAGCCCGCCGATGTGGAAGGTGGGCAGCACGTTGATGTTGACGTCTTCGGAGGTCAGGTCGATGGCCCGCCCCATCCCCACGGCGTTGTAGAAGAAATTGCCGTAGGTCACCTGGGCGCCCTTGGGCCGTCCGGTGGTGCCCGAGGTGTAGATGATCGCCCAGATGTCGTCGTAGCTTAACCGGGGCGCATTCACCTCCTCGGGGCTGCCACTGGCCAGGGCTTTCTCGTAGGCATATTCGCCCCGAGAGATAGAATCGGCCAGCACAAGAATATACTCAAAGTTAAAGCTCTTGACCAGTTCATCGACTGCATTGCTGAATTCGGGTTCGTAGATCAGCAGGCGCGGCTCGCAATCGTTGATGATGTAGGCCAATTCCGGCGGGGTGAAACGCCAGTTGAGTGTGTTCAGAATGATCCCCGTTTTGCTGCACGCGAAGAGAATTTCATAGTATTCGGCGCTGTTCTTAGCCAGGATCGAAATCCGGTCGCCGCGCTCGAGGCCCAGCTCTTCGATGAGAAAGCTGGCCAGACGATTGGCGCGTTCATTCAATGCGGCGTACGAGAGCTCCCGGCCTGTGTGGGCATCGACCAGGGCGAGCTTGTCCGGTGTGCGCTCGGCATGGCGTTGGATCCAGTCAAAATGGTACATGGTTGCTCCTTTGATTCCCTCTCCCAATCGGAGAGGGGTAGGGTGAGGGTTAAGCCTGAAACGCCAGTTGGACACAGGCATGCTCGCCCTCCCCCAACTTCAAGAATTTAACCGTCATGGGAGTGCCGATTTCGATCTCATCGGGATTGTTGGCGTCCAGCCCGAGGAGGCGGGCGCTGATCTTGACGCCCTCTTTCAGGGCGACGATCCCGGTCAGGTAGGGTTTATCCCGGCCAAAGCCTTGTTCGTTCATGAACGTCGGCCCGATGTGGATGGCGGTAAAGGCGGCTAACTCGCCCTCCCCGCTGAGCTCAACCCATTCGATCTCGTCGCCCTGGCAATTGGGGCAGATCGCTCGAACGGGCAGGTAGATTTTGTCACACTGGACGCAGCGTGAGGCCATCAATTTCTTCTCGCGCAGATATTGGTTGAAGGCATGAGCGCTGAAAAGGCGGTTTTGTTCGGTCATGGTTACTCCTTCCGTTCGTAGATGTGCACCACGCAGGTTTGCCCGGTCGCCCCGACATTGTGAGTCAGCCCCAGGCGCAGGTCGCCGTTGACCTGTCGCTCGCCGGCCAATCCGCGCAGTTGCTTGAAGATTTCCACGGTTTGGCCGACTCCGGATGCGCCGACGGGATGTCCTTTGGCCTTCAACCCGCCGGAGGTATTGATCGGCTTGGCACCGTCCCGGGTTGTGACGCCCAGTTCAGCCTGGCGGTAAGCGCTGCCCGGCTCGAAAAAGCCCAGGTCTTCGCAGGCAACGATCTCGGCGATGGTGAAGCAGTCGTGCACTTCTGCCACGTCGATGTCATCCGGCCCGACCCCGGCCATCTGATAGGCCTCCTGGCTGGCACGCTGGGCCGCGACGATGGAGGTGAGATCTTCGCGGTCATGCAGGGGATAATCCGAGGCTTGTCCCGTCCCGGTGATGTGGATGGGATGATCGCTGAAATTCTTGGCGATCTCCTCGGCGACGAGCAGCACGGCCGCGGCCCCATCGGTGATCGGGGAGCAATCGAAAAGCCGCAGCGGCCAGGCGATCATCGGGTTGGCGCGATCGTCGTGGAGAAAATCCCACTCGTCCGCCCATGTGGGGATCGGCTTGCCTTTGCGCTCCGCCGATTGCTTCCGCTTTTCCATCCAGGTGGGGATGGTCATGTTGAACTGGGCATTGGCATTCAGGGCGCCGTTCTCGTGGTTCTTGATGGCGATGCGCATCAAATCTTCGGGCGTTGCTCCGTAGCGGTGCATATAGGCCGAAGCGATGGCAGCGTAGAAGCCGGGAAAGGTGAATCCCATCGGGATTTCGTAGAGCACGTCCCCGGCGGCGGCCAGCGTGTCGGTCACCTCCGAGGTGGGCAGCTTGTTCATCATCTCGACGCCCCCGACGAGGGCGACATCATAAAGCCCGGAGGCGATCGCCAAGATGCCCTGGCGCAGGGCCACCCCGCTGCTGGCGCAGGCATCTTCCACCCTTGTGGCTGAGCGCGGTACCAATCCAACCGCATCGGCCATGATCGGGGCGGTGTGAGCCTGGCCTTCGAAAAGATCGCTGGAAAAATTGCCGATATAAACCGTTTCGATATCATTGGGGTCGAGATCCTTGTCGACGGACATTTGCATATCTCGGAAGGCTTCGACGAAAATATCGCGGCTGCTCTGTTCGGGGAAAGCGCCGAACTTGCTCATCCCCGCGCCCACCAGGGCAACGCCACGGGCGAGCGATTTGTTTCTTGATGGCATACTTGTCTCCTTGATTCATGGTTAGTTTGACAATGTCACATTAAACGTTTGTTCTAGCAAAGTGAAGGTAGTTCGCCGGTTGAGTAGGCGTTTTTTGCCGTATCGAAACCAAGAACGGGGCTGATCAGAGCCGCTCCGCCTAGATTTCGATACGCTGCGCTACTCAATCGGCGGCTCCGCTGTGGTCTATGCGAAAATATGACATTGTCAAATTAGTCGGTTTTTATATCTAACGCGGAGTCGCAGGGGGCAGAGATGCAGAGAAAAACAAAATATTGCTCTCCGCGTCTCTATCGGCGTGCTTGTTACGCCCTCTCCCCGTCTCTGCGTTGTGTTTTTCTCATGGGGTAACCATTTCTTGCAATTCGCGCTTCAAGATTTTGCCAGCCCCGGAAACGGGTAGTTCATCCATGAACACGACCCGCTTGGGGACCTTGAAAGAGGCCAGCCGCTCTTTCATGAACGCGATCAACTCTTTTTCGTCCGCGTCCATGTCTGGCTTCAGGACCACGCAGGCGACGCCGACTTCCCCCCATTTGGGATCGGGAACGCCGACGACGGCGCACATGTGCACGGCCGGGTGTGCGTAGAGCACCTTCTCGATCTCCGGGGGATAGACGTTTTCGCCGCCGCTGATGAACATATCCTTTTTGCGGCCGACGATGAAGAAGTAGCCTTCGTCATCGTACTGGGCCAGGTCGCCGGTGTGGAAGAAGCCGTCATCGTCGACGGCGTTGGCCGTCGCTTCGGGATTGTTGAAATAGCCCGAACAAAACGAAGGCCCTTTTAACACCAATTCACCCACTTGATTGGGGCCGAGATATTCGCCATCTTCCTTGATGCGCGCTTCGACGTAGTAGTTGGGGCGACCAATTGAACCTGCTTTTTCGATGGCGTCTTCCGGGGCCAGCGCGAAGATACCGGGACCGAACTCAGTCATCCCGAAGCCTTGCTTGAAGCGGATACCCTTTTCGCGTGTGTACTGCTCCACCAGCGGGACGGGCAGCGGCGCGCCTCCCGAGGTGCAGAATCGCAGCGAGGAGAGATCGGCCTGCTCCCAATTAGAGGCCTGGGTCAGCATCTGGTACATCGTCGGCACCCCGGCGAAGACGGTCACGTTCTCTTTTTCGATCAACTCGAGGACGAGTTTGGGATCGAAGCGGGGCACGAAAATCGTCGTGCCGCCGAAGATGACTTGTGGCATTGTGTAGACGAACAACCCCCCGGTGTGGAAAAGGGGGAAGACGTTCAGGTAAGTGTCCTCATGGCGCAGGTCGTGGATGAAGGTGTTGAGCGTGTTCCAGGCGATCATCCGGTGGGAGACCTGGGCCGCTTTGGGCATCCCGGTAGTGCCGCC
>CAZJBA010000149.1:0-7255 GCA_964544065.1 uncultured Anaerolineales bacterium | reverse complement strand
GGCAGGTAACCTGGGGCTTATTATACTCTTTATGCAGTGATATAATCATCCCCATGAAGCGAAAAACGATCTTATTGATCATCCTGGGATTGGGTGTTGTTGCCCTGATCGGCGCGGGGGTGCTCCTCGGCGCACCTCTGCTGCAACAATGGAACCAACCTCTGGCCCCCGCGCTGGGCCTCTCCACGCCGACGCCGTCTTCCACGATGTTCATGCTTTCACCGGCGGCTTCGGCCACCCAGGCTGCGGAATCCACCCAAATCACTTCCAGCGCAGGCCCGACGACATCCCCCACAGCGACGCTTTCGCCTACCCCGGAACCGACCGCGACGCCGAAGCCAAAATGCGGCGGCCCCGCCTTGATGACCGTGTTAGCCCTGGGCGTGGACACCCGCGCCGACAACTATCTCTACGGCCTGGCCGACGTGATCCGGATCATTCGGGTCGATTTCGTCACCCCCAAAGTGACGGTGCTGTCCCTGCCGCGCGATCTCTATGTCGAAATCCCCGGCATCGAAGACCATTACGATATCACCCACGGCAAGCTGAATCAATCCTATTTTTATGGCACCGAGGGGATGGGCTACTACGACGGCCCCGGCGGTCCGCCCGGATTGATGGCGCGTACCCTGGCGCACAATTTCGATCTTTACGTGGACCATTACGGCTCGGTCAATATGATCACGTTCGTGCGGATGGTCGATGCTGTCGGCGGGCTCGACATCTATCTGCCCAAAGACGTCGATGGCCACCCCGTGGATGAGGATACCGACGATATGGGCTACTTCTATGCCGGAGAGCAGCATTTCAGTGGGGATGAAGCGCTGCGTTTCTCGCGCATCCGTAAAATCGATTCCGATTTTGCCCGCATGGACCGCCAGACGATGGTGCTCTGCGCTCTGCGAGAGAAGATCCTCAGCCCCTCGGTGCTGCCCAAATTGCCCAAACTGATCGCCTCGTTTCGCGGCTCGATCATCACCGACTTGAGCCCCGCCCAGATGAGCCAATTGGCTTGCCTGGCTCCCCAGGTCAGCCGCGAGAACCTGCTGTTCGCCAGCCTCCCCCAAGAGATTCTCGAACCGAGCCGCGCCTATAATCCCATCGCCGAAGATACAACTTTCATCTGGAAGGCCGACTTTGACGTCATCCGCGGCTATCTCGACCGTTTCCAGGCTGGAACCTGGCCCGACAAACCGAAAGAGCCGACTTGTCCGTAATTTTTCACCGTCTCTGCAGCCCCACGTTGAAATTTTTCGGGTTGACGCCAAAATGTATTAGAACTTTAACGCAGAGACGGTGAGATGCAGAGACGCAGAGATAACTTTTCTTTTTTACTCTGCGGCTCGTATCTTCTCAATATTTTGGGGAAACGATTATGTAGCCGGGGTTTCTATACCCCGCAGAAGCGAGATTTGGAAATCTCGGCTACATATTCCCCGATTTTTTGAGAAGATACTGCGGCTCTGCGTTAAGTTTTGTCTGATTGAGTCAAAATACGGTTATGAAATCTGACTTACCCCCTCTAAAAGTCCCCAGCTTGCTGCGCCAGCATGGACTGCGCCCCGACAAGAGTCTGGGGCAAAATTTTCTCATCGACGAAACCGCTCTTCATAAAGTGGTCGCTGCCGCCGATCTCCGGGGGGATGAATTTGTTCTCGAAATTGGTGCCGGGATCGGCAGTCTGACGCGCCGTTTGGCCATCGCTGCCGGGCATGTCGTCGCCATCGAGATCGACGCCAAGCTGCTGCCGCTCCTTCGGGAGACCTTGAAACCCTTCGACAACATTTCCATCGTCCGGGCTGACATCCTCCAAACCGATCCCCAGGAACTGATGCCGGAGGATCGTTACACCGTGGTGGCCAACATCCCTTATTACATCACCTCCCCGATCATCCAGCACCTGCTCGAATCCGAAACCCAGCCTCAACGGATGATCCTGACCGTGCAGAGAGAAGTCGCCGAGCGGATTTGCGCCCAGCCGGGCGATTTAAGCCTGATGGCGCTGGGCGTGCAAGTTTACGGTCAGCCGGACATCGTCGCCCGCATCCCCGCGGGAGCCTTCTATCCGCGGCCGAACGTGGATTCCGCTGTTGTGCGGATTGATTTGCTTCCGCAGCCGCGCATCCCCCAAGAGTCCCTCCCACTCTTCTTCCAGTTGGCCAAGGCCGGGTTCAGCCAGAAACGCAAAACTCTGCGCAATTCTCTCTCAGCAGGGATGCGCTGGCCCAAAGAGAAAACCGAAGCCGTCTTGCAAGCCGCGGGGATCGACACCCGCCGCCGGGCACAATCCCTCAGCCTGGAGGAGTGGGGGGAACTGACCCAGCAAGTAAGTGATTTGACAGAAAACCTTAAATGATTCTCACCACGGAGACACATAGCACACAAAGGCTTTCTTTGTGCCCTTACAGCCGGATTTGCCGAAGGCACGCCGATGGCGTCCGGCGCTGTTAAGTAGCACGGGGACTTTCCCCAAAGGGGACGCAAAGCGATCCCCGTGCGCCGCTGAAGAAAAAACAAACTTTGTGACCCGATCATGCACTCGCTTCCAGGCGTTCTTCGCATGTGGTGAATACCAAAACCGAAAGGCAAAATTAGGATGAAACAAGTCCTTCAAAATCTTCGCAGCGGTGAAACCAGCGTCGCCGAGGTGCCCCGGCCAACACCCCGGGCGGGAATGGCCCTGGTGCGCACCCACGCATCGCTGGTCTCGGCGGGCACCGAACGGATGGTCGTCGAGTTCGCCGAAAAAAATCTCGTCGGCAAAGCCCGCTCGCGTCCCGATCTCGTCCGGCAGGTGCTCAACAAAGCCAGACGGGAGGGGATTCTCTCCACCGTCGAAGCGGCCTTCAACCGCCTGGATCAGCCCATGCCGCTGGGCTATTCCTCCGCCGGGACGATCGTCGCGGTCGGAGAAGGGCTGGCCGGTTTCAACGTCGGTGACCGGGTCGCCTGCGCCGGAGGCGGCTACGCCGTCCACGCCGAGTATGCCCTCGTGCCCCAAAATCTACTCACCCCCTTGCCCGACAACGTAGACTTTGAATCCGCCGCCTTCACCACCCTGGCGGCCATTTCGCTGCACGGCTTTCGCCTGGCCAAGACTCAACTTGGCGAACGTGTGGCCGTGATTGGGCTGGGCCTGCTGGGGTTGATGATGGTCGAAATCGCCCAATCGGCGGGATGCCGCGTCCTGGGAGTCGATCTGGACCCCCAACGGGTGGAGCGGGCGTGCCAATTAGGAGCCGAGGCTGTTTCTCGTGATCAAGCGGAAGAGGCCGCCCAAGCCTTTTCTCGCGGCCGCGGCGTCGACGCCGTGCTGATCTGCGCGGACACGCCTTCCAACGACCCCGTTGAACTGGCCGGTGAGATCGCCCGGGACCGGGCCAACGTGGTCGCCACCGGTGCGGTTGGGCTGGACGTCCCCCGCAAAATTTATTATCACAAAGAACTCAACCTGATCAACTCGCGCTCTTACGGCCCGGGGCGCTATGACCCCGGCTACGAAGAAGCGGGCCATGATTACCCCATCGGCTACGTCCGCTGGACCGAAGGCCGCAACATGGAAGCGGTCGTCGATTTGATCGCCCGCGGCGATCTGAATCCCAAGGGATTGGTCACCCACCGCTTCCCCATCGCAGAAGCCGCCCAGGCCTATGCATTGATCACCGGGAAACGCGCAGAGCCATTCCTGGGCGTGGTGCTCACCTATCCGGGAGCAGAAGAAGCTCAGCCAGCGCCGCGGCGCAAATATTTCGTCGGCAGCGAACCGAGAGCGATCAAGCAGGAAGACACCGTCCGGCTCGGTGTGCTGGGAGCAGGCAACTTTGCCAACGCGGTGATGCTGCCCGCCCTGAAAACCATCGATGCGGTCGAACTGGTCGGGATTGTCTCGGGTTCAGGGATGAGCGCCCATCACGCCGCCGGGAAATTCAACTTCCGCTATGCGGCAGGCGAGCCGGAAGAACTGCTCGCCGACGACGAGATCAACACGATCGCCATCCTGACCCGCCACGATCTGCACGCCGAGCAGATCGTCGCCGCCCTGGAAGCGGGCAAACACGTCTTCGTCGAGAAACCGCTGGCGATCAACGGCAAGCAACTCGCCGCGATCGAGGAAGGACTTCAAGCCTCGTCGGGCCAGCTTCTCACGGTCGGCTTCAACCGCCGCTTCGCCCCCCTCGCCGAGCAACTCAAAGCCTTCCTGGCCCCAAGTCGGGAACCTTTCGTCGCCCAGTACCGTGTCAACGCTGGCTATCTGCCCCTGACACACTGGCTCCACGATCCCGAGGTCGGCGGCGGGCGGATCATCGGCGAGGGCTGCCACTTCATCGATTTTCTCACCTTCCTGGCCGGGGCGCCGCCGGTCTCGGTGACTGCCCGGGCTCTGCCCGACGCGGGCCGCTACCGGGAAGACAACGCCGTGCTGACCTTCAGCTTTCCCGACGGCTCGCTGGGCACACTCACCTATCTGGCCAACGGCGACAAAGCCTTTCCCAAGGAATGTGTCGAAGTCTTCACAGGCGGACGCGTCGCCGTCCTGGATGACTACCGCTCGCTAAGGATGACGCACCAAGGCCGCAGCAAAACAGTCCGCTCGCGCCTGCGCCAGGACAAAGGCCACGGGGCCGAATGGGAAGCCTTTACCCAAGCGATTCTCCAAGGCGGCGCCCCAACGATTCCCTACGAGCAACTCTTTGGAGTCACCCGGGCCAGCTTCGCCGCCGTCGAGGCCTTAAGAAGTGGGGAACGGGTAGAGATTTAGCAAGTCTCCCCCTCACCCCCAGCCCCTTCGCGAAGCATACCCTTAGGGTGCTCCCGCGGGGAGAGCGGAGTACTTGGTAGTCAAGCACGGAGCAGCGCGGAGCGCCATCGCCCCAAACGCCACTCCGCTGGAAAGCGCTTCGTGGCTCACTACAAACTTGCGGATAAATATTCTTTCATGTCACGATTAACCCTCGCCCTCAAAGCGCTGCGCGAGCTAGGCCCCAAACAGGTCTGGCTGTATGCCTGGTATCAAATCCTGCTCAAAAGCGGGTATTTGCGCTGGAGGACGCCCGCCCAACAACCCGATCCACCCCAGGGATCCATCCAGCCCTTGCTGGATTTGCCCGATAAAGACGACCTTGTCGCCATTCTCGGCCAGGAGGGCATGGATCGCTTGCTGGCCGAAGCGGACGACATTGTGGCCGGACAAACCCGCCTGTTCGGAGCGGATCCCGTTCCCCTGCGTCTCACCGTTCCCGGAGAACTGGGACACTGGACTCGCTATGAGCGCGGCCAAGCGGCCATCCCGGCGTCCAGCTACAAGAACGAGATCTTCCATGACGTCAAACTGATCTGGGAACCGGCCCGTTTCGGCTGGGCCTACACGCTGGGGCGCGCTTATCACCTCAGCGGCGATGAACGCTACGCCGAGGCCTTCTGGGCGTCCACGGAGCGCTTTTTGGACGCCAACCCGCCCAATCAGGGCCCCAACTGGATATCGGGACAAGAGGTCGCCCTGCGGATACTCGCCTTCGTCTTCGCCGCTCAAATTTTTGCCGATTCGTTCCATGCGACGCCCCAACGCCAAGCCCGCCTGGCCCAGGCGCTGGTCGCACACGCCGAGCGGGTTCCGCCGACACTGCTCTACGCCAGAGCCCAGAACAACAATCATTTGCTCAGCGAAGCCGCCGGGCTGCTCACCGCCGGGCTGGCCCTGTCCCACCACTCCTGCGCCCATCGCTGGCGCAAACTTGGTTGGAGGTGGTTCAACCGCGGCCTTGAGATGCAGATCAGCGCCGAGGGTGCTTACATACAACAAAGCACGAACTACCATCGCCTGATGCTCCAACTGGCGCTTTGGGTGCATGCCCTTGAACAAACCGATCAAGCCGACGGAAGGATAAGCCCAGAAGCGAAACAAAAGCTGCATCAGGCCACCCGCTGGCTGCTGGCCCTGACCGACAGACAAACCGGCCGCGTCCCCAACCTGGGGCCCAACGATGGGGCCTACATCTTGCCCTTGACCATCCGCCCGTTCCACGATCATCGCCCGGTGCTGCAAGCAGCCGCGTCCGCTTTCCTGGGGCAGCCCGCTTTCGAGCCGGGGCCGGGGGATGAGATCCGCTTATGGCTGTGTCCCAAAGATGAAATTGAAACCACGCAACGGAACGTTGATTTACCACGAAGGACTCCAAACTACCAAATGAATTTGGTAGCTGCTACAAGAAACCTGTTGAAACAGGTTAGAAACAATGTACTTAAACGTGTTTTGCGTTGCATGTCCCGGCAAAAACGTTCCGACTATCAGCAGATGAATGAATGCATTTGTTTTCGGGCTACCACCCTAGGCGACAAAACGTCTTGGGCATATCTGCGCGCGGCTGATCTCCACGGACGTCCCGGCCACGCCGATCAACTCCATCTCGATTTGTGGTGGCGAGGCCTGAATCTGGCTCAGGACGCGGGCAGCTACCTTTACAATGCCGATCCACCGTGGGACAATGCTCTCACCCGCGCGGCCGTGCACAACACCGTCACGGTGGAGGGCCGCGACCAGATGACCCGGGCCGGGCGCTTTCTCTACGTGGACAAAGCCCAGGCCCGCATCGTGGATGGAGACCGGGCCGAGGACGGTTCATGGAGGCGACTGGTCGCCGAACACGACGGCTACCGCGAGTTGGGCGTCACCCACCGCCGCAGTGTCACCGCCCAGGCAGACGACCATTGGCTGGTTGAAGATGATTTGTTATCCATGAAAGGACAATCCAAAACAATCAGCGCCCGGCTGCATTGGCTGCTGCCCGACTGGCCCTGGGAAATCGCGGCAAGCGGAGCCGGACACCTGGCGCTGAAATTGGAAAGCCCGCGCGGTTGGGTCACAATTACGATCGAAACCCAGCCGTCAGATAAAGATTTACAACTTAACAACCCCACCCCTGCTCGCAAGCTCGCGTCCCCTCCCCGATTTCGGGGAGGGGACTACAGGGGAGGGGTCCAGTCAGGGCAACGCGATCACAAGTTCCAACTCGTCCGGGCGGGCAAGGTGCTTCACGGCCAAGGTTCAGCCTCGCCAACGTGGGGATGGGTCTCGCCCACCTACGCGAACAAACAACCGGCGCTTTCCCTCTCGGCTACGGTGACAGGAAAACTGCCATTGCACTTCGAAACCAAATTCGACTGTTCTAAAGAAGTTCATCGCTCGTAGTCAGGAACGCAGCGAAGCGGAGTTCCGTCTTATAACGCCACTCCGTCGGACTGCGCTCCGTGGCTTACT
>CAZJBA010000148.1:4685-7263 GCA_964544065.1 uncultured Anaerolineales bacterium | reverse complement strand
GACATCCGTGTTCCATTTCAGGTTATTTTACTCAGACCCTGAACGGTTACAATTCAGAAAAGAGGAGATTGTTATGACAGCTAAGATCATTGATGGTAGAGCGATTGCCAAACAGGTGCGTGAGAAAGCTGCTGAAGATGCAGCTATGCTCGTGGAGCAAGGATTCGATCCACCTGGCCTGGCTACCGTTTTGGTGGGTGCAGATCCCGCTTCCGAGGTGTATGTGGGTATGAAGCAGCGCGCCTGCAAGCGAGCCGGGATTAATTCTTTTGGCCACACGCTTCCGGCTGATGCCTCCCAAGAAGAAGTGGAAGCATTGGTCAAAGAGCTTAATGACGACCCGGCCGTCAACGGTATTTTGGTGCAGTTGCCGCTTCCTGACCACCTGGATGACGAAGCCGTTTTGAAGACCATCAGCGTAGAAAAAGACGTCGATGGCTTCCATCCGATTAACATTGGCCGCCTGGCCCAAAAGGGACGCGAGCCCCTGTTTGTGCCCTGCACCCCCGATGGCGTCATGTACCTGTTGGAAGAATCAGGCGTCGAGCTCGAAGGCGCCAACGCGGTTGTGATCGGTCGATCCAACATCGTCGGCATGCCTGCCGCTTTGTTGCTGGTCAAACGCAACGCCACCGTGACCATCTGCCACTCCCGCACCCAAGATCTGCCCGAGGTTTGCCGTGGAGCTGATGTGCTCATTGCGGCGGCTGGCCGTGTCGAAATGGTCAAGAAAGACTGGGTCAAGCCGGGCGCTGCCGTCATCGACGTTGGCACACATCGCATTGACGATGACAGCAAGGAAAAAGGCTACTACCTGACCGGCGACGTTGCCTTCGACGAGGTCAAGGAAGTGGCCGGTTGGATTTCCCCCTCCCCCGGCGGCGTTGGCCCGATGACCATCGCGATGTTGCTGCGCAACACTGTGAAATCAGCCAAAATGGCTCACGGTGAGTAATTTTGTTCATTCGTCTATTTCTATTGAAAAGGAGTAAAAAATGCCTATTGAAATCAAGCACCCCGTTCCTTCTGATATTGACATCGCTCATGCTGCTGAAAAGTTACCTATCAAAGAAGTAGCAAAGAGTGTTGGCTTGTTGGATGATGAGCTAGAGCTTTACGGCAAGTATAAGGCCAAGGTAAAGCTGGATGTCCTCGAGCGCTTAAAAGATGCCCCCAATGGAAAATACATTGATGTGACCGCGATCACCCCAACGCCTTTGGGCGAGGGTAAAACCGTTACCACCATTGGCTTGAGCCAGGGACTTCATTATATTGGTGAGACTGTCTTCACCTGCATTCGTCAACCTTCCCAGGGTCCCACTTTTGGTATTAAGGGTGGTGCGGCTGGTGGCGGCTATGCCCAGGTTGTACCGATGGAAGACTTCAATTTGCACCTGACCGGCGATATTCACGCTGTTGGTGCAGCCCATAACCTTTTGGCCGCTGCAATTGAAAATCGCATGGCCAAGGAATCCCGCTGGAGCACAGACTTCTTGGCGAAAGCCCTTTGCCCGGATGGTGAATACACCGATTCCATGCGCAAACGTTTGGATAAATTGGGCATTGAGTCTGAAAAGCCCTCTGACCTGAGCGAAGAGGACAAAGAGCGCATGTTCCGCCTCAACATTGACCCCGATTCAATTCAATGGCGGCGCGTGGTGGATGTTTCCGACGCGGCGTTGCGGGACATCACTGTTGGCAAAGGCGGCAATGGTCTGCCGCGCGAAACCGGCTATGACATTACAGTCGCCTCCGAAATTATGGCTGCCTTAGGCATGTGCAGCAGCTTGGCTGATCTGCGCGAACGCATGGGCCGGATTATTATCGGCACGAACAAAACGGGCGGAAAACGCCACGTTGATCGCCCTGTTATGCCGATCACGGCCGAAGACCTGAACGTAGCTGGCGCCATGACCGTTTTGCTCAAAGACGCCATCAAGCCCAATATGATGCAGACATTGCCTGGCAGCCCCGCTTTTGTTCACACCGGACCGTTTGCAAACATTGCTCAGGGCAATAGCTCCATCATGGCTGACAGAATTGCCCTTAAGTTAGTGGGCGAAGATGGTTATGTGGTTACCGAGTCTGGCTTTGGCGCTGACTGCGGGATGGAAAAATTCATGAACCTGAAGAGCCGCGTCAGTGGGCTGGTTCCCAACTGTGTGGTCATGGTTGCCACCGTGCGTGCCCTCAAGATGCATGGCGGTGGCCCCAAGGTCGTGGCCGGTAAACCGCTGGACAAGGCCTACACAGAAGAGAACCTGGAACTGTTAGAAAAGGGCTTGCCAAATCTGTTGCAACACATCGAGAACGCACGCAAATTTGGCGTCCCGGTTGTAGTGGCCGTCAACCGTTTCAATAGCGATAGTGATGCTGAGGTTGAATTAATCCGCAAGCGCGCCAAAGAAACGGGTGCTTACGATGCCGTTGTCAGTGAAGTGTGGCTCAACGGCGGCGCCGGTGGTGCTGACCTGGCCCGCGCTGTGGTCAAAGCTATCGAAGAAGAGGAAAACAACTTCGATTTCCTCTACGATGACGATATGTCCATCAAAGAAAAGATCGAAACCGTTGCCACCGA
>CAZJBA010000148.1:0-4585 GCA_964544065.1 uncultured Anaerolineales bacterium | reverse complement strand
TTCACCGAAATCGATATCGATGTGGAAACAGGCGAGGTTGTAGGCTTGTCATAGTTCTAGTTTTGGACGCAGCCTACGAAACTGAAATGTAATAAGAAGGGTGGCTGTTACCTTTGGTAGGGCCACCCTTCCTAATCGTTATTATTGATTTTATTTTTTAGCACTACTATGCAAGAACCAGGAGCCGTGCAGATCCGTTGGCATCAATATCAGCAAACGTGGGAGCTTGTCGAAGGTGAAGTCATTGAAGAAGAGCTCCTGACCATCTATGTCAACGGAGAAGAGATCGCCGCCCTGATGGGAACGCCTCTTCATCAGGATTGGTTGGCGCTGGGTTTCTTGAAGAACGAAGGCCTGATTGAGCGTGTGGAGGAGGTAGAGACTCTCTGGGTCACATCCAATGGATGTTGCATTGATGTCTGGCTCACCCATGAGGTGGAAAAACCCAAACGCAAGATTGTGACCTCCGGGTGTGGCGGTGGGGTCACCTTTGATGATCCCTCCGTGGGGATAGAACCGATTCGCTTTTCCCTGCGCGTCAAGCCGGAACAGATCCTTGATACGTTCAATTCGCTGCAATCGCGAGAAAGCTTGTATGCCCGCGCCCGCGGTGTTCATGCTTCCGGCCTGATGGACCCGGAACAAGATCAGCTTCTGGCCGTGGCCGAAGATGTTGGCCGCCATAACAGCATTGATAAACTCCGCGGCGTGTGTCTTCTCGAGAAAATTGAAACGGAAGGGCGTATCCTGCTCTGTACAGGGCGTATCTCGTCGGAGATGCTCCGGAAGGCCGCCGTGATGGGATGTCCCCTCATCGCTTCACGAACGTCGCCCACATCGCTCTCGGTGGAGATGGCCCGGGCCTGGAAGATCACCCTGGTCGGTTACGCCCGGCGCGGCCGCATGAAGGTCTACAGCCATCCCCAGCGATTGGGCTTGATGACATCGTCCGATTCGTAGGCATCGTTGCGTGTATACTGATCAAAAATTTACACGTTGAAGTATAAGGAGCTACCATGGAAAAAACATTAGAAAACATATTTACGCAATTTGAGGGAACTCGAGAAGAAATCATCCCCATTTTGCAAAGCGTTCAAGAAGAGTATACTTATCTTCCTGAACCCCTGTTGAAAGAAATAGCCAATTTTACGCACGTCCCCGAAAGCGATATTTATGGGGTGGCCACGTTCTATGCTCAGTTTCGATTTACCCCAACCGGGGATAATATTGTTTCGGTATGTCGGGGAACAGCTTGCCACGTTCGCGGCGCTCCTGCCATTTTCGAAGAGATCACCGACCAGTTGGGACTCAAAGGCGAGGGAACCACGGAGGATCAAGCCTATACGGTAGAAACTGTGGCTTGTGTGGGGTGTTGCGCCTTGGCCCCCGTTATCACGATCAATGAGGAAGTGCACGGCAATTTGACCAAAAATGAAGTGCGCAAACTCTTGAAAGAAGAAGGAAAGAAGAATGGAAGAGAATAAACGTACTATTCTAATTTGTAGAGGAACAGGCTGTGAATCTTCGAAGTCACCTCAAATTCAAGCTGCGTTTGAAGAGGAGCTTCGGGAATCTGAAGTAGAGGTCAAATTCACGGGCTGTCATGGTATGTGTCAGCAGGGGCCTATTGTTGTCATCGAGCCAGAAGATATTTTTTACGCGCACGTAAAACTTCAAGATGTCCCTGAGATTGTGGAATCTCATATCAAGAATGGACAAACGGTTGAACGTCTGGTTTATAAGGAACCACTCACCGAGGAAAAGATTCCCACATATCATGAAATACCCTTTTACAAGAAGCAAAAACGTCTGATATTGCAGAATTGTGGTCAGATCAACCCTGAGGACATTGGTGATGCCTTGGCTGTAGGTACTTATCAGGCGTTGGAAAAAGCTTTGACCATGTCCTCTTCTAAAATTATTGAGGAAGTGAAAGAATCAGGTTTGCGAGGGCGAGGCGGAGCCGGTTTTCCGACGGGATTGAAATGGCAATTTTGTCGGGATGCGGAGGGAGAGGTTAAGTATGCGCTTTGCAACGCCGATGAGGGCGACCCAGGAGCTTTTATGGATCGCTCTGTCCTGGAGGGGGATCCTCACTCCGTTTTAGAAGGGATGATCATTGCGGGTTTTGCTATTGGTGCAACGCAGGGGTATATCTATTGTCGAGCCGAGTATCCTTTGGCCATACGACGGCTACAAATTGCCATACAACAGGCCAGGGAACAAGGTTTTCTCGGCGAGGATATCCTGGGCAGTGATTTTGATTTTGACATTGATATCTTCCACGGCGCGGGTGCTTTTGTCTGCGGCGAGGAGACGGCCTTGATTACCTCCATTGAAGGCAATCGCGGCATGCCCCGCAACCGGCCTCCCTACCCGGCAAACGAAGGTCTGTACGGCAAACCCACCTTGCTCAACAACGTGAAGACCTATGCCAACATCCCACTGATCATCAAAAATGGATCAGCATGGTTTGCTGACATCGGCACCGAGAGCAGCAAGGGAACGGCCGTTTTTGCCCTTACCGGCAAGATCGCCAACAGCGGTTTGATCGAAGTCCCCATGGGTGTCACCCTCCGGGAGATCATCTATGATATTGGCGGTGGCATCTTGGGTGGCAAAGAGTTCAAGGCTGTCCAGACCGGCGGCCCTTCGGGGGGTTGTCTACCCGAATCCTTCCTGGATACGCCGGTGGACTATGACTCTCTGATCGAAGCTGGCTCCATGATGGGGTCTGGTGGTATGGTCGTCATGGACGAAGATACCTGCATGGTTGACGTGGCGCGCTATTTCTTGGACTTCACCGAGAAAGAATCGTGTGGAAAATGTGTGCCCTGCCGGATTGGGACCAAGCAAATGCTCACCATTCTGGAAGATATCGTTGAGGGACGCGGCCGCCCGGGAGATATAGAGCGTCTCGAAGAGCTGGCCCACGGTGTCAAAAGCGGATCCCTGTGCGGTTTGGGCCAGACCGCTCCCAACCCTGTTTTGACGACGATCCGCTATTTCCGGGATGAATATGAGGCTCACATCTACGACAATGCCTGTCCGGCGAAGCAATGCAAGGAGTTCATCTCCTACCATATCCTGGATTCATGCGTAGGTTGTGGATTGTGCCGCCGCAATTGTTCCGTCGATGCGATTATCGGAGAGCAGAAAGAAGTTCACCGCATCGATCAAGACCTGTGTATCAAATGTGGCGTATGTTACGAAGTCTGCCCGCCGAAGGTTTTCTCGGTCGAAATTCGTACTGGTGAAGAAGTAGCAGAACCTGAACCGGTTGTGTGAGTAGCAGCCGGATAGAAACGGAGAATCTTTATATGAGTGATCAATTCAAATTCACCATCGATGGACAACCCGTTGTCGCCGAAGAGGGCATGTCGATACTAGAAGCCGCTTTGGCCAACGATATTTATATCCCCCATCTTTGTTATCACCCCGATCTGGAATCTGTGGGCGCCTGCCGCCTGTGCGGCATTGAAGTTGACGACGGTCCCATGGTCATGTCCTGCATGACGCCTGCCAGGGAAGGGATCGATGTAAAAACCGATAGCCCAACCATTTATCGAGCACGCAAAGTGGCGATGGAATTGTTGATTATGGATCATGACATGGATTGCCTCGCCTGTGAGGCCGCCGATGATTGTGAGCTTCTCCGCGTTGCCTCGTATTTGGGCGTTCAGCCGGAGCAATTAGACGATCTTCGGCCTCTGGGTAGGCAACTCCCCATTGATGCTTCCAATCCCTTTTTCCAATTCGACCCCAACAAATGTATCCTTTGCGGCATCTGCGTGCGTACGTGTAAAGAGATTGTCGGCTTAGGCGCTCTGGGATTCATCAACCGCGGCATTGAGACCGTGATCGGCACCTTTGGAGATAAAGGCTTTGTCGATTCGATTTGCGAATCCTGCGGCGAGTGTGTTTCTCGCTGCCCCGTCGGCGCCCTGGTTCCCAAGAAGCCTGAGGTCGTCGCCCGCCAAGTGCGTACCACCTGCGCCTATTGCGGCGTGGGCTGCGGCATCTACTTTGGCGTCAAGGGAGACAAGATCGTCACCGCCAGGGCCGACCGCGAAAGCCCTGCCAATCAGGGCAGTCTTTGCGTCAAGGGGCGCTACGGTTTCAACTTTGTCAATCATCCCGATCGTTTGACCGCACCGTTGATCAAGAAGGACGGCGAATTTGTCGAGGCCTCCTGGGAGGAAGCCCTGGAGCTGATCGCCAGCAAATTCAAAGATCGCAAGGGGGATAAATTTGCTGCTCTGACCTCGGCCAAATGCACCAACGAAGATAATTACGCTGTTCAAAAATTCACCCGCGCAGTCATGGGGACGAATACCGTCGACCACTGCGCCCGCCTTTGACACTCTCCTACCGTGGCCGGTCTGGTCACAACCTTTGGCTCTGGCGCAATGACCAACTCGATTGGCGAAATTGACGACGCGGGAACGATGTTCGTGATTGGCTCCAATACGACCGCAGCACATCCCGTGATTGGACACCGGATGCGGCGAGCGGCGCAAAACGGCGCCAAGATTATCGTCGCCAATCCCAAAGAGATCGATCTCGTCCGTGTGGCGGATGACTT